>JBJTCG010000133.1:0-22250 GCA_046091725.1 Flavobacteriales bacterium | reverse complement strand
ACGATAAGGTCCGAGTTGCTTAATTTTTGGATGTCAACTGCGCCAGGTTCTAGTGTATTGAGCACAAAACGCGGTTCAACTGCAAATGCGGCGCTCACACGTTCGCTTGATCCGGCTTTTTGAATCAGGCTTACTTTGGTGGCTTTCGGAACTTCATATGCAAAATTCCAGGAGTCATCAAAATGTATTTGGGCATCTGTGACATTGATGTTTCCTAGTACGGCGCCCTTATTTTTTTCTGTAAATGGGAAACTGATCACTTTTGATTGATTGCCCCCAATTTTTAAGAACATTGTTCTTTTGGTTTTACCGAGTTCTAATTCAACGGATGTGCTTTGTTGTTCAGCTGTGCCAGAATGTTTGACACGGGCAAAAAGTTCTTGGTTGGCGTCATATTGTTGCGTTGGGTTGCCAAACCAAATACTATCGATATAAATGTTATTAGGTTTTTGGGCAACCAATTGATACAAATAGAAAGGGTCGGTTTGTGCTGGATCTTGGTTTGAAAGCTTGGCGTTTTGGCTTTGAAAGTCAGAAATAAAAATCCGCTGCACAGTGCTGAGGGGGCCAACAAGGGCTTCGTGTTGCTCGATTTGTTTGGCTTGCCATTCTGCGATGTCGTTGAGGCTTCTGGGTAATGCAAATGGCTCTAGTTGATCAAGGTAGCGCAGTGCTTCTGCTTTGGTAACAAAAAACTGTTCAGAGCTATTGAGGTGATTGCTGCAAATCAGGACGTTTGTATTAGGTTTGATTTGTGCGAGTACACGTTTGGCTAATTCTCTGGCTTCTGACAATAAGGTGCCTTCTGCACCCAGTGCGGTCATTGAATAGGAGTTGTCGATATAAATGATCACAGCGTTTTTGCCACTCTTTTGCTGAGTTGTTGAAGGTAGGTAGGGGTTGGCAAATGCAAAAGTAAGGGCACTAATAGCTAAAATTCTAGTAGCTAGGATGAGGTAGTGCTTGAGATTTCGTGAACTCTGCTCTTGTTTTTCAATGTATTGAATAAAGCGCAGTGAGGAGAAGAACAGTATTTTTCTTTTTCGAAAATGAAAGAGATGGATAATAATTGGAATGAGTACTAAGAAGAGCAGCCATAAGCGTTCGGGGTGTACAAATTCCATGACTCAAAGTTAGTAAAAAACCAATTTAAGGGTATAAAAAAACTGCCCGATCAACGGGCAGTTTTACAACAGTTATTTTTTAGTTTTTGAGCGCTTCTAGACGCTTCTTGTATTCTTGGGCTTTTTCGATGTTGCCAAGTTTCATGTTTGTTTTGTACAATATGTCTAGGATAGCTTTGTCATTTTCGTTTTGGCTCGCATATTTTTCAAGAGGTACAAGTGCCTGTTTGAAAAGATCCATAGCTTCTTTCTCCGTTGCAGCCATTTTTGGGTCTTTGTAGTCCATCTCAATCGTGAGATTGCGCTTTTCAACGGCAAGGTTGTACAAGTGTGCGCCAAGTTGGTAAAGTGCCTCGTTGTAATTTGGATCTATTTCTAAGGCTTTTTGAAGGGCAGCGGTTGCTTTGTCATTTTCTTTTTTGTCCATGTAGCTTGTGCCAAGCACGTAGTAAAGTTGCTTGTTAGATGGATCAATGGCAAGTGCCTTGTTGATGAAAGTTTCGGTAGCAGCAACATCTCCTTTTTGTAAATTGATGTTGACCAAGCTGATCAATACATCGATGTTTTTTGGGAGGGCTTCGGAAATACGAGTGGCAAAAGCAATGGCTTCATCGTATTTTTTGGCAGCAAGGAAATCTTCAACCGCATAGTTGGTCGCCAGTGAGGTATTTACTTCAGCATCTTTAAAATCTTCACCAAGATAGCTTTTGATATCGTAAGCAGCTAAAAAGGCAAGAGCTGCTGCTTCGTATTTTTTGGCGTTGTATGCTCCGATACCTAGGTTGAATGTGAAATCAGCTCGGCCATTGATAAAACTTTGCGCATCAGCGGTGTAAGTTTTTTTAGGGTCATCGAGCACTTTTTTGAAAGAGGCCACTGATGTAACTTTCCATTTTTCAGCTGTTGCAACATCGATTGGTTGATTTGAGCTCGCAGAAGCTATGCTACTGACTTCACCGAGGCAATAATAGATTTGTGCACGGTACAAATGCATTTTTAAATCTTCGGCAGTCTCGGGGTTTGCAGCTGCTAGGTCGATGAAGTTCATTGCATCAGTAACAATTTTTTGATTGGCAGCGACATCGCCTGTTGGGTTGTATTTGCGCATCAAAAGAATGGCATCAGTGACGTTCTTTTTTTGAGCAAACGTTGTCGTACTTAATAATATACTGAGTCCGGCAAAAAAGAGTTGTTTTTTCATAAGTTTAAAATTATTCGCTTTGAGCTTCAGAATTGTCAATTTCTGTGCCATTATCGTTGGTGATTTCAGCATCTATGATTTCATCTTCCTCATCTTCGGATCGCGGTACACGTGCGATGGCAGCGATTTCGGAATTACCCTTAAGGTTGATGAGTTTCACGCCTTGCGCCGCACGACCCATTGTACGAATGGTGTCGATGTGCATGCGGATGGTTACACCTGATTTAGTGATGATCATGAGGTCATCTTCGTCAAAGACATTCTGGATAGAAAGTAATTTTCCGGTTTTGTCTGTGATATTGAGTGTCTTGACACCTTTACCACCTCGGTTGGTGATACGGTAAACTGGTTCTTTGTCTTCTGGGTCATTGAGGAAGGTGCGTTTTCCGAATCCTTTTTCAGATACAACTAAAATGGTAGAGAAGATGTCTTCCACACAGATCATGCCGATCACGACGTCTGAA
This sequence comes from Flavobacteriales bacterium, assembly GCA_046091725.1. Lineage (GTDB taxonomy): Bacteria > Bacteroidota > Bacteroidia > Flavobacteriales_D > Crocinitomicaceae > UBA952. The sequence goes on along the minus strand of JBJTCG010000133.1, from coordinate 19,461 downwards.
GGTGATGTAAGCGTTACTCCGCGAACACCAGATGCGTTGCGACCCATAGGACGAACCGTAGCTTCATTGAAACGAATGGCACGCCCTTCGCTTGTAGCGAGAACGATTTCGTTGCTGCCGTTGGTAAGTTTTGCTTCGAGTAGTTCGTCGTTTTCACGGATGCCGATGGCGTTGATACCGTTGCTGCGAGGTCTGGAGTAGGCTTCAAGTGAAGTTTTCTTAATGACCCCTTGTTTGGTACACATGACGATGAAATTATTTTCAACGTATTCTTTATCGGTGAGATCAAGCACTTTAACGTATGCTTTTACCTTGTCGTCTTGCGGAATATTGATGAGGTTTTGGATGGCACGACCTTTAGAGGTTTTATTGCCTTCCGGAATTTCATAGACGCGCATCCAGAAACAACGACCTTTTTCGGTAAAAATGAGGAGGTAATTGTGGTTGGTAGCGACAAAAAGGTGCTCTAGGAAATCTTGGTCACGGGTAGCAGAGCCTTTTGAGCCCATTCCGCCGCGGTTTTGCACTTTGTATTCTGCCAAGTTCGTGCGCTTGATGTAGCCTGCATGAGAAATAGTGACTACAACTTCTTCATCAGCGATGAGGTCTTCCATGCGCATTTCGCTCGCTGAGTACTCAATAGAAGAACGGCGCTCATCTCCGTATTTATCACGGATTTCGATGAGTTCGTCTTTGATGATTTGCATGCGGCGCTCTTCTTTGTCGAGGATGTCTTTGAGATCCGCGATGAGCTTCATGAGTTCGTCAAATTCTGCGCGTAGTTTGTCTTGCTCAAGACCAGTGAGTTGACGCAAACGCATGTCGACAATTGCTCTGGTCTGGATGTCTGACAGGCCAAAACGAGCAGCTAAGCGGTCTCGGGCGTCATCAGGACTAGCTGAAGATTTGATGATTTCGATGACTTCGTCAATGTTGTCTGAGGCGATGATGAGGCCTTCAAGAATATGGGCGCGCTCTTCGGCTTTGCGTAAATCAAAACGCGTACGGCGAATCACGACTTCATGACGGAAATCAATAAATTGCTCAATGAGTTCGCGGACGTTTAATAAACGAGGGCGGCCATCGACCAAACAAATGTTGTTAACAGAAAAAGAAGTTTGAAGCTGCGTGAACTTATATAGTTTGTTCAATACAACGTTAGCGATGGCGTCGCGCTTGATTTCAAAAACAATGCGCATTCCGTTGCGGTCAGATTCATCGCGAAGATCAGAAATACCTTCAATCTTTTTATCATTGACCAACTCAGCGATCTTTTTGATCATTTCGGCCTTATTGACCTGATAAGGGATTTCTGTGACAATGATTTGTTCGCGTCCGTTTTCTTCTTCAATTTCGGCTTTACCACGAATGACCACACGCCCTCTACCGGTAAGTAAAGCATCGCGCACTCCTTCATAGCCATAAATGATTCCGCCGGTAGGGAAGTCTGGGGCTTTGATGTATTGCAACAATTCTTCGGCTTCGATATTGCGGTTATCGATATAAGCGATAGTGCCGTCAATGACTTCCGTGAGATTGTGCGGAGCCATGGTGGTGGCCATACCTACGGCAATACCCGCAGCGCCATTCACGAGCAGGTTTGGAATTTTAGTAGGGAGAACCGTTGGCTCTTCGAGTGAGTCGTCAAAGTTTGGTCTGAAATCGACGGTTTCTTTTTCAAGGTCGTCGAGCATTTCTTCGGCAATCTTGCGAAGCCTTGCCTCAGTGTCACGCATTGCAGCTGGGCTATCGCCATCAACAGAACCGAAGTTACCTTGCCCGTCAACTAGAGGATAGCGCAAAGACCAAGGTTGGGCCATGCGAACCATTGTGTCGTAGACTGAGCTGTCGCCATGTGGGTGATACTTACCGAGTACTTCACCGACAATTCTTGCCGACTTCTTGTAAGGTCTATTAGAGTAGACGCCGAGGTCTTGCATCCCGTAAAGCACCCTGCGGTGAACGGGTTTGAAGCCATCCCGGACATCGGGGAGTGCACGTGAGACAATGACAGACATCGAATAATCGATGTATGCCGATTTCATTTCGTCTTCAATGTTGATCTGAATGATTTTTTCGCCTTCAGCCATATTATTGCGTTAGTCTATGCGTTAATTAATTAGAGTTTCAAAGTTAATAAAATGCACCCCCTTCGCGTGCCTCCTCACTATTTTTTACTAACAAAATGAACATATAAATTGTGGATAAAAGCGGACGGTGTGCTCAGATAAAAGTTATATTTGTAACAACGATTCAATGCCCATGGAAGCTAAATTTTCTCCCCGTGTCAAAGACATGATCAGTTATAGCCGCGATGAAGCAGTGCGCCTCTCCAATGAATTTGTTGGCGGTGAACATTTATTGCTCGGCCTGATCCGCCTAAATGAAGGTACGGCAGTCAAAATCCTTAATGAATTCAATGTCGATTTGCCTCAGCTCAAAATCGAGCTTGAAAAAATGCTCACGAAAACAGCGGTACAGCACCTCGTGAGCACCAATATCCCACTGCTTAAGCAGGCTGAAAATATCATCAAACAATCTTACCTCGAAGCCAAAGAATTCAAGCAAAACATCATTGGTACCGAACACCTTTTACTGACTATATTACGTTACGAAGACAGCGTTGCCTGCCAAGTTTTAAACAAATATGGAGTGCTCTACGACAGCGCCCGCGAAGAATACGAACTTATGCTACAAGACAAACAACAACCCCGTTCAGAGTTTCCAAATTCTGGTAATGAAGAAGAAGAAAACTTTGGTGCCGCGCAACGCAAAAGCGCAGACCCAAAATCTAAAACGCCAGTCCTAGACAATTTTGGGCGTGACCTCACTAAAATGGCCGAGTTGGGCCGTTTAGATCCAATTGTGGGCCGTGAAAAAGAAATCGAACGCGTTAGTCAAATTTTATCGCGTCGCAAAAAGAATAACCCAATCCTTATCGGTGAGCCTGGTGTTGGTAAATCCGCTATCGCCGAAGGTTTGGCTTTGCGTATTGTGCAAAGAAAAGTCTCTAGAATACTTTTTAACAAACGCATAGTTTCTCTCGATTTGGCATCTTTGGTTGCGGGCACCAAATACCGCGGTCAATTTGAAGAGCGCATGAAAGCTGTCATGCAAGAAATCGAGAAAAACCCCGACATCATTTTGTTCATCGACGAAATCCACACCATTATTGGTGCGGGTGGAGCTAGTGGCTCGCTAGATGCTTCAAATATGTTTAAGCCTGCGCTTGCTCGCGGTGAAATGCAAGCAATTGGAGCCACCACTCTAGATGAATACCGTCAGTACATCGAAAAAGATGGTGCACTAGAAAGACGTTTTCAAAAGGTCATTATTGAGCCGACCAGCATAGACGAAACTGTCCAAATTTTACACAACATCAAAGAGCGCTACGAAGATCATCACGGCGTGAGATACACTGACGAAGCAATTATGGCTTGTGTCAAGCTTACCGAGCGCTACATTACTGATAGACATCTTCCGGACAAAGCCATCGATGCACTCGATGAAGTTGGATCTCGTGTGCACATTACCAATATTCATGTGCCCAAAGAAATAACCGATATAGAAGCTCAAATCGAAGGATTAAAGTCTCAGAAAGCTGAAGTTATTCGATCTCAACAATACGAAAAAGCCGCCGAGCTCCGCGATGCAGAACGCAAATTCCAAGAGCAGCTCGAGGCTGCAAAAACAAAATGGGAAGAAGAAGCAAAAAATAACCGCGTTACCGTAACCGAAGAAAACGTTGCTGAAGTTGTTTCCATGATGAGTGGTATTCCAGTGACCAAAGTTTCAGAATCTGAACTCGGGAAATTGGTCAAAATGGCCGAAACTATTCGCGGAAAAGTAATTGGCCAAGACGATGCAGTTGAAAAAGTGGTGCGTGCTATTCAGCGCAACAGAGCTGGCCTCAAAGACCCGAACAAGCCAATCGGATCATTCTTTTTCTTAGGCCCAACAGGTGTCGGTAAAACCCAGTTGGCAAAAATTCTTGCCAAAAATCTTTTCGATTCAGAAGATGCTCTAATCCGAATTGATATGTCGGAATACATGGAAAAATTCTCCATTTCCAGACTAGTAGGAGCACCTCCGGGATACGTTGGTTACGAAGAAGGCGGACAACTTACTGAAAAAGTGCGCAGAAAGCCTTATGCCATCATTTTACTCGATGAAATCGAGAAGGCTCACCCAGATGTATTTAACCTTTTATTACAAGTACTTGACGACGGCCACATGACCGATGGTTTGGGTCGTAAAATCGATTTCAAGAATACCATCCTTATCATGACTTCCAACATCGGCGCCAGACAACTTGCCGATTTCGGAACTGGAGTAGGTTTCGGAACCAAAGCCAGAGAGGAAGCTCAAGAACAAAATGCACTCTCAGTAGTTCAAAATGCTTTGCGCAAGGCGTTTTCGCCAGAATTCTTGAACCGCGTAGATGACATGATCATGTTTAAGTCGCTCAAGCGCGAAGATATTCATCGCATCATTGACATAGAACTTGAAAAACTTTTGTTGCGCATTGGCAATTTAGGTTACCATGTGGCTTGTTCAGATGCTGCCAAAGATTTCATTGTAGACAAAGGATATGATGAAAAGTTTGGTGCCAGACCGCTCAAACGCGCCATTCAAAAATACATCGAAGATCCACTCGCTGAAGAAATCATCAATGCCAATTTGCAAACAGGCGATACAATAACACTCGATTATATTGCAGGAAAAGATTTGCTTGATCTCCAAATTAAGAAGGTTAAAACGCCGAAAACAAAAGGAGAATCTGCAGCTGAATAGTCCTGTGTTTGATAATGGCATCAATCAGTGAAATAGAGGCAATGGTTTTGGCACGAGCCAAAATGCCAAAGTTCACTGATTTACATACTTATTTTTTATCCAATCATCAGGATATTCCTGCTTTGATAGAACTGGCACAGAGTACGAAATCACACCCCGTGCCAGCTTACAGTGCTTGGTTATTGGTTCATGTAGCTAATGTGAAACCACAATTGCTTTACAAATTTCAAAATCAACTCGAGGAAACGTTGCTACACACAACTAAGCACGATATCCAGCGCAGTTTATTGGTGGTTTTACTGAGTTTTCCGATGAGAAAGAAAAATGAGGGTGCATTACTGGATCTTTACTTTAATATCTTCCAAAATGCTGATGTCAAGGTAGCAAATCGGGTATATGCTTTATATCATTTAAAAAGATTGCGCAAAAAATATCCCGAGATTGATCCGGAAGTTAGGGCCCAAATTGAGCTCATTGAAGAGCTCGGGCAAATTAAACCAGCGCTTAGAATCGGTATTCGAAATTACCTCAGTGCTTAACTACCACTTCTTCGTAAGGTACACGCACTCTTTCTCCCCAAATGCCAGGCTCAGTACCTTTGCCGATCACGACCACCATATTGATGTTTGTTCGTCTTGGTAGTTTTAAAAAGCGCTTGAGTCTTTTTTCGTCAAAACCTTCTAGGGGGCAGGTATGAAAACCTTCAGCTGCAATAGATAGCATGAACGTTTGGGCAGCGAGTGCACAAGATTTTTGGGTAACCACACGCACTGCAGAAGCGCCACCAGTTCGGTAAAATGGTTTAAAAAGACCACCTATGAAGCTGATGGTTAGGCGCAACGCAGCTAAGATTCGGAGTGGGTCAGCGGCATAGAGTATGGGCATTCCTTTACCGTAATATTGGAGCATCATTTTTTGCGCCTTTGTGGGTTCGCCTTTTATTTCGTTTTTAACTTGTTGTAAATGCCATTGCTGCCTCGATTTCCATTTGTCAGGTCTGGCAACAAACACAACCATTTGTTGTGCGGTTTTGGCCGCCGACTGATTCAGGCAAATAGGCACCATCTGTTCAAGTGCCGTTGGGCTAGAAATCCAATGGAATTCCCAGAGTTGCATATTGCTTGAATTAGGAGAAAGAATGGCGCGTTTTAAGCTGCGCTCAATGACTTCATTCGGGACAGAAATAGAAGGGTCAAATTTGCGGTTACTGCGTCTGAACTGAACGATGGAATCAAAAACTTCTTGTTGTTGCATTTTTTTTAAATTTAGTCTTGGTGTGTTAATCTTTTTGAATTGGAGTAAGGGTGTAGCCTTGTTTTCTCAATAATGCAATAACCCCCTCTGGGCCAGCTAAATGACCAGCGCCAACGGCAAAAAAGGTACTTTCTTTTTGCATTTGACTACTCATAGGAGCTATCCAACTGCGGTTTCTGGCAAGCAGCAGCAGCTCATTGAATTCAGGATACTGTGCAGTTTCTTCGAGCATGAGTACACCAAGACCTTCTAAATCTTCTTTGAGATAAAGTGCAAGTAAGGTGTCATAATTTTGCATGTTGCTTTGGTAATCTTCTTTGAGCATGCCAATTTGAGTTGACATCGGGAGTTTCTCGAAGAGAGACAACTGGAAATCGATGGTTTCTAGCCCCATAGTTTTTTTGTGTTGTTTTTTAGCCATTTTATTGAACTCCATTTCAAATGATGCCATGTTTGACATGCTTTCTTGGATGAGGAGGCTCGAGAAAAACATGGGTTGCAACCTGCTGCTGCGTTCAAATTTACTTTCATTCCATTGCAAGCTGTCCATGCAGTACATTTTGAGCTTGATGTAATCTTGAGGCTCCATGATGTCTTTGAGCGATTTACCATCGGCTAGCACTGCGCGTTGAGCCATGGCAATTTTTTCGCTGGCACTCATGTTGAGGTCTACTTCCATGGCGAGTGTTGAACAAGTTTTAAAAGCGCGCTCAATGCTTTTTGACATTACAAATTGTTCCTTAGGAAGAATGTGAATGGTACCATATAAATAGGAAGGTTGTTCAAGGTCTTTGCCAGAAATCTGATAGAGTAATTGAGCTTGACTAAAGGTGTTTAGCAAGCAAAATAGATAGATAATTTTTTTCATAGCGTTTAAAAACTGCTTTTTTGACACTTTTTGACAGCTCAATACTGCCACCTTGTCTTAAACACAGAGTTGGCCTTATCTTTGCAAATAACAGACCAAAGTAAATTAGAGTCATTATGTCAGTCGAAAACGAAGCACAAGAAGCATTCAACCAAGAAGATCAAGAGGTTAATTCGCAATCTCACGAACAACCACAGACGGATTCACCTCAAGCGGATACTGTCCAAGAAGCTCAAAATGAAGAAGCTCAAAGTACCAATCAAGATGAATTTCGTGAAAAATTTGTCCGTTTATATGCCGAGTTTGAAAACTACCGCAAGCGAACCAACCAAGAACGTCTCGATTTAATTGTTACGGCAAATGCAGGGTTACTCAAAGACTTACTGCCTGTCCTTGACGATTTTGATCGTGCGGTTACCAATAATGAAAACCTTGATGACGCTGCTGCATTGCGCGAGGGTTTCAAGCTCATTCAAAATAAATTCAAGCAAATTTTACTTTCAAAAGGTCTCAAAGAAATGGAGTCAAAAGGCTTTGAATTTGATAGCGATTTACATGAGGCTATTGCCAATATCCCTGCTCCAGAAGATCAATTAAAAGGTAAAGTTGTGGATGATGTAGAAAAGGGTTATTTCCTCAATGACAAGGTGTTGCGTTACGCAAAAGTAGTGGTAGGTCAATAAGAAAAACATGAGTAACAAAAGAGATTATTACGAAGTATTGGGTGTATCCAAAAATGCAGATGAAGCTGAAATCAAAAAAGCTTATCGCAAATTAGCACTCAAATACCACCCTGATAAAAACCCTGACGACGCCAGTGCAGAAGAAAAATTCAAAGAGGCGGCCGAGGCATACGAGGTACTGAGTAATGCCGAAAAGAAAGCCCAATATGATCGCTTTGGTCATGCAGGTATGGGCGGCGCCGGTGGTTTCGGAGGAGGCATGAACATGGACGACATCTTCTCTCAATTTGGGGACATCTTTGGAGGAGCTTTTGGAGGCTCGTTCGGAGGAAGCCGCGGTGGTTCGCGCGTTGTGAAGGGCACCAATCTTCGCGTTAAAATGAAACTCACCCTTGAAGAAATTGCCAACGGGGTCAACAAAAAAATCAAAGTCAATAAGCTGGTTCAGGCTGAAGGCGTTACTTATAAAAATTGTCCAACTTGCCAGGGCACAGGGCGTATTACACGCGTGGCACAGACCTTTTTGGGAGCCATGCAAACGCAGTCTACGTGTCATGTGTGTCAGGGAGCTGGTAAAACTGTAGAATCAAAACCTGCAGATGCAGATGCACAAGGCCTCAAACGTCAAGAAGAGGTAATCGAAATCGATATACCAGCAGGTGTTGAAGATGGCATGCAGCTGAGTGTGAGAGGCAAAGGTAATGCTGGGCCTTTCAACGGTGCACCTGGTGATCTCATTGTTGTCATTGAAGAAGTAGCCCACGAAGATTTGCGACGTGAGGGTGAAAACTTGCATTATGATGCTTATGTCAACTTCGTCGATGCCGTGCTTGGCGCATCGCTTGAGGTACCGACTGTAGGTGGAAAAGTAAAAATCAAAATGGATGCAGGTACACAAAGCGGTAAAGTGTTGCGCTTAAGGGGTAAAGGCTTGCCAAGTGTTCAGGGCTATGCCACTGGAGATCTTTTTGTGCATTTACATATTTACACGCCAACCAACGTCAGTAAAGAAGAGCGTGAAACGCTCGAGAAACTACGTGACTCTGAAAATTTTGATCCTCAAAAAGCGCAAAAAGACAAAGGATTTTTTAGTCGAATGCGCGACATGTTTTCCTGATGCGTTATATCGAAACAGCTCAAAATAGTAAACGTTCTGTTGGTTTGTATGCCGGCGGAATATTCTTATTGGTGCTGTTATACATATTGGGTTCGTTGCCTTTGTTTCTTGATTGGCAACAGCGTTTTCCCGGAACTACGTTATCTCTTGATGATGTGGACATGGTGCTGCAATTTGGAAAACTCCGTCTATTCTTTTGGATGTTGTTTCCTTTTGTTTTGCTCTTTTTTGGTTTGTTGATTTATTTGGTTTTAGTCCATAAGCGGCGTTTGCTCCAAATTTTTACGGCAGCAAGTCATTTCAGGTGGTCGCGTTTTTTTTGGTTTGCTTGCTTATTATTGGTTTTGCTATTTGTGGTTTCAATTGTGCCATTTGTTATTTCCAATCAGCTCAATACCACTCTTCGTTGGAATTTTAACGTACAAAAGTTTTTTCCGCTACTCACACTTTCACTTCTACTTATTCCCATACAGGCAGCTGCCGAAGAATTGATTTTTAGGGTATATGCGTTGCAAGGATTGTATGCCCGCACCGGTAAAATATGGCTAAGTATCTTGCTCAGTGCAGTCTTATTTGCGGCAGTACACGGCTCTAACCCAGAGGTGCAAGCTTTGGGTCCGGCAATCATTGGCTACTATTTAATGGCAGGGGTTTTTTTGGCACTCATTTCGGTGCAAGATGACGGGCTAGAATTAGCCTTGGCTTACCACAGCATCAATAACCTTTTTAGTGCAGTCGTTATTTCTAGCACCTGGCAAGTTTTTCATACCGATGCCCTATGGCTAGATACCAGCGCACCGGGAACTGCCTGGGGTCATTTGCTTATTGGGGTTTTGTTTTTTACCGGTTTGTACTTCATTTTAGCAAAAAAATACCGTTGGAAGCCTTTAGTTGAATTACACTAGCTAAGTTTTTTGTAGCTTTAAAACATGATTCAAATTGAGGGTGTAAGCAAGTCTTACCAGAGAAAGCTCGTGCTAGATGATGTCAGTATTTCCCTGGCTAAAGGTCAGATTTTTGGTTTGTTGGGCCCCAATGGCGCCGGTAAAACCACCCTCATTCGCATGCTCAATCAAATGCTTAGCCCGGACGCAGGGAACATCCTTTATCACGGAAAGCCTTTGTCGGCCACTCAATTACCCAATATAGGCTATTTACCCGAAGAGCGGGGTCTTTACAAAAATATGGCTGTTGCCGAGCACTTGCTATTTTTGGCCCGCTTAAGAGGATTATCAGCAGCTCAAGCGAAGATTAATGTTGAAAAATGGCTACATCACTTTGAGATTGATTCTTGGAGAGACAAGCGCATTTCAACATTATCAAAAGGGATGGCTCAAAAAGTTCAATTCTTGGCGGCGTTGGTACACGAACCCGAATTACTCATCCTAGATGAGCCACTTTCTGGTTTTGACCCCATGAATGTAGAACTCATGATCAACGAAATTCAAGCCCTCAAAGACAACGGTTGCACCATCTTACTTTCCACTCACAACATGAAAAGTGTCGATGACATTTGCGATGCAGCAGCTTTATTGCATCAAGGTAAGGTGCTGGCTCAGGATAGCATCTGGAACCTGAGGTCTCAGCACAGTAAAGGAGAAATAGCCGTTCGTTTTGAAGGACACATGTTGGCTTTTGCCAATGCACTCTGGACCGATTTTGAATTGATCGATCAAAAAGAAATTTCAGAAGGACGCTTTGAATGTATGTTGCGAATCCGAGGTCAAAGAACAGTCAATGATCTCATGAGGTCCTTGCAAGATCAGGTGTCGGTGGAACGCATCGAGAAACGCTTGCCGTCCATGCAAGAAGTATTTGTAGATTTCATCTCTCAAAATCAGCAAACCCATGACTAAATTTTGGCTCATTACCCTGCGCGAATGCAAAGAACGCTTGACTCAGCGTGGTTTTTGGTGGATGCTCGTTTTAGGTCCTTTGGTTGTCTTGCTGTTGCTTGTTGGTTTACTTTCTGCTGCCGATCAAGGTAAAGAAAAGATAAAAGTTCTGATCGCTGACCCAGGTCAAATCATGGAACACAAGGTGCTGGCCCAACAAGAGAAATACGTCAGCTATTATTTTTTAGACAGTTACCTAGAACTCAATGAATTTGAAAAAGCCAAAGCATATCGGGAATTTGATGTGCTACTCGAACTCAACGAAAAGGTGCTCAATAACAAAAAGTGCTTTGTGTTTTACCGAGAACAACTCAGTATGGATACGCGCATGCAACTCAAATTTGAGGTAGAAAGACGCCTTGAAGAAATTTTAGCCAATGAATTTTCAGCACTCAGTGCACAAGCTTTTCGAAGCATCAAGCAGGGGTTAATTTTTGATTTTCGAGACCTCGACGACCCTAAAAATGAATCAAAAGAAACTTCGAGCTGGACTGGTTTTGCAATCGGGGCATTTATTCTTTTGTTTGTTGGTATTTACGGGATGACTATTTTTCGTGCCACAACCAAAGAAAAAAGCAGTCGGATTGTCGAAGTATTATTAGCCAGTGTGAAGCCTCATCAGCTCATGATGGGTAAAATTGCTGGAATAGGCTTAGTGGCACTACTTCAATTGCTGGGGTGGGTACTTTGTTTAGGGCTAGGATTTTGGCTTCTCAGAAGTACTTTATTTGTTGACATCCTTGATCCTAGTCATTGGGAAGGTACGGCAGGGGTAAGGCTCAATCCATTAAGCGACCTCATTTTCGAACAATTGAATTTTGGATTCTTGTTATTCCACTTCTTATTATTTTTCATTGGAAGTTTCTTCTTTTACGGTGCTTTGTTTTCTGTTTTGGGATCCAGAAGTGCAGCCGATGCAGACGGTCAACAATTTTTAATTCCGCTCTTATTACTGATTATTTTTGGTTTAGTAGCTGGCGTTTTTTACATATTGTATCCGGCCTCTAGTAGCGCTCAGTTACTGATGTATCTACCATTTACCTCTCCTGTGCTTTCCATGATTCAACTTACGCAAGGCGCTACGCTTGAGTCATATGTGGGTATTTTGCTCAGCTGGTTTGTACTCATAGCATGTGCTGTTTTACTGCTCTGGTTGGCGAGTCGTTGGTATAAAAAATCCATCTTAAAATTCTAAAGACATGCGCAGGGCAATCATTGATTTAGGTACCAATACCTTTAATTTGCTGATTGCCGATACACAAACGCAACAGGTACTCTTTCAAACCAAAGAAGGTGTTGCCTTGGGCTTGGGTGGTATCAATGAAAGACGCATTGACAACCCGGCAATAGACCGCGCAATGCTTGCCTTGAAAAAATTCAAAGATCATTGCGCAATATATCAAGTTCAAGAGATTCATGCCATTGGTACATCTGCGCTCAGAGATGCACAAAATGCTTCAGATTTTGTGCAAAAGGTGTCCGTGGAATTGCAAATTCAAATTGAAATTGTTTCAGGCCTTCGCGAGGCAGAATTGATATACAAAGGAGTAAAGCTGACACACCACTTTGACGCCCCCGCTCTGATTATGGATATAGGTGGAGGCTCCACTGAATTAATCGCTGCTGATCAACAAGGACCTTTTCTAGCCCGATCATTTGATATCGGTGTTTCTCGGCTCTTTCAGCTATTTGATTTTCAAGATCCATTTTCAACAGAAGATATCGCGCACATTGAAGCATATTTAGAATTCAATTGCGGCCATTTTTTTTCTCAGAACTTACCAGATCAACTCATCGGTGCCTCAGGTAGTTTTGAAACGTTTTATGAGCTAATAGAAAAAAAGATTTTTGCTGCAGATGGGCGCGCCATCCAAGTTGACCCCATCAATTTTAATAACATGCTTGCCTATATCATCGGCTCAACCCAAGCAGAACGCGATGCCAATCCACATATTATTTCAATTCGCAAACGCATGGCCCCAATTGCCGCTGTCAAAACCCGTTGGGTCATTAATAAGGCGGCTATCCAAAAGATTTATATTTCACCTTACTCTTTGAAGGAGGGTGTACTTTTTGATTTATGAAAAATTCAATCCTTTTCGTCGCTTTCATACTATCTGGCTATTTATTTAGTCAAAATAACATCGACGTAAAGCACTATTCTTTGCATTTAAACCTTGATCCTCGTCAAAAAACTGTCGTTTTAGAAGAGTTGATTGAAATTCAGTTGCTCAATGATGCGCTGCAAATAGAACTCGATTTAATTGGACTAGATAAAGATGGTTCAGGGATGGAGGTTACGTCTGTAACCATTCTTAAAAAAGCAATCAAATGGCGCCAACTGCCTGATCGCTTGGTGTTGGATATTCCTAAAAAATACAGCAACCAAACAATCAGTTTACTTATTAAGATGCATGGCCAACCTCAAGATGGTCTTGTAATTAGTAAAAATAGGTACGGCGCTCCAACCATTTTTGCTGATAACTGGCCAAATCGTGCGAGGTATTGGTATGCTTGTCATGACCACCCTTCTGATAAAGCCACCTACACTTTTGACGTCTATGCACCTCAATCCTATGCAGTAGTTGCTAATGGGACCCTCGTTTTTGACACACCTCAAAAAGAAAAAAATGGCCTCACTTGGTGGTGTTATATGATCGATGAACCAATTGCTACTAAAGTTGCCGTGATTGGAGTTGCGGATTTCAATTCAAAAGAAATAGGTAAAGTAGATGGCATTCCAATTTTCGCTACAGTTTACCCACAAGATAGCCTCGGTGGCATGGCTTCATTTGAAGTAGCGCCGCAAATACTCAATTTTTATCAAAAGACAATCGCGCCGTATCCCTTTTTGCAACTCAATAATGTGCAATCAACAACAAGATATGGTGGCATGGAAAACGTAGGCTGTATTTTTTACGACGAAGAATCTTTGACTCAAAATCGAAGAAGTACCTTACTCATTGCACATGAAATTGCGCATCAATGGTTCGGAAATACGGTTACAGAATCCGATTGGCAGCATTTATGGCTCAGTGAAGGTTTTGCTACGTATCTGACAAACTACTACATTGAAATGACAGAAGGTCAAGCGCCATTTCGTGAACAACTGGTTCAGGATCGCAATCGAGTCATCAATTTTTCAAAAAAGTTTCAGGCCGCGCTTGTCGATTCGCTTACCACGGATCTCAATGATAGACTAAATCCGAATGCTTATCAAAAAGGAAGTTGGGTCTTGCACATGTTGCGTGTTGAACTAGGTGATAGTACATTTTGGTCAGGGATTCAATCCTTTTATGAATCTTACAAATACAAAAATGCAAGTTCAGAAGATTTTTGCAAAAGCATGTTGTCTGGCGTTAAAGATGCAAATACAATAGCCCGGCTAGAAACCTTTTTTTACGAGTGGCTCTACCAAGTGGGGCATCCGCAATTAAAAGCAACGCTTGAAACCAAGAACGGACAACAATATTTGAATCTAACTCAAATTCAAAAACCGTTGTTTACCTTTCCATTGAAGGTTGCCTTTTATGACGAAAACAACAACGCAGTTCTGTTGCGCTATCAAATTACAGCGAAAGAAAATAGCTTTGCTTTACCTCAAACCCTGAATCATAAAAAGTTACGATTCGAACTCGATCCGTTTACGGAATTGTTGTTTGAGTTGAAATAAGCTAAACCTCCTTGGTACTATTTGCTACCATCGATTGAATGACCAAGATTTCATCTTCGTTGAGGTAACGCCATTGGCCAACAGGAACATCTAGTTTGATATTCATAATGCGCACACGCTTGAGTTTGGCTACGCGGTAATCGAGGTATTCGCACATGCGGCGAATTTGTCGGTTCAGACCTTGTGTCAGGATAATAGAAAATGAATGACTCCCAATTTGCTTGACCTCACATTTACGAGTGACTGTTCCTAAAATAGGAATGCCATTAGACATTTTGCGAATGAAATCTTTGGTAATCGGTTTATTGACGGTTACAACGTATTCTTTTTCATGGTTATTTCTTGCGCGCAGAATTTTGTTAACGATGTCGCCATCGTTTGTCAAGAAAATAAGGCCTTCGCTAGGCTTGTCAAGACGGCCAATCGGAAATATTCTTTTCGGATGGTTGATAAAATCAATGATATTGTCTTTTTCACGGATATGATCAGTGGTACAAACAATACCTACAGGCTTGTTAAATGCCAAATAGATGTAGTCTTCTTGAGGTTTGCCGATTGGTTCGTCATCAACAGTGACGTGATCGCCGGGTAGCACTTTGGTGCCCATTTCTGGAATTTTCCCGTTGATCTTGACGCGCCCTCGTTCGATGAGTTGGTCAGCAGCTCTTCTAGAGCAATAGCCCACTTCACTGAGGTACTTATTGATGCGGATGCCGTCGTTTAATTCCATTTAAAAATGTAGGCTCAAAGGTAGTTAAAATCTCTGAATGCCTAATTCCTAAACACAGAAGCAGGTTCTAGCTTAGTAATGCGTTTGATGGCAAAGAGGGTTCCGGAAATACTAATGACAGCAGTAATGACAAAGAATGCAAATTTGACAACTGGTGAAAATGTAAATAAAGTTCCAGCATTGGCAATGCCATTACGGAAGCCTTCAATGAGTGTATAGCCAATGATAAAACCGACAAGCGCATAAAGCGTAGCCTGCATTAAAATGAGCTTGCGGATATAACCGTTGGTGGCGCCTATGGCTTTTAAGGTACCGTAGTCCTTGATGCGATCAATGGCAGCAGAGTAGAGGGTAAGACCAATGATGATGAAACCTGAAATGAGTGCAAAAATGATCAGAGTTCCAAAAGAAAAGGCGATTCCGCTGGATTTGAGCACCGTCAGAATAGTTTGATTTTTAAAATTAGTAGGCATCCAGGCTTTGACACCTGGAATGTTGGCATTGATAGTTGCGACTGCCGCTTCCATATTTTTAGGATCATCTACTTCGACTAAAAATGCAGAAGTTTTTGAAGGCGATACGTTCCCTAAAAAACGAGCGCGGTCAATGGTTGTATAGGAAATGAGCCCACCTCCAAAGGATCTGGCACCTTTGGTCAGTGCAGCAATCCGAACTTGTTTGTTGTTGAGCTCAAAGTAGTCGCCTTTTTTCGGATTTCCTAGGGCTTTGGCATCAAAGAAATCTACGGATACCGCACCGTCGGCCACCAGATCTTGGGGCTGACCATCGACAAAAATGCCTTGTTGAATGCCGTTGAATTCAGGAAGTTCTACACCAACTATACTGAGGCCAGCGGCTGTACCGTCTGGAAATCGGGCAGCACCACTTGCCAAAACAAACTGATGCGCTTTTTTGATGTGCGGAAGGCTTTCCATTTCAAAACCAAGACGAACATCAATTGGGGCCAAAGCATTGACATTTTCAGTCTTGTTATCAGTTACCCATATGTAGCCGTCATTGACCCGTACGAAATAACACATAGCATTGGTCAAAAATGTAAAAATCCCGGTTTGCTGACCTACTAGAAAAATAGAAATAATGACACCAAATAAAGCACCAATACTTTTTGGTTTGTCAAAGCGAATGAATTTAAGGGCGGTACGCAGTAATTGCATGACAGCTTACAATTTAATGACGCATTCTACTCTGCTTCCTATCAAGACTGCCTCTGGCTGATCGATGCGAACACGCACTTCTCGGACGCGTCGGTCTTCAAGGTTGTCGGCGCGGTCATTGAAAATTGATTTTTTAGATAAAAAAGGTGCACAATACACAACTGAACCAGAACTGAGCATCTCTTTAGTGCCTTGTATAAAGATTTGCACTTTTTGGCCATTCTTCACTTTCATTGCAAAAAGTTCATCTACCTCAGTGGTGGCAATGAGGTCGCCTTTAGGAGCGAAATCGGCCATTTTTGTACCAATGGCAAGCGCTTGGCCTATCTTGACGTCCCAGTTGAGGATCATCCCATCTGCAGGTGCATAAATATTCTTTTTGTCAAGGAGTTTCTGGGTGTAGTTGCGCTCAGATTCTACTTCAGTAAAGGCGGCTTGCGCTTCTGCTAAATCGGCTTTAGCAATGGCAAGCTCTGCTTTTAAATTCTTGTAGACGCTCTCAGAATCAAAAGCTGCCTTTTGTGTACCTGCTTGTGAGGCTGCCAAATTACGATCACGTTGCATGTCCACTTCCGCGATACTTACTTTGAGTTCTATTGCGGCAATTTTAGCCTCCAAGCTTCGTATGCGTTGTTGACGAGTTTGGGCCTTAGCCTGACTCTGTTGAACCTGTGCCTGATCAAGCGATTGATCTAAAGATGCTAGTAAGGTTCCTTTTTTTACAAATTGACCTTCTTGGACATGAATTTGAATGATTTTCCCGGCAATTTCTGCACCGATGGGGCTGATTTTTGCTGCAGGCTCAATGCGAGCGATACCAATGATTTGGTCAATCTTATCAATTTTATATTTTTCTACATTGACTTTTTTTTCTTCCTTACTTCCACAAGAGTTGAGTAAAAGAATAAGTAATACAGGCAGGATATTTTTCATTTGAATCATTAATGGATGGCTAATTTTTGGGAGATATCTTGTTTGGAAATTTCGGTAGCTTGGCCAGCATCGACTTCAATGATGCGGTCTGCGTATTGAAGCAAGCGCGGATCATGGGTTACGACACAAACGGCCTTTCCTTGCTTAGATAAATTTACCAATTCTTGCATGACTGTCGTAATTGAATTGGCATCTAACGAAGCAGTTGGTTCATCGCAAAGTACAAGTTGTGGATCTGTTACGAGCGCTCGGGCAATTGCCACGCGTTGTTGTTGTCCACCAGAAAGTTGTTTTGGAAGGTTGTTTTTGCGATCGAGCATGCCCACTAAATTGAGCGCATCAAGTGCTTTTTGTTTGGCAGTTGCCCTTGGTATCTTTTTGAGTTGCAGCGGCATCATGACATTATCAAGTGCATTCAAAGGCGCAATTAAATTGAAACTCTGAAACACAAAACCAATGGTGTTGAGGCGTAAAGAAGCCAACTCTTTCTGATTGAGGTCATTGACAAGTTTTTCTTTTACCCAAAGCTGACCATAGCTAGGGTAAATAACGCAACCTAGTAAAGAAAGTAGGGTGGTTTTACCAGAACCTGATGGTCCAATGATGAGCAAAAGTTCTCCTGCTCGGATCTCAAGATCCACAGGTTGCAAAGCAACAATTGTTTGGTCTCCGACCTGGTACTCTTTACCTACACCGGATAGTTTGGCAATGAGGCTCATGAAAGTCGAAGTATGCGTTTGATCCAGTTCATCTTGGATAGGGTATATGGCGGATATTTCAAAGGTACTTCAAATAAGCGTGGTTTTTTGAATACCGATTTGAAATGGCTGAACGTTTCAAAACCTGCTCTGCCGTGATAAGACCCCATGCCACTTTGGCCTACGCCGCCAAATGGTAAGTTTGGATTGGTAATGTGCATGATGGCATCGTTGATGCAACCTCCACCAAAAGAAAGTTCATTGAGCCAAGCAGTTTGCTCTTTAGAATCATTTGAAAACAAATAGGCTGAAAGTGGTTTTTCCTCTTGAATAATAAAGTGCAAGGCATCCTCAAAGTTTTGGTAAGGAATAAGTGGTAAAATTGGCCCAAAGATTTCTTCTTGCATCACGTTATCTTGGAAATCAATATCTCGAAGTAGGGTAGGTTCTATGGTTCTGTTCGTTTTATTGACCTTGCCACCGTATGCAATTTTCTCTGGTTGAAGCAGGTGTTCGAGTCTGTCAAGGTTTCGCTCATTGATAATTTGAACGTAATTATTTTCAGCGAGTTGATAGTTATTTTCTTCTATTTGTTTTTGAAGTAAAGCAATGCACGTTTCATAGATGGATTCATGAATGAGTACATAGTCGGGTGCAATACAAGTTTGTCCTGCGTTCAGAAATTTGGCCCAAGTGAGGCGTTTGATAGCGGTAGGTAAATGTGCGCTTGGCGCAATAATGGCTGGGCTTTTCCCTCCTAACTCGAGTGTAACAGGTGTGAGGTGTTTTGCTGCTGCTTGGTAAATGATTTTACCCACAGCAGGGCTTCCAGTGAAAAAGATCTTGTCAAAACGCTCTTCTAAAAGCGCACTTGTTTGTTCTACGCCACCTTGAACTACTGTGAAAAGCTCAGGCTCAAAATAACTTGCGACAATTTCTTGCATGCATTGTGCACAATGTGATGCTAGTTCTGAGGGTTTCAGGATAACCGTATTGCCAGCAGCAAGTGCAGCAATGGCCGGCGCAAAAGATAATTGAATCGGGTAGTTCCAGGCACCGATGACCAAACAGGTGCCAAATGGTTCTGGTTTAACGTACGATTGACCAGGCCAGTTGACTAAATTGGTTTTCACTTTTTGGGCTTTGCTCCATTTGGGCAAAGCGCGAATGGCTTCTTCGATATCTTTGATCAAGATGGCGATTTCTGTCAAGAAAGCTTCGTGCGCTGACTTATGAAAATCGGCATGTATGGCAGCATATATTTTGGCTTCATTATCCTGGAGCATTTGCTTGAAACGCAAAAGCGTATTAATTCTGCTGGCAATTGATTGTTGTCTAGTGGTTTGGGCATATTTCTTTTGCGAAACAACGAGTTGGTGGTAATCCATAGATGTAGGTTGAGCACGTAAAAATTGAAACAATTGATTATAAAAAAGGTTTATCAGCGCACTTTTGAATTTTATGAAGTTAAGAATTGTATCTTTGAATACCACTAAATATTTTAAACCCATACCATGAAATCTACCAAAATCATCTACTGGACAACCACTACACTAATCTTCCTTTTTGAAGGCCTCATGCCCGCACTTACGTCCCAAACTGAAATGGCCAAAGAAGGTTTTAGTCATTTAGGGTATCCTG
>JBJTCG010000132.1:0-61713 GCA_046091725.1 Flavobacteriales bacterium | reverse complement strand
TATTTCGACGACGCAGAAATCATGGTTCGAATAAATTGTGCAATGGCTTTTGCAGCTTTGACAGAATCTATTCCAGGCTCACCAAAAGCCTTGAAAAATCGGTTGCGATAATCGATGTCGAGGTTGAGTTTGTGAACAGCTGCAGACCAACTTTGGTGCATTTCAATAGGATTGATGACGGGCTGTAAGATTTGTTTTTCTAAGGTGCTTTCACGACCATCCCAAAAATAGAAGTTGTCCCAACCAAGATTGATCAAGGCCATTGAGTTGCGATTACCCTGAATGCCATCGATTCCTGTAGAGTATTTGTTTGGGTCTGAAAAACCGTGTTGAGGCACATGGCACGTTGCGCAACTCATGGAGTCATTGCCACTGAGTCTTTTTTCGTAAAACAACCAACGCCCCAATTCAACGCCTTCAAGGGTCATGGGGTTGTCAGCAGGAATGATCATGTCCGGGAAATGGTTTGGGATTTCCAGGAAATAGGGGCTCGGTTGAAAAGTCGTTTGATCTTTCTTGCATGCCGAGAGTAGCACTAAACCTGTCAATATGAGCGTCAGTCTAAACATTAGAATGGGCTAATTGCATTTTTAAAATTGGTAATTACCTTTTGAGTTAGTAATTCTTGGCCAGCAGCGGTATGCGTGAGGTATTCTGAATTCAAGTGAATGGCAGAAGAACCCGATCCAAGAAATGAAAGTAAATCAAGTTTGAGCTTGAATTGTCTGGTATTTCCGGCAATTGACTGCCAGTTAATATTATCAAATTGCAAATTTTGCGAGTAGGGGTCAGTGCCAATGTGAAAACTAAAGGAGAGATCAGTGTTGGTAACGGCATCGGGAATGGTATCAACCTTGCCCTCGATGTTCATAAAAATATAACCAGGGTTCCAGCCCCAATGCATAGGGCCAGCATTACTGATATTAAGCGGGCTCTCGTTCGGAAAAGCACTTGGGTCAAGGTGATTCAAGGATGCGTCAACTCCTAAGACGGTACTCATTTTTGGAAATGTTTGATAGTTGCCTTCTTTTTTAAAGAGCAAAGAACCATTTTCTCGGTAGTCAAATAGGGCGGCTTGATGCAAACTTGAGTCTAAGTTGGCAAAAAGTGTAAAATAACATTTGAGCTCAGTGAATTTAATTTTATAGCCTTCTTGGGTGGTGTAAATTGAATCCATGTAGAAGGTTTGGTTTCCGAAAACCGGCTGAAGATCAAGTTGTAAGTAAGCTTTCTGAGGAGTTGGGGTGTCGTCTCCACAGCTGCTTATCAAAAGCCCGATTATTGTTACAAAAAATATAGCTCTCATCTAACAAAAATACGTCAAAACGCTCAAATTGTTATTAATTTTAGAAATTCTTCTATTGAAAAATAATTGATGCCCCAAGCCACTTCGAAAGCCTTACAAGTCTATGCTGCTTCTGCCGGAAGTGGTAAAACGCATCGGCTTGTACTTGAATACCTCAAAATACTTCTAGACGACCCCGCTTATCGCACCAAATTTCGTTCTATTGTGGCCATGACCTTTACAAATAAGGCAGCCAACGAAATGAAAGAAAGAATCTTGCAAACCTTAAGTGGTTTAGCATATCCGCACCAAGCTGATCGAAAAGCCAAGGCATTATTTAAAGGTTTGCTCGAAGAAACTAGTTTAACCGAAACACAGCTCCAGCAGAGGGCGCTAGGTGCACTGCAAGGAATCTTACATCATTACGAAGATTTCAATATTTCAACCATTGACAAATTCAATTTACGGCTCATTCGCTCTTTTAGCCGCGATTTAGATATCGCTGCCGATTTTGAGGTGGTCATGAATGAAAAGCTCATCATGGAAGAAGTGGTTGACCTCATGATTTCCCAGTTAGGTCAACCAGATTCAGTTGAACTCAGTGACTGGATGCTTTCTTATGCACGCACAAAAATTAGCGAGGGAGAATCCTGGGATTTTAAAAAATCTTTATTGCAATTTGCTGAAATATTGAGCAAAGAGCGCAATGTCAAGGAGGTAGATCAGTTATTGCAAACCAGTTATTCAAAAGATAAATACCAGCAAATCAAAGACGAAGCTGCCCAAGTCAAAACTGAATTCTTGGCCTTGTGTAAGTCAGTCTACACGCCATTAGAACCTTATATTTCAACGCACTTCAAAAACAAAACTGACGTCAAACGTTTTGAAGCGCTCAACACTGACCCTAATTGGTGTCTTGGCAAAAAAACGGGCCCTTTCTATAGTGCTACAATGCTTACTGCACTTCAAGAGAACAAATGGAATTTACCAGATAACATCATTGCTTCCCTCATAGACCTTTCAACTGCTTATGAACAAGCTACAGCGGCACATGCAGTACTTGAAGTTCGACGCAAAAACTTTTACAACTTAGCCCTCTTGCAGTACGTTGCTCAGCAAACAAAGGATCTGATGGCTGCGCAGCAACAAATCAGAATTTCTGAATTCAATCAGCTCATCAGCCAGTTGGTCCGAGGCGAGCAAGCGCCTTACATTTACGAACGGCTCGGAATTCGTTACGAACACTTTTTACTTGATGAATTTCAAGATACTTCACGCCTGCAATGGATCAACCTCATTCCGTTAGTGCTTGAGGCAATTTCCTATGAAAGACCAAATCTAATTGTAGGTGACGCCAAGCAAAGTATTTACCGTTTTAATAATGGTTTGGCTGAACAATTTGTTGCATTACCGAGTCTCTATAATCCGGAAGGAGATGCGCATATGGCTCAAATGAGTCAACGCTTCGAAATCAGTGGTCAAAAGAAAAGTCTCGATGAAAACTACCGATCAGCTGAGCAAATCGTCGAGTTCAATAACGTACTTTTTGCAGCATTAGCCATATCGTTGCCAACAGATCAAGCGCCTTTTTACGCTGATTTACGGCAAACGCCACAAGCCAACAAAAGCGGTTATATCCGCATTGAGTCTTTGGTCAATGACCTCCCAACTGAGTTGCTGCACGCAAAAATATTAGAATCCATAGAGGCTGTCCTACAGGATCAATTCAGGCCTTGTGATATCTGTATCCTTACCGAAACCAACAAGCAAGGAAACGACCTAGCCATAGCTTTAAACAATGCGGGACATCAGGTAGTTTCCCAAGATTCTTTACTGATTTACAATCATCCTGCTGTTCAAATTTTCCTGCTTTATTTAAAAAAGCGTGCGCGTCCTTCAAATCCTACATTAGGAAAACGGTTTGCCGAGGCGTATCTGCAGTTCAAAGGTGATTTTGATGTTGCCAAGTACCTTTCTTATTTTGAACAAGTTGAAAAAGAAGGGAAAAAGTACCGTTTTTTCAATGAAAACAAATTTTATATCGATCATTTTGGTTCTGAAGCTGCTTTATTCATGCCATTCGAACATCTTTATGATTTGTTGCAAAAAGTAGCACAAGTATTGGGTCTCGACGATACCCAAGACCCGTATTTACACCACTTTTTTGACATCGCTTTTCAGTATCAACTCAATCGAAATGCAGAACTGCTCCCTTTTCTAGAATATATGGAGCAAAGCAAAGACAAACTGGCCTTACAAATGCCAGAATCAACCGAAGCCATTCGCATCATGACCATTCACAAAGCAAAAGGATTGGAATTTCCAGTTGTTTTGATTCCAAGTCTTGATTTTAGTATCGATATTCGTTCGTATTCGAAATTTCTAATTCCAGTTGGTCCTGACCTCACTTATTCCTATCCAAGTGCTACAATCCCTGAATATAAAGCCTTCAAAGAAAAGGAACTTGCTGCCATATTTCTCGACAAACTCAATTTGCTATATGTTGCCTTGACACGTCCAGAATTGCGACTCTACATTTTCAATCACCATAAAAAAAATGGTTTTGGTGCGCGTTTGCACGCTGCGCTAGAATCATTGCCGCTAAGTTGGTCAGAGGAACACGTTTTAACGATTGGTGAACCTCTGAAAGCCAAAACACCTGATGCCGATGAAACCACTTTGTTTTATCACCCTGTTTCTCTTAAAGACCAACTTTGGTATCCATCTTTGGCTTTTAGGCAAAATGGCCTAGAGGACGCAGCCAAAGATCAACTTTTTGGTTTGGCTTTTCACCGCACGATGGCTCTGTGCAAAGGGCCTGACAATCTAGAATATGCCATCACCGAGGCACTTGACGAAGGAAGTGTCGCAAATGATCAAGTTTCAGATATCCGAATTGGGGCGCAAAATTTCTGGACGCATGTTCAAGCACATCAATTGTTTGAAGGCGTCGTTGAACAATACAACGAACAGCGTATTATTGCAGGTATTAATGAACTCAGGCAACCAGACAAGGTATGGCTCAAAGCCAACGAAGTTGTGGTTATTGATTTTAAAACAGGAAAGCGCAAAGACAAAGATCTTGAACAAATTTCGGCATATGCCCAATTGCTTGGTCAAATATTTAATTTACCCGTTAGGCCTTTTATTTATTACGTGCAATTAGATCTATTCTTGGATCTGTAATAAGCGTTCTCCGGCAGCCATTTTGAGAAATGTGTAGACCAACGGATGAGGCAAGTCACGGGTCGAGGATATCTGTGGACAAAAGCTGGTTGCCAAGAAAAATGGATGTTTGCGTAAAGAAATTATCTCAGGGTCCTCGAACTGATTAACTGCTTCAATATCGATAAACTGCCCCACAAGTTGTTCTAGTAATTGCGGATACATACTAAATCTGGTGGCGCTAAGCTCGATAGGGCTGCAATTCTCGTAGAGTCGTTCAACCGATGCTGACCTTGGGAAAACTTCGATTCTTTCAAAATGCGAACTAGCGATGAGATTCTCTGAGATTAATTTTTCACCAAAAGGATTGAGATTATTGGCAGCAATGAGTTGGTCAATAAATAACTTAAAGCATTCTCCTGTTAGGAAAACAGGCGCTTTGATTTCAAATAATTGCTTGAATACACCAGAAAGAAAAAAGGGATTCAGATAGGGGCCAGGGGCTACCCAAATACCATCGTATTGCTCAAAAAAGTGTTTTTTATGTTGAAGTGCCTCGTTTACTTTGATCCAATAATAATTGAGATCAATCTCTAAAAACTCGGCGGCGTGGTCCAAGGAAAGATTTGTCGCGTGGTGCGAATTGTAGGTGAAGTTGTAGTCGCCTATGATTGCTATTTTGAGTGCTTCACTCATGTAGGCGTTTTAGTTCAACATTGATTAGCGCTTGAACCAACCTCTTAATTTCGCATTAGAAATCGAAAGAGATTCTTCGACACCGGTCTGAGAATCTACGTACCAAACCTCACAGCTGAAAGTAACTTCGAATAAAGAGTAATCACCGCTGGCATCTGAAGCTTGTTTTAGCACTGTAAAGTTGGCGATTTGTCCCATTGGCTGATTTTCTCTTGAAATCCAGATTTTACCGGTGTTGTCTGTGTAAGTAACTTGAACACCATCAGCGCTGTTTCCTACCAATGAGGCCATGTCTTTGAATGGAATTGGTGTAGCTGAGTTGGTCATGTGAAAGTCATTGAACATAGGAAGGGTAGGCGCAGCGTTTCCGGTTGCATCCCATTCAAGGCCTCCGAATGTAAGTGTCAGACTTTGCAAACTACTGATTGAAGACATGCCCGAAATGAAAATTTGACGCGATAATAGCGGAGCGCTGTTGACCACTTGAGTATCAAGGGCAAAACCTAAATATTTGTTGACATTTTGAGTGAACTCAACTTGCGTGCCGTTGATTGTAGCTGCAAAACTTGCGTTGAGGTCTACTTTATTGCTTGGAGGAGGTATGATTTCATGTTCAATACAAGCAGATCCGACAAGGAGTAAAAGTGACGCTAAGAAGGCAAAACGCGCTAGTTTCATGTAGTTTTGTTTAGGTGATAATATCTCAAATTTAGAGGTATAAACGGAATTGACCAAAAAAAGATGCTTAAGCCTTCAAAAAAAGATGTTTAAGCGACGATTAAATCAAATAATTCTTGCATTTGTTGAGCTTGATTTGGCCCTAACATATGCGCACCGTTTTGAATCATTTGATGGACAATTTCTGGTTTATTTTCAGGAGCTGTTTTGCTTCCTCTGCTGATTGTAGCGTTGCCAAACTGCTCTTGCAAGAAGCCAAATAATTGATCCGTATTGAGGTCAGTTGGTACAATGCCCGCTTCAAATTTAAATTGGAGCATTTGCCACTGTTGCTCTTGGAGTAGAAATAGAGCGATGAAATCGTGGCCAATTTGCACCAATGCTTGTGCTTTTTGGTAGGTTTTTTCCAAAACAATATCGGCAAATAATGCAAGAAAATGTTCTGCTTTTTGTGGGTCTTTGTCGGCAAGTTCGCGCCACTCTTTATCGTAGAGCTCATTGATGATCAAAAACTGCTTGAATTCAGGCTCGAGTTCTTGCAATTCTTCAGAAGTAAGTAATCTGAAACGAGGCATGTTATTGTTCTTCGCTTTTTCTGACTTCAAGACTGATGTCAAGCACTTCGTCTACTACTTTTTGAGTGATGGCTTGTTCTAGCACGAAATGATATTTGCCTTTGAAAGGTAATTTTCTTTTCGGAAAAATTAATTCGTGTTCTACGATCGTACCTGATTTTTTACCAATCCAGTTACCATCTGGGTATGCCATTTTGATTTCGTAAGGCTCTCGAACGGTTTTTCCGGTTGGAGGGGTGCTAGAGAGAAAAACCCAAAGATTGTTGTAAGCGTAGTCGGTCGTGCTGCGCAAGGTAAAAACGAAGTCGTAGGCTACAGAGGTATCTTGGATGTCAATTTCAAATTTGGGCTTCACGTTTTGTTGCCAGACTTCATCTTGGAATTTGTACGATTTATTGTAAATGGCGTCCTTGGAACAAGCAACAACTACAATAAGCAGTAAGATAAGGCTACTGAGCTTTTTCATTTTTTTGCCCTCCTGGATTTGGTTTGCGCGGTTTACGGTTGGGTCTTCTCTTTTTATTATTCGAGAAGGATTTTTCAAAACGGGTGAGGCTGTCTTGGCCCACTACATTTTGATAGCCGATTTCTTCTACTTTTTCTTTTACCTGTGCAAAATCAGCCAAGTCTTTTGGCTTAACGCCATCTTTGTTGAGTTTTTTGATCTCAGCCACGCGTTCAGGGCTTAAAGCAACCATGCCGGTTTCACCTTTATAGGCGTACCAGATGATGCGCTTGAACACATCGGTTTTCATATGAATGGCATCTCCTTTTTCAGTTTGAAGTTTGCCATCTATTTTTGGCATTGACTTGATGGCATCAAGGTACATGTCAAGTTCGTAATTGAGGCAGCACTTTAATTTTCCGCATTGTCCTGCCAATTTTTGAGGATTCAAAGACAATTGTTGGTAACGTGCGGCTGAAGTGGAAACGGACCTGAAGTCTGTGAGCCAGGTGCTGCAACAAAGTTCTCGGCCACAAGAACCTATTCCGCCTAAACGAGCTGCTTCTTGACGCGAGCCTATTTGACGCATTTCAATGCGCACTTTGAAGCGCTCAGCCATGTCTTTGATGAGCTGTCGAAAATCGATGCGGCTTTCTGCCGTGTAATAAAATGTTGCCTTTGAGAGGTCACCTTGGTATTCGACATCAGAGATTTTCATGTCGAGCTTGAGGTTGAGAGCGAGTGTTCTAGATTGCGTGAGGAGGTCTCGCTCTAGGCCTCGACCTTGAATCCATTTGTCAATTTGCTCTTGATTGGCAATTTGAAATATTTTTTTACACTCAGCCACCTTGAGGTTGGGTGCTTTTTTTTGTACTTGGATTCGGGCGAGTTCACCGAGTGCTGAAACAACTCCGATGTCATGGCCCGGAGCGGTATCTACAGTGACGATATCGCCAACTTGTAAGCTGAGTTGATTGGCATTGCGATAAAAAGCCTTGCGCGAATTTTTAAAGCGGACCTCAACAAGTTCATATTGTGTTTGGCCGGCCGGCAAACTGACATGAGCAAGCCAATCAAATACCTCTAGTTTGTTGCATCCACCAGAGCTGCAAGTACCATTGTTCTTACAACCTTTTGGTGTCCCTCCACCACTACTACAAGACGCACAACCCATGAGATTTTTTTTGTCGTAAAGATAATAAATTATGCCTGATGGATGTAGCGCATTGTTTGAAAACACAACTGCGTAAATAAAATTCTGGCATTTGCGTTGCGATCGAGGTGGTAATAAGCATCATCGATTGTTTCCATAAATTCGCGGATGTTATTTCCACTAATAAATGGCGCAAATTTCTCTAGAAAAGCAGCTTCTTCAGTGGAAACTTTAGTGAGCAAGTCACCCATGTAATTGGTGAGCAAACTCTGACGCAACATGTGCAAGGTATATTGCAGAAATAGTTTTTGTCTTTCTTTACCGAGCCCCGCAATGTTGTCTGCCCAATCCATCATGGCTATTACGTCTTTTTTGTAGCAAACTCGCATGAGTTGAATGAAATGCGCTCGCTGTTGGTCTTGGTTTTCGTCGGCTTCTAAAAACTGATATGCTGCAAGTAATGAACCTTCGGCGAAAGATGCAATTGAATCGGCTTGAGTTGCGTTGAGCCCCAGTTGCTGTTGTAAATAGGAGCTGATTGCTTCGTCTGCTATTTTAGGGATCCGAACAAGCTGGGTTCTTGATTGAATTGTAATCATGAGCTTATTGGCGTCGTCGCTGACCAACAAAAATATGGTTTTGGCAGGCGGTTCCTCGAGAATTTTGAGCAGTTTATTGGCACAATCGGCGTTCATTTCTTCGGGTTGCCAAATGATCATCAACTTGTAGCCACCTTCATAAGATTTCAGGTTCAGCTTTTTGATGATCTCTTTGCTTTCTTCAGTTGCGATGATAGGCTTTCGCATTTTGTTATCGATGCGTTCGGTCCATTCGAACAGATCAAAATAAGGTTTGCTGTTGAGTTGGGCCCGCCAGTCTTCAAGAAATACGTCCGAAGATTTTCCAAGAGTTAAGACAACTGGAAAAACAAAATGGAGGTCCGGGTGCTGGTGTAATTTCACCTTTTGACAAGATGGACAAACGCCGCAGCTATCGGTCGGGTTTGGGTTTTGACAAAAAAGGTATTGGGCAAATGCCAGCGCAAGTGGCAAACCTCCATGACCAGCAGATCCATGAAAGAGTTGAGCATGGGCTATTTTTCCCGATTGTATTTCTCGAATGAAATCTTGCTTGAGCGCAGACTGTCCTATGATTTGCTGAAATTGCACCTTCAAAAATAGCTAAAATGCAGCAATTATTCGGCGCTTCCTTTCAGTAGTAAAACGATTTCACCTTTGGCATCGTGTTGCTCAAAATATTGCTTCAAACTTTCGATGGTGCCTCTGTGGTAGGTCTCAAATTTTTTACTGATTTCTCGGACCACACATGCTTCTCTTGAGGGGTCCAGCCATTCGCACATTTGACTGAGTGTTTTAGCGATGCGGTGCGGTGACTCATACAAAACAATGGTTCTGTTTTCTTGAGCAAATGCTTGTATTTTAGTTTGTCTTCCTTTTTTATGTGGCAAAAACCCTTCGAATACAAATTTGTCGCAAGGGAAGCCAGAGGCAACTAATGCCGGAACAAAAGCTGTGGGCCCAGGTAAACATTCTACGTCAATTCCAGCCTGAACACAGGCCCGCACAAGTAAGAAACCTGGGTCTGAAATGCCGGGAGTTCCGGCATCGGAAACGAGTACGCAAGTTTCATTTTGGGTAATCAAATCAATGGTTTTTTCTAGGAAGCGGTGCTCATTATGGGCATGAAAAGCCAATACTTTTTTCTTGAGCTCAAAATGCTGCAACAATTTGTTGGTGACACGGGTGTCTTCGGCAAAAATAAGCGTCGTTTCTTTGAGAATACGCAAGGCCCTGAGTGTGATGTCTTCGAGGTTGCCGATTGGCGTAGGGACGAGTATGAGTCTAGGCATAATTAAGCAAATACAGCACGCACGACTTCTTCAATTTTCGTACATGGAATGATCTCGATTTGGTATTTATTTCCTTTTATTCCTTTGGAATATTTTGAAATGATGATTTTTTTATAACCGAGTTTTTCTAATTCAGATAAACGCTGTTCAAGTCGATTAACTGGCCTCAGTTCTCCGCTAAGGCCAATTTCAGCTGCGAAAGAAATCGTTTTGTCGATGGCTAAATCGGCATTTGATGAAAGTATGGCCATTGCAACAGCGAGGTCAATGGCGGGGTCGTCAACTTTGATACCACCCGCAATATTCAAGAAAACATCTTTTGCTGCCAATCTGAAGCCGCAGCGTTTTTCGAGTACGGCAAGTAACATATTGAGTCGTTTGACATCAAAACCAGTAGAGGATCTTTGAGGTGTGCCGTAGGCTGCGGAAGAAACCAACGCTTGAACCTCGATAAGTAGCGGTCGAATCCCATCCACCATGGACGCTACCGCAACTCCACTTAAGGCATCCGAACCAATAGAAACAAGCACTTCAGAAGGATTCGCAACGGGATGCAAGCCGTCACCTTGCATGCTGTAAATACCGAGTTCATTGGTAGAACCAAAACGATTTTTAATGCTGCGTAAAAGTCTGTAAATATGATGGCGATCTCCTTCGAACTGAAGCACGGCATCTACCATGTGTTCCAAGACCTTTGGCCCAGCGATGGTGCCATCTTTGGTAATGTGCCCAATAAGAAATATTGGGATATCGGTTTGTTTGGCAAAACGCAACAAGTTGGCGGTGCATTCGCGCACTTGAACCACAGAACCTGGTGAACTTTCGACGCTATCTGTGTATAGCGTCTGAATAGAGTCGATGATAAGCAGTTGAGGTTGAATGGCTTCTGCCTGGACTAGAACTTGTTGTAGGTTAGTTTCAGTCAAAAGAAAGCACTGTTGGTTATTGAGCCCAAGTCGCTCTGCTCGCATGCGTATTTGTTGCTCGCTTTCTTCTCCTGAGACATACAAAACTTTCAACTGTTCTTTGATGGCTAACTGCAGTAATAATGTAGACTTACCGATTCCAGGGTCTCCGCCTAGGAGGTTAATAGAGCCCGGGACAATACCGCCACCTAAAACTCTGTTGAGTTCGAAATCTTGGAGTGGAATCCGACTTTCTTCACTTTTTTGAACTTCTTGAATGAGAACTGCCTGTTGGGCTTGACTAGATTTAGAAAAACTGACAACGTGCTTGGGTGTTTTTTCAGTTCGCTCCTCCACAAAAGTATTCCATTCTTTGCAACCTGGGCACTTACCAAGCCATTTAGGGGCTTCATAACCACAATTTTGACAGAAAAATGCGCTTTTTGTTTTGGACATACTCTAAAATGTATTTTGACAAAGGTATTTAAAATACGTTGTCCTAACCTGGCTTTTAAGTACTTAATCCGCAATATTACCGAAATGCAAAATAAAATTTTTAAGAATTTTGATTTAGGTGTTTGCTAGAATCTCAAAAAATATAATTTTGCCGTAAATACTTGTCTTTCCTATGTCAAAAAGAAGAGCAATCATCAGCTACGACAAGCTCACAATTGAGCAGAAAAAACAAATCCTCAAGGACTTTCCTGACGGGTACATCAATCATTTAACAACCATCAAAACCCCTACTGGAGAGGTTCTTGATGCATTGGTATGGGAAACCGATGAAGTCATTTATTTAGTTAAGATCAACAAAATCACGCCGAAAGCTAAAGCAGTAGTCAACGAGGACGAAGACGACTACGAGGACGACTTCGATAAAGTTGACGACCTCAAAGACGACGACCTCGGCGATGACGATGACGGTGACGACGAAGATGATGATTACGACAACGACAAGGCTGACGACGACGACGACGATACCGACGAAGATTAATTCGTTCAAAGCCAAGTTTTGTTAACTTTGGGTCAATGCAGCCCAATAATCACCTCAAGCTCCAAGAAATCTTAGCTTCAGCAACGCCTATCGACCAGATTGGGTCGTTGGAACGCGTTGCTAAAATACAATCTAGAAGTCTCAAAGGACCAGCCAAGCTACATGGCTTGCGCATGGCGCTTTCCATGATTGACCTCACTACCCTCGAAGGAAAAGACACGCCGGCAAAAGTCAGACAACTGTGCTTCAAGGCCCAACACCTACATGTAGCCAACCCAGAACTCCCGACTGTTGCAGCTGTTTGTGTGTATCCAACAATGGTTAGTGTTGCTAAGAAAGTACTTGAAAATTCTGGTATTAAAGTAGCTTCCGTTTCTACTGCTTTCCCCTCAGGACAAGCGCCTTTCGAAGTTAAGAAGCTAGATACCCAATATGCCCTAGACGGTGGTGCAGACGAAATTGACATGGTTATTTCGCGTGGTCATTTTTTGGCAGGGGAGTATAATTTTGTATTCGATGAAATTGCCGCAATCAAAGAGTTGTGTCAAACGGCACGTCTGAAGGTAATTTTTGAAACCGGAGAACTGGATTCTTTGGACCAAGTGCGTCGCATTTCCGACATTGCCATTGCCGCAGGTGCTGATTTCATTAAAACATCAACAGGAAAAATACAGCCTGCTGCCACCTTTCCTGTGGTTTTGACAATGTTAAGTGCCATCAAAGATCATTATGACCGCACCGGACAAATGATTGGTATGAAACCTGCCGGAGGTATTTCGTCGGCTAAAATTGCGCTTCAACACTTGCTCATGGTTAAAGAAGTACTTGGCGAGGCATGGCTCAGCAATGAATGGTATCGTTTTGGCGCAAGTAGTTTGGCCAATGACCTACTTATGCAATATCAAAAACAACTGACTGGTAAATATCAGTCGGCATCTTATTTTTCAATTGACTAATTATGAGCCCTACGAACTGGAATCTTGAACCATCTCTAGAGTCAACGGCTGTGGTTCAGCTGAAACAACAATACGAGCTTTTCATCGATGGAGAATGGAGAGCCCCCCTCAACAACAGGTACTTTGAAACAGTAAATCCTGCAGATGAAAGCCATTTGTCCAATATTGCATGGGCAGCAGCAGCAGATGTCGATTTAGCTGTCAAAGCAGCGCGAACAGCTTATGATAATGTTTGGTCAAAACTCAGTGGTGCCGACCGAGGTAAATTTCTGTTTCGCATTGCGCGCTTGATGCAAGAAAGATCAAGAGAATTAGCAGTACTTGAGACACTTGACGGCGGTAAGCCCATTAAAGAATCAAGAGACATTGACATTCCGTTGGCTTGTAATCATTTCTTTTATTATGCGGGCTGGGCAGATAAACTTCAAGAGGCATTTCATGGTAAGCAGGTCAACTCTTTGGGTGTTGCCGCTCAAATCACACCTTGGAATTTCCCACTTTTAATGTTGGCATGGAAAATCGCACCGGCTTTAGCATGTGGAAATACAGTAGTTTTGAAGCCTGCAGAAACCACATCATTAACGGCGCTCAAGT
The DNA here is from genome assembly GCA_046091725.1 of Flavobacteriales bacterium. Classification (GTDB taxonomy): domain Bacteria; phylum Bacteroidota; class Bacteroidia; order Flavobacteriales_D; family Crocinitomicaceae; genus UBA952. The sequence continues at coordinate 48,397 of JBJTCG010000132.1, read as the reverse complement.
TTGCTGAAATTTGCCAAGAAGCAGGCTTGCCAGCCGGTGTGGTGAATATCGTAACTGGCCATGGAGATACAGGGGCTGAACTTGTTGCGCATCCAGACATCAATAAAATTGCTTTTACGGGTAGCACGGCAGTTGGCAAACAAATCCAAAAAGCTTGTATCGGAACCTCTAAAAAATTAACCTTAGAACTTGGTGGAAAATCTGCTCATATTATTTTAGAAGATGCCCCAATTGATCAAGCCGTGGAAGGTGTGATCAACGCCATTTTCTTTAATCAAGGTCATGTCTGTTGTGCAGGTTCGAGGTTGTATGTCCAAGAATCGATAGCGACTAAAGTCATCGATAAATTAAAGTTCAGGCTACAAAGCATTTACGTGGGCAACCCCCTCGATAAAAACACAGATATCGGTGCAATCAATTCCAAGAAACAATTAGAAACAATAGAAAAATACATTCAAATTGGCCTAGAAGAAGGCGCAGAATTATTCCAGCCAAAATGCCAATTACCTAGTAAAGGATATTATTGCCCACCTACTATTTTTACAGATGTTGCACAAAGTGCACGCATAGCTCAGGAAGAGATTTTTGGTCCGGTACTCACTATACAAACATTCCGCACCATAGACGAAGTGCTGCAAAAAGCAAATAACTCGCCGTATGGATTGGCAGCTGGTATCTGGACAGATAAAGGAGCCAGGATTTTCGGCCTCAGTAGCCAATTGCAAGCAGGAGTGGTTTGGGCCAATACCTACAATAAATTTGATCCTGCATCTCCGTTTGGAGGCTACAAAGAAAGTGGCTTTGGCCGCGAAGGAGGGATACATGGACTCAGTGCTTATCTTCAAATGACTAAGTGATGGAAATTCTAAAAACATATAAATTATACATAGGCGGACAATTTCCGAGAACTGAAAGTGGTCGCTCTTATGTGGTCAAATCAGCAACTGGCCAGCCTCTTGCCAACGCATGTTTAGGCTCAAAAAAAGACATTCGAAATGCTGTTCAAGCGGCTCGAAAAGCGCAGGCCAGCTGGGCCGCAAAAACCGCTTTTAACCGCAGCCAGGTCATTTATCGCATTGCAGAAATCCTAGAGGGCAGAAAAGCGCAATTCATTGAAGAAATGATTTCGCTTGGTTACTCAGCTGCAGCGGCAAACACCGAGCTTCAACAATCTATTGACCGCATCGTTTATTATGCAGGTTGGGCCGATAAATACCAGGCACTGAGCTCTAGCGTGAATCCGGTAGCAAGTGCACATTTCAATTTTTCCGTACCTGAACCCATGGGTGTTGTCGGTGTGGTAGCTTGTCAAGAAACTGCATTCATTGGGCTCGTTTCCCAAGTATTACCCATTTTGGTCGGTGGTAATTCAGTTGTTGTAATTGCCAATCAGGCCCTGCCTTTGTGTTCTATTTCCTTTGCTGAAGTACTCGCTACCTCAGACGTGCCGGCTGGGGTCGTGAATATCCTCACGGGTGTTGTGGCTGAAATGTTGCCAACTTTGGCTGGGCACATGGATGTTAATGCACTCAGTTTAGCAACTATCCAAGAGGATTTATCAAGAAGCGCCCAAGAAGCGGCAATTGATAATCTCAAACGTTCAAAACTCTACAACTTAGATTTTTCAGAGCCTCAAAACCAAGGCATTCAATTCATTACAGAATTCCAAGAAATCAAAACCACCTGGCACCCTATCGAGCAAGTCGCAAGTGGAATAGGGGGGTATTGATTTTGATGGAAAAGGGAATATCAATTTTGATACGCAATTGGCAAGCGCAATCAGATTTCATTATCTTTGATTAACACCTTTAAAACAAACAACGCATGAAAAAAATTACCATTCTTTCTTTCATTGCCGTCTTTTTAATGGCAGCATGTACAGTGGAAAAACGCATTTACAGAAATGGATATAACATTCAGTGGCACACCTCATTGAAAGTAAAAAATCAAACAGCTCCATCATCAGAATTAGCGCAAGCAACAGAAAACCAACCTACCAGTCAAACAGCATCGAAAAATCTATCAGGCGCTACCAAAGAACAAGCGCTGCCAATTGCAGTTGTTGAAAATGTTGCGCATAATAAAGAACAGACCACTTTAATGCCGCAACAAACTTCAAAAGAAGTGAAAGACATGCAAGGTGTTGTCAAGAATTATTTTGTCAAAGAGACTGGTTCAAAGGCCTCAGTTCAAGGTGCCAAAGTAATGAAGCATCAAGCGAAAAAACTAACCCAACATTTGAAAAAAGCTTCCAGCAATAACGCAGATGAAGTTCCTTACATCTTATTGTTTGTTTTGTGTTTTATTTTCCCTCCGATCGTAGTTGGTCTAGTTACCGACTGGGACACTGAAATCATCATTTACAATCTACTCTGGTGCGTCCTTTGTGGTTTCCCTGGAGTCATTCATGCGCTTATCATACTTGGCCGATACAGATAAAATAAGGCATTACATCAAATTTGGCGGGCTCATCGCACTCCCAATAGTTTTGGAGTCGTTGCCCGCCTCTTTTTTTGATAAAGGGCAATCTTTATGTTTGTCGGTATTACTACTGCATAAAGAATGTTTTGCTTGTGGCATTACACGTGCCATTCAACACCTCATTCATCTTGATTTTAATGCGGCGTGGCATTTCAATAAACTCGTAGTGATAGTGTTTCCTATTTTAGCCTTTTTATGGCTCAAATGGACTTATTCGGCTTGGCGTAGTATCAATTCAAAAGATCACCCAAACGCTGAGTAGCAGCTGTGATACTTCGGCGAGTTTCTGTTGGATCAAATTGGGCCAAATGCCATTGTTCTTGTTCCAAAACCAAAGTACTCATTCGATTGAATAAATTGATGCCCAATTCTTCGGACAAGGCTTTGATGCGGTGATTGATTTTATCCATGGAACAGCCAGATGCTTTTACACCTTCTTCGTTGGCTACCAAAACAAGCGCAGCATTTTCAAAAACAAAACCAGAGGCGTTCATGGCTTGTCCGTGGGTTTGCCATGTTTCGGTAAAAGCCAGCAGTTGTTCTTGAGCCCAAGCACTTTCAGTTTCGGAGAGCTTGCGCTCAGCAACAAAGACCCAAACCCTACAATTTGAGTCAAAGGTTTCAGCTATATTATAAGTCTGCTGCATTTGCGATAAGTTCTGCGATATCTAGTACTTTGATGTCTTCTTCTTTTTCGAAATGCTTGATACCGTCTGTCATCATGGTATTGCAAAATGGGCAACCTGTAGCAATGATGCCTGCAGTTGTTTCGAGGGCATCTTCGGTGCGTTCAATATTGATTTCTTTGTTGCCTTTTTCGGCTTCCTTGAACATTTGTGCACCTCCGGCGCCACAACATAATCCATTGGTTTTGCAACGCTTCATTTCTACGAGTGCAGCATCGAGTTTTTCAATTAGTGCGCGTGGGGCTTCGTAAACGTCGTTGGCCCGACCTAAGTAACAAGGATCGTGGAATGTGATTTTTTTGCCTTTAAAGGTGCCGTTGTCAGCAAGCGTAAGTTTACCTGTGTTGATGAGGTCCTGAATGAGTTGTGTATGATGAATGACTTCATAGGTGCCACCTAGTTCTGGATACTCGTTTTTCAGGGTGTTGAAACAATGCGGACAAGCAGTAACGATTTTTTTGACTTCATAGCCATTGAGTAATTCGATATTCATCAAGGCTTGCATTTGGAAAGTAAATTCGTTTCCAGCACGTTTGGCTGGGTCACCGGTGCAGCTTTCTTCGGCACCGAGTACGGCGAAATTCACTTTGCAGTGGTTCAGGATCTTGACCAATGCTTTTGTAATTTTTTTTGCGCGGTCATCAAATGAACCGGCACAACCTACCCAAAATAAAATTTCTGGCGCTTCTCCTGAGGCCATCATGTCGGCCATTGTACGTACTTGTAGACTCATTTGCTTGACTTTACTTAATCTTCGTTAGCCCAATTTAAGCGTTCTGTGGCAGCAAACTGCCATGGTGCGCCGTTGTTTTCAATATTTGTTAGCATTCCTGTGAGTTCGGAAGGTACTTTTGATTCTTCCATGACAAGAAAGCGACGTAAATCGATGATGATCGAAAGTGGATCAATGTTGACTGGGCATTCTTGCACACAGGCATTACAACTTGTACAAGCCCAAAGTTCTTCTTCGCTGATATAGGAGCCAAGTAAGCTTTTTCCGTCTTCGGCATCGGGGCCATTTTTGCGTTTGTAATCGCCGAGTTCAACCATTCGGTCTCGGGTATCCATCATGATTTTGCGCGGTGAAAGCAGTTTGCCAGTAGTGTTGGCAGGGCACGCAGAAGTGCAACGTCCGCACTCGGTGCAGCTGTAAGCGTCCATGAGGTTTTTCCAAGTGAGGTCGGTGACATCTTTGGCACCAAAGCGAGCTGGAGTGGCGTCTGCAGGTGCTGCTGCATAAGGGTCAGCATTGGGGTCAAGCATGAGTTTAACCTCGTTAGTGACGCTTTGCATATTGGTGAATTGTCCTTTTGGCTCTAATTTCGAGTAATAAGTATTCGGGAAGGCCATGAAAATATGCAAATGCTTGGAATAGGGTAGGTAATTCATGAAGGTATAGACCATGAATATGTGGCCCCACCAACCAATTTGCTCTAGTAAATGCAGGGTGTGATTGCTTTGTCCGTCAAATAAAATAGGACCCAACCAAGAGCTGATTGCAAATCCATTTGAATTTCCGGCATGAGAAACTAAAACTTCATCGGCGCCATTCATGGTAAAAATACAGGCAATCAGGATAATTTCCATAATGAGGATGAGGTTGGCATCTTGGGTAGGCCATCCGGCAAGCTCTTTCATGTTGAGACGCGGCAATTTGAGCATATTACGGCGGGCTAAAAAGGCAAGCGTACCGATAAAGGCAAGCACTGATAGCACCTCAATGAAGCTGATTATGAAGGTGTAAAACGCACCCAAATTGTTTTGGAAAAAGCGATGCGAGCCACTAAGGCCGTCCACAAGAATTTCAATGAGCTCAATTTGCGTAATAACAAACGCAGCATAAAGTGCGAGGTGCAAAAGGGCAGGAATGGGGCGTGTAAACATCTTTTTTTGACCCAAGGCTACTAATAACATGGTACGCCAACGCGCAGCTTTGTTCTCTGAACGATTGAGGGGCTGACCCATATGGATGTTTTGGGCAATTTTGCGTAGGTTGAACGCAAAGAAACCAAAACTAAAGAGCGTAAGAACGCCAAAGATTATTTGTTGCATGATGTTCGATTATTCAGGCAAGCTGTCGAGCATTTTTTGAAGCTTGTCTTCGTTTTTCTTTGAAAGTTGTAGACCTTTAGATTTTCCGCCAATGAGCGACAAATGAACATAACGCTCTGGATGGGCCTGAAGGTCAGTGACTAAATTTTGGAGGTCATTATTGGTGCCAACTAATTCAGTGTAGAGTTTTTCATCGTGAATGAGTTTACCCAAAGAACCTTGTCCGGCCTCTACTTCTGCAAGCACCATATTGAACTTCTTAAGAGTGGTTTGGGCATCGAGAATGGTTCCTTTGAAATCTGCAGTAACGAGGTCGTCGGTTATTTTACGGGTATTGCCAATGATGGCTGTAATTTGATCGTTGCTGCGCTTGAGGTTGAGGGTAATGGACTCAACGTTGGACATAATTTTAGTGAATTGGGCTCTTTCAGTAGCCACAAAACCCTGTAATTCGTCAGCTACTCGGCCAAGTTTTTTAATCGTCATTTTGACTTCTTTCAAACTTCCTTCGAGTTCAGATGTAGCAGTGGTATCCCAAAAAGAAGAAAGCGATTCTACCATGTTATCAATGGATAGCATCATGGTTTGTAGCTTTTGAGAGATTGGATCTGCGTATTGTTTTACCTGAGAAACCATGTCTACAGATAAGCGTCCTGGAATAGTGGCACCAATGGGATAAAACTGCCCATTGCCAGCGAGGGGCAATTGGACAATTAGCGCCTTACTAAAGAAATCGAGAGAGCCAATTTCTACGATGGTGCCTTTTGGAAGACGTATATCAGTATTGTGGATGTTAAAAGTAAGCTTGACACGGTTTAGTGAATCGCCTTTAGGGTTAGATTCTATGCTGAGAACCTTTCCAATTTCAACGCCATTCAGTGTGACGTTTGAGGAAACCATTAATTGACCAGAATTGGGAAAATAAGCTGTATAAACGTCGTCTCCACCAAAGAAACTATTTCCTTTGAGGAAATTGACGCCTGCTATTAGGACAACAATTGCAAAAATAGCAATGAGCGCGGCCTTTATTTCTTTGGTTAATTTCAAGCTTTTATTTTTCTGCTAATTTAATCGCTTTTTCAATACTGATGCGCTCTCCATTTAGGAAAGCAACAACAAAAGCATGCTCAAAACCTTTTTCAATGAGCTCGTTTTTATAATTTTTGGCTCCTTGTAGGTCATTTGGAAAGACACCTGTACAGTATTTGTATAGCGTATTGTCTTGATATTCAAATACATCCAATCCCTTAAAGCGACTCGCATTTTTGGGTAGGACTTGAGCAGATGTTTCAATTTGCACTCGGAAAATCAAACCATCTCCATTAGAAGAATTTGGTTTTTGGTCCGTAGTATTACTGCTTGTATCCTTGGTTTCTGATGGTTTGCTTTCAATCGGTTTTGTTTCTATTGGTTTTGACTCAATAGGTTTCGTTTCAATTGGTTTAGGTTCCGTGGGTTTGTTTTCAGTGGTGCCGGTTGTAGCTGACTTACCTTCGGTGGCGTTTTTAAAATTAACGAAAGCCTGAAACATGGCTTGTGCCATTTTTTGTTGCCCTTCAGCAGTACCAATTAATTTTTCTTCTGTCGGATTCGGTAAAAATGCCGTTTCAATGAGTACGCTAGGCATTGTAGTTTTGTAGAGAACGAGGAATCCGGCTTGCTTGACACCGCGGTCATAACGACCAATTCGCTTGAATTCTTTCTGGATCATTTCTGCAAAAAGAATGGATTGTCTGTGAAAAACTGCCAACTGAAACTGTAGCGCAATGATCCCGTCGGGGGTAAGGTCGTATGATCGGTATTTGGCGCCTTTATCGTCTTCCAATGAAATACTCGCATTTTCTCGCTCGGCAACCTTTTGTTGTGCGTCAGTGCGGTGTAATCCGAGTACATAAGTTTCAGATCCATAGGCTGTTGTGCTTCCGGCATTAGCATGTATACAGATAAACAAGTCGGCATTGTTTCGATTTGCTATGTTGGCACGCTCGGCAAGTTCAACAAAGACATCAGTGGTTCGGGTGTAGATGACCTTTACATCAGGATAACGGTCTTTGATAAGGGCACCGAGTTTAAGCGCCATAGACAAACAGACTTCTTTTTCATTATTGCTGGCCCCATGACATCCGGGGTCGTGTCCACCGTGACCGGCATCGATGACCACTGTTTTAATCTTGCCGGCTTGTGCAAGTCCGAGTTGCTGGATAAAGAAGTTCAGCCCAACCAATAAAAACAGTCTGAGTGCGTTCTTTTGCAAGCCATTGAAAATTGGTAGCTTTGTGTGTTTTTCTTGCATATTACAAATCTAAGTAGCCCCTCTTGAGTCAAAGACTTCGTATCGCACAACTTTTCTTCGTCACATTGTTAATAATGTGTCCGTTGGGTTTCGTTACAGCTCAAGATACCCTTTTTGTCAATGGCGAAAGTCTCAACGAAATAGTTACATATAAGGCAAGCGAAAAGATTGTTCACGATGTGAAGAACCGTCGGATTTACCTTTATGGTGCAGCAGAAATACAGACTGAAGGCTATTCTATCAAAGCTGGTTATATTTTAATTGACCTCGATTCTAGTCAAATTGAGGCCAAGTATCGACTCGATTCTATTGGGAAGCCTCAAGAGTTTCCTGAACTTACTGAAGGTAGCCAAACCATCACATGTGAATCTTTGAAATTCAATTACCGCACTGAAAAAGCGTACATCAAGGCTTTGGCGATGAAACAAGATGAATTTTATTTTCAGATGGGTACTGCCAAGCGCCAGGCTAATGACGAATTACATTTAAAACAAGGCATTTTAACGACCTGTGATTTAGCAGAACCCCATTACCATTTCCAATTGAGTAAAGGAGTTTTGGTACCTAATGAAAGAATTGTCACGGGCCCAATGAACTTGTATGTGTCGGGTATTCCTACTCCGTTGGGTTTACCATTCGCTTTTATCCCAACTAATCAAAAAGAGCGCACTTCGGGGCTTTTGTTTCCTGAATTTGTTCCGTTGTCGGCATATGGTTTTGGCTTTCAAAATTTGGGTTGGTATTTTCCGATCAACGAGCGCTTTCAAACGTCGGTCTATGCCAATCTTTACAGCCGTGGATCTTGGGGTTTGCGAAATGACCTCGATTATGCCAAACGCTATGGCTATAATGGCCGTCTTTCGCTCGGATTTCAGCAATTCAATAGCGGTTTTCCGACCAATACCAAGCAAAATAAAGTAACGGTAGTTTGGTCCCACCGAAAAGCGCCAAAATCAAATCCTTTTTGGGATTTTTCATCAAATGTAAATTTCATTTCCGATAACAATTCCAAGAATTCGTTAGATCCTATCAACCCAGAATATTTCAATAATAGCTTTAACTCAGATATCAATTTAGCCCGGAATTTCCCTGGAAAGCCAATCAACACAGGCCTCAAGATGTCGTTGCGACAAAACTCGAAGTCCAAAACAGTTTCCTTGCTCAGTCCCGTCATGAATGTCAATGTCACTCGCATTTTTCCATTCAAAAATACCTTTGAGACTGCTGATAAAAACTGGAAGAAAACCATCCAAAGGATAGGGCTTACCTATAACTTTGAGGGTCAGAACCGTGCCCAATTTGCAGATTCTTTAATGACTACGGCCAACTTTGCTGCCATTAATCAGACCATGATGAATGGCTTGAGTCAGAGTCTGACCATTCAAACGAGTACCGGCCTTTTCAAAAATGCGCTCAAAATAAATCCGAATTTGAGTTATGGCAATAAAATCAATTTTCAGCAAATTGAGAAAAGCTATAACCCACTCACAAACAACACGAAAATCGATACTATTCAGAAACCATCGATGTCTCATGAGTTGAATTTCAACCTGAGTGCAACTACAGTTTTGTATGGATACTACAAAATTGCTGGCAAGAAACAAACGCGTTTGCGCCATCTCATGACACCAAATATAGGCTACCGCTATACTCCAGGTTGGAATCCTCTGCTTACTGTAAATGCCGGACCAAATCAAAGTCCTATCACGTATTCACCATTTGAAAGAAGTATATATGGCGTTGGTTCAACTAGAGAGGCTTCATTACTCACTTTTGGTATCAATAATACTGCAGAAATCAAGTTTAAATCTGCTCAAGATACAGTGACAGGCTTCAAAAAAATCCGACTCATTGACCAATTTTCTGTTACGGGTAACTACGACTTCACTAAGGATACCATGAAGCTATCCAATTTATCGTTGAATCTCAGGATAAGCCCAGCTAACTGGATCAACTTTGTTTCTAATGCAAATTGGAGCCCTTACGGCTGGAATACCAGCGGGAAAACAATCAAAGATTATGCATGGCAAACAGGGCAGCAATTGGGTAGGCTCACCACTACTAATCTCACCACAACTATGGTCATTGCGCCGCGCAAAGACCGTAAAAAGTTACAGGATCACACCACCTTATTCAATGAACAAGACTGGAATGCCGATTTTAATTTTTATGCGCTGCATCCGGAACGAGCCATTTTTTATGACATACCTTGGAAAGTCAATTTATCGCATGTCTATGGCATTCAAGCCAATCAAGATATCAGCTTGGAAAATCCCGATCCATGGAGTTTTGTACAGACATTAGTATTCAGCGGCGATATCAGTTTTACCAAACGTTGGAATTTATCCGGTAATTTGAATTTTAATCTGCAAGACCAAAGACTTACCAACGCATATTTTTCATTGAATAGAAATATGCACTGCTGGGCGCTATCATTTTACTATGTTCCGGTAGGGGGCAACAAAAGTTTTTTGCTGACAATTCGAAACACATCGAGTATTTTCCGAGATGCGAAATTAGAATTCCGCAAACCACCATCATTCCTTTAATCTTACTTTCAAGAAGAGATGCGTTCACCGCTGGCTTTGCCCATATGGTAGGTAAACTTGGCGCCTAAAAAAATGATCTGGGCCGAGTAGTGCACCCAAGCCAACATCATAAAAATGGAATTTGCCACACCGAGCTGTCCCAACATGAAAAAATGTTGCAGGTAATAACTCAGTATCCATTGACTAAAATAGAGTAAAATGGAAGTGACAATTGCACCTTTCAATGCTAACCTCCAACTTACTTTTGCATCGTGCATGTACTTGAATATTAGGCTAAAAATCAAAACGTTTGAAGCTATTGTCAAACCTATTTGCAAGAGCGTAAATGAGAAGTCTATGAAACCGTTGTGCCAATGTATCCAGCTATTGAGCGCCGAAAAAACAAATACTTGAGCAAAGTAAAACAGGATGATGACTAATGCCAAAACAGCCAAGAGTATAACACTCAGAAATCTAAACCCAATTATTTCCATGAAAAGATTGGTCTCGTGCCTATTTTTTTTAGTTACGTTGAAAAATTCGTTGAGACTTCGCTTCAAAGAAAGCATAAATGCTGAACATGTATAGAGTAAAATGCCGACACTTACTAGCTCCAGAAAAAAGCTTGGCTTTTCTATTGATATAGAATCTACAAGGTGTATTATAGATTCCGTGTCTGTGAGACCTAAGCCATCGTGCAGCAAGTCCGTCACTATAATCCTCATATTTTTTGCACCGATTATGCGACCGTAGATTGAGGTTGTAAGGTAAAGTATCGGGATAAAAGCGAACAAGGTATAATAGGCCAATGCAGCACCATGATGAAATGCGCCTTGTTGGACATATTCTTTGAGTGCCTGCCAGAATGCCAGTAATTCTATCTGGAGTGGACGTTTATTTCCTTTTGATTTCAATAGCGTTCAGTTGTGTGAGGGGTTCAAATGCGTAAAGTAAGACCCTTTCTTTGCGTTCAGTTCTGAAGTAGTTATGGTATAATCCGCCAACAAATACAGCTCTTTCAAAGTGCAAGGGAATACCCGCTTGACTAATTTGGTATTCGTCTGGTCTAAAATGCAGCAGGTTATCTTGCCAATGTATGGTGTTCAATGGTCCAAAGAGCCTGGCTTTTTCAGGAGCGGCATAGCGATAGTACAATGTTTCAGGCAGGTACTTTTTGGACAGTTTGCCATTTTGTAAAATGCAAATATGATCGCACAATCCAAGCACATCTTGCCCTTCGTGCGAAACCAAGACAATCCCTGTATTTTCTGCATCGCGAAGATCCATGAGATATGCGCTTAGTCGTTGCCTTAGGTTGGCATCCAGATGACCAAAAGGTTCGTCGAGTAAAAGATATTGAGGTTGATCTGCAATGGCTCTTGCGATGGCAACACGTTGTTGCTCTCCTCCTGAGATAAGGTGCGCCTTTGTTTGACTAATATCTTTTAATCCAAAAAGTTGAAGCAACTTTTGGACGCGTTTATCTCGTTTAGGAATGGGCCAATGCAAAATGGCTTCTTTGATATTTTCGGCAACAGTATGAAATGGATCTAGCTTGAAGTCTTGATTGACAATAGCAATGTTGGCGTATCCGGGTACTAAAAGTTGTCTGGCTGGCAGTTGTTTTTTTCCGTCAATAATTATAAATCCCTCCGAGCAATCCTGTAATCCTGCACATATTTTAAGTAACGAAGATTTACCCGCACCACTCTTTCCTACCAAACCAAGAATTTCACCGCGTTTTACTTGCAGATTGATTCCTTTTAATATGTCCTTGTCGTAGGAAAGTACAATTTTTTGAAGCTCTATCATCGGATGAGTGCTTTGGGGAATGATTTAGAGGCAATAAAAATGCCGGGTACAGGGTTCGCCATCGGCTCGTAGTCTTTTAAGTAAATGCAAATCTCATGCGCGTGCTCGGCTTTGTTGAGTGTGCAATGATCGACAATACTGACCGATGCCCCTACAAATGTATTTGGATGTGCCGCTGTTGAAATTTCAAAAAGATGCATCTTAGGAATTTCATAAGAAAACAATTCGTCGTTTTCATCATAACCCGCCAAGGTATACGTCCCATCCGCGATCTCTTGAATGGCAGTTACTTCTCCTTGTATTTCTAATTCGTCTTCCCACTCATAACGGAGGTTATCTGCGGATTCTTTGCCTCCAAATTCACGATCTGCTAGCTCTTGAGAGTACAGATCATTGAGCAAGTAAATATGGATTTTACATTTCATTTTCGGGTTGTTTTTTCTCTACTTCGTTGATTTTAAAAGCAGAAGGTATAAGTTCCGGCACGAGTTTCATGACAATCGGAAGGATGAGTGTGCCACCGGGCAATAAAAACAAAGCTAATGATGGCATCGATTTGAGAATATCGTAGACCTGCTCCTTGACTTGTTCTTTTTCTTGGCTACTGAGTTCTTGTTTGGTAGACTTTTGAAGCAGTGCCATGAGCTCTTTACTCTCTTTGATTTCAGATATCAGTCGATCGCGGTTGCGTCCGATGATTTTGAGCCAGCGTTTACTTGTTTCTTTATAGGCAAAACTGGAATCAGTGGATTGCTTGTAAACCAAAAGTTGATCAGCAGTACTATGTGCAATAAAAGCACTACAAAGCTCTTCTGAAGCCAGCATTTGCTGCTCGGTCATTTGCAGCACACGGCCAAGTTCTTGTAATTTGAGCCGTTCTTGTTGACTTATTTCGTGGGTTCCTTGAATTAAAAAGTGCCCATATTCATAGGTGATTTGCTGCAATAATGGATCTTGAACTAGTTCTTGCTTAAGAAGTTTGAGCGGAATTCCAATTTGGAGACGGTCTGAAAATATGTGGCTTATTTTTTTTGGTAAAGCAGCGGAAATCAAAAAGTGCTTGAAAATCTTTTGCTCTTGCTTTTCCATTTTTTGATCAGAAAAACCTGCAAAGAGTAAACCGTTTAAAACAGATATGGCCGCAGCTTGATATGCTTGATGAAATGCTTCTTTTTTTCCATCGAGAAAAGACCTAAATAGGATAACATCCAAAAATATAAACGCATTAGAGAGGTGGTTTAGCCAAAAATTGATGCCGAAGAAGGATGTTTTTATTTTGACCCGAGATTCTAGAATAAGCTCTAGTTTTCTTTCTGGGCTTTTGATCAATTTCAATTGAATGCGATCCAATAAATTGAGTCCGGATGGACTCGCATAAAATTCGGACAGCAAAGTAATGAAATGTGCTTTATTGATGGGTTGTTGTGTTTTTCTTAAATAGGTAAAAAAATGGGTTTCAAAAAGCAGTAATTTGAGCTGCTCATCGGTATTCATTTGCTGTTTGTTCAGGGCATTTGAAAAAATAAAGTTCCTGGGAGTGCCGTAAATGAGACCTGTCTGATGCGAAATAAAGTGGGTAAGGTTTTCAGTTTGGATATGGATCAGTTCGTCGTCTAATTCGAAAACACCTTGCTCGTAAAGCTCAAAAAACTTGGCAATCCAATTTTTGGAACCTGGTGAAAATGAGATGGCACTGAACGCACTTGGCATGTTCAAATTTAAGGTTTATAACACACGCTGAACAGAATTTTTTTTTCAAAAAATGCACCAGGTTTTGTGGAAAAAGCTCGAAAATACAATACGTAAATTCCTGCGGGTACTAATGTTCCGAAAGTAGTGCTGCCATCCCAGTAACAGATTCCTTGAGTAGGGATGCTTTGGTTAAATAATACGTTTTGAAGGAGCTGCCCATTTATTGTGTAAATCCCGACACAAGCCACCATACCCGGATCTTTCATTTGGTAGACAATTTCTAGCTGATCATGGTAGGCATCTAGGTCAGGGCTCATTTCTGGATGTGTTAAATGAATCTCTCCTGCAAAAGTAACTTGACTGTTTTGAGAATTTTGACAACCGGGTGTTGCGCCACCAACAGTTTGTGCCGCTGAAAACCAATTTTCAGGATCTTGTGTAGGCACACTTGTGCTGATTCTCTCCAAGCTAAAACCTTCAGGATCTGGTAGTAATGAAAAATGCCATTGCGACGAATAATGCAGGGAATCAAGTATTTGGGAATCATTGAAAAGCACACAAGTACCTGAATCATTATAGAAATAGGGGAGGTCAATTTGTTTTAAATGTGAACTTGCGGTGAGTGGGTAATTTTCGAGCAGAAAAAGGGTGTCAGAACACAACGCCATGTATTGTTTGGGTTCAATTTTTAATTGACTCAAGAAAATAGAGTCTTGCAGATTGTGCAATCCACAATCAGAGAGATCTAAGAATTTCTCACTTAGGTTCAATAATTCAACAAAATCGTGTCCATCGTTAGGCGGGTCAAATAAGATTTCATTGATGAGTAGATCACCTTTTTGTGGTTTTTCGTATCGGACGAAATCCCCGACGAGTTCCTGTGTATTATTCCAACAGTCTGAGGCGGATGCAATATGAATAAAATAAGGGTAGCTCGGTAAAATGGTATCGTAGAAATTGAGCAACATTTGCGCACCATTGATGCAATTTTGATAATTGAGAATTTGCCGTTCATACGAGTTGATACTCGGTAAAATTGAGATTGAGCAATTCACCAATGACAGACTATCCATAGGCTCTGAAAAGTTGAAAGCGACATAATGAGCATCTAAAACACCGATGTGTAATAAAGTAGGAGCAATTGTGTCTGGATGAGGGTCAAAAATGGCATTTATTGCTCCGGGTGTTCCTCCACTAGCAGCGGTGCATGCTCCCCAATTATCTTGATTCGAGCAAGGGTCTGACAAAGATTTTCTTTCCAAACTTATGGCATCCGATGAAAATTGACTACCGCCATACCATGCCGCTTGATAAACTACTTGATCTAGAATTTCGTTGTATTGATTTTTAAGCGAAATGGGTTCACCTGAATTATTGAGGCTCGGAAATGCCGCAACTTCTACAATATTGATAATTCCAAAGCCTGTGCTTTTGTTAGTCCCGACTAATACCACATAAGATTGCGCCTCGAGCCAAAACGACGGCAAAGTGCAAATGCCGTTTGCGTCTTGAATTTTAAGACCTCTTAATTGGATCAAGTTGGGGCAATTATTGTAAATCTCTAAATATTCTGTTTCCGGAAGACCATACAAAGTATCGGGGTTCGCCATGATTTCTGTAATAATAACCGCCGAGGCAAGAGGGTTCAAGGGTGTTCCAAAATAAAAATCATCGATGTAAAAAGCAGCAGCATTAGCAGCGGTATATTTCATTTCAAAACCAGCAAATGGTTGCCAATTTGGAATTGAGGCATTGACTTGGAATTGAAGTTCAGGTGTTGTTGAATTTGAAAATTGGGCAAAAAGTGCAATAGAATTTTCCGTGATAATCAATTTTAAATCTGCGGCAAATGCATTGGCAATTTGTCCCACTGGTCCTGATGCCAATAAAATATCTGTACCATTTTGTCTTTGATAAAGTTTGATGGCATCTGCTGAGCCGCTTTCGCCAAATTGTAAATAAAAACAGTCTGTACTATTTTGAAAATCAGCAGACTGAGCCAGAAAGAAAAAGCGCCCAAAATTCAAACTTGATGGGCTAAAATTTTCTCTGTACCAAAATTGTATGCTTAAAGTGTCGAGTGCAAAGTTGGGAAGTTGTGTCCAAATCAACGAGGTGTCAGCAAGTGTTTGATTGAGTTGTAATTGACGCGCATGATTGATATAAAAATGACTGGTATCGCCCTGCCAAAGAAGACCCAGATTGAGGTTTTGGTCATGAAAATCGTCGTGGACCTGATTTTGAGAAAAATGGATGGTGCGGATGAAAATAACGAAAAGCAAAAGAGAAGCACGTAGCATTGCAAACAAAGATTAATTTTGTCAAAAAAAACAAATGAAAGTAGCTGTCGTAGGTGCAACAGGAATGGTCGGATCAGTAATGTTGCAAGTTTTAGCTGAGCAAAAATTCCCTTATTCCGAATTACTGATGGTCGCCTCCGAAAACAGCGTAGGTAAAAAACTAACGTTTGAAAACAAAGAATATGAGGTGATTGGTCTGCAAAGTGCTGTTGATGCACACCCTGATATTGCTATTTTTTCTGCAGGTGGAGACACCTCATTGGAGTGGGCGCCTCGTTTTGCCGAAGTTGGAACAGTTGTCATTGACAATTCTTCTGCCTGGAGAATGGATCCAACAAAAAAACTCATCGTTCCGGAAATCAACGGACAACAGCTTACCAAACAAGACCTCATCATTGCAAACCCCAATTGTAGTACGATCCAACTTGTACTGACACTTGCGCCTCTTCATGCACGATACGGAGTCAAAAGAGTGGTCGTTTCAACTTATCAATCGATAACAGGAACAGGTGTCAAAGCGGTTCAGCAATTAGAGAATGAGCGTAATGGCATCAGTGGTGAAATGGCATACAAATATCCTATTGACAAAAATTGTATTCCACAATGCGATGTATTCACTGAAAATGGCTACACCAAAGAGGAAATGAAGCTAACCAACGAAACCAAAAAAATACTTGACCCGAGTATCCTAGTTACCGCAACAGCAGTGCGGGTGCCTGTAGTTGGTGGGCACTCTGAGGCAGTCAACATCGAATTTGAACAAGATTTTGACCTTGTAGAAGTCAAAAATATATTAGCCCAAACTCCTGGCATTATAGTGCAAGATAACCTTGAAGAATTTGCCTACCCGATGCCACGATTTGCTGAAGGTAAAGATGCTGTTTTTGTAGGCAGAATTCGCAGAGACGAAAGCCAAGCAAATACGCTCAACCTTTGGATAGTAGCAGACAACTTGCGCAAAGGAGCAGCCACAAATGCTGTTCAGATTGCACAAATTGTGGCAAGCCTCTAGAAGCCCTGACTAATAAATGCTAATATTCAATCATTTAACCTATAAATCATCAAAATATTTTATTGAACAAATCAAGTAAATTTTAGAAAATTGCACTTTTTGAACTTGATTTGGATTATTTTTGCAGCGTCTCTAAGGGGTGCCGCAAGGCTGAGATCATACCCATTGAACCTGATTTGGATAATGCCAGCGAAGGGAAGATGACGAGCTAATTTTTTAAGATCACCAAGAATTAGCCCCTTGTTCTTGTTTAATTTTTACGAAATGAAAACAAGACTTTTATTACCAGCTTTTTTGTTTGCTTCGGCAAGCTTGGCACAGCAAACCGAGAAAATTGCAGCCGACACCATCAAAAAAATTCAAACTATTGAAGGTATTGTCGTTTCTAGACTCAGGGCCAAAGACAATCCGAG
The DNA here is from genome assembly GCA_046091725.1 of Flavobacteriales bacterium. Lineage (GTDB taxonomy): Bacteria > Bacteroidota > Bacteroidia > Flavobacteriales_D > Crocinitomicaceae > UBA952. The sequence goes on along the minus strand of JBJTCG010000132.1, from coordinate 31,128 downwards.
TAACACAACCTTATCCAAAGAGGTATTGGGCTTTAAAAATTTTGGTCAAGACATGCCTACTTTGCTTGAATTTACGCCATCGGTGGTTACTACCAGTGATGCCGGTGCAGGAGTCGGGTACAGTGGTTTACGCATAAGAGGTGTTGACGCCAGTCGCATCAATGTTACCATCAACGGTGTTCCAGTGAACGATCCCGAATCTCACGATGTTTATTGGGTCAATATGCCTGACCTTGTGGGTTCGGTAGAGCATATTCAAATTCAAAGAGGGGTTGGCTCTTCTACAAATGGTGCTGCTGCTTTTGGAGCAAGTGTCAATATTAAAACAAGTGATCTCAAAGCAAAAGCATATGCTCGTACAGATATGGCTGCGGGTTCTTTTGGAACAATTAAAGGTACATTACAAGCTGGGACAGGCTTACTGAAAAATTGTTTTACACTCGATGCAAGACTTTCTCAAATTCGATCTGATGGCTATCTTGACCGTGCTGCTAGTGATTTAACTTCTTTGGCGCTAACTGCAACTTATCTTGCTAAAAAATCTATCTGGAAAGCTCTTGTGCTCAATGGTTCAGAGCGCACGTATCAAGCATGGTATGGTACACCTGAAAGCCGTTACAGAGGTGATTCTTTAGGGATGCTTGCATACGCGAGCAGAAATGGTTTAAATGCCGAAGAGACCGCAAACCTTATCAATTCGGGGCGCACCTACAATTATTACACCTATGCCAATCAAGTTGATAATTACAAACAGAATAATTACCAGTTGCATTTTATCCATAAATTTTCCAGTCGCTTAGATCTGAATTTAGCCGCCCATTATACCTATGGGAGAGGATTTTATGAAGAATATCGCAATGAAGACGCCTTATCTGATTACGGATTAGCGCCAGTGTTCATAGGTGGAGATACCATGTTTAATACAGACTTGATCAGAAGAAGATGGTTGGATAATCATTTTATTGGAATGGTTTATGGTCTCAATTTTCAGAAAAATCAATATTTGAAATTTACGCTCGGTGGTGCAGTCAATCGCTACGCTGGTCAGCATTTTGGCGAAGTCATTTGGGCGCAATACGCTTCGAATAGTCAAATTTATGAGCGCTATTACGATAACGATGCACTCAAACAAGAGGCCAGTACTTTCCTCAAAACGAATTACCAAAAAAATGGCTTCGATTTCACATTAGATTTACAGTATCGCGGCATCAACTATCGTTTTTTAGGAGTAGATCAAGTAAGTGGTGTGCTCACGGATGTGACCCAAACGGTCAATTATAACTTTTTCAATCCTAAAGTGGCGCTATCTAAATCATTTGGTCAGCAGCAAATTTTTGGAACTTTTGGGGTTGCCAACAGAGAGCCCGTCCGTCGAGATTTCCGAGAAAGCACACCCACAAACCGCCCGCTACCAGAAAGAATGTACAACACAGAATTCGGATACCGCTTCCAAAACGAACGTCTATTTGCTCAATCTAATTTTTATTTAATGTATTACGACCAACAATTGGTTTTGACCGGTCAAATCAATGACGTAGGTGGCTATACAAGAACAAATGTTGATCAAAGCTACAGAACTGGTCTAGAGCTTGAAGTGCAATATGCAGTTACCCCACAAATCCGTTTACAAAGTGCTACTTCACTGAGTCAAAATAAAATTCTCAATTTTGTTGAATACGTCGATGTTTACCTTGATGAGGCCCCTTATTACACGCAAGTTCAAATCAATCATGGCACTACAGATTTGGCTTTTTCACCAAACTTTATTCAAACCATTGGCCTACAATATGCACCTTTTAAAGTGCTTCAGTTAGCACTTCAGACCAAATATGTTTCGCGTCAGTTCCTAGATAACACTTCAGACCTCAGCAGAAGTTTAGACCCATTTACCTTTACCAATTTTATCTTGAGTTGGAAAGTAAAGCAAACATTCGCCGAAACATTTGAACTTGGTTTGTTGGTCAACAACATTTTTTCGGCTCAATACGCCAATAATGGCTACACATTTAGTTATCAATATGGCGGGCAAACCACAACCGAAAATTTTTATTACCCACAAGCGGGCCGTCATTTATTGCTCAGGATGAGTATGGCCTTTTAAAACTCGTATCTTTAGCAAAAAAAATAATTCATGAAATTTTCTTTGCTACTTGGTTTTGCTATTACAGCCCTCACTGCATCGGCTCAAGTTATTGAAAAACCGACAGAAGTACCTGCTCAAGAGGTGATTGAACAAGTGGAGCCACCTTTAGAAGTCGTTCTGGATAATGTAGCAGTTGAAACTGCAGGGCCAAGTGCTGCGAAGTTTCCTGGAGGCCCTGATTCTCTTCTGGCCTATTTAACCAGTGAAATTGAAGCATTTATTTACACAGATACCAATGAGGTTTTTCCGTTTGGCGAGCAAGTTTTTGTTGTTTTTGAGGTCAACACGAAGGGTGAGATCATCAACCCACTCATTGAAATGGGCTACAACGCTTTACTCGATTCAGCCGCGCTCAATATCGTTAGAAACATGCCTAACTGGATACCCGCCACCAATGATTTGGATGAGCCGGTAGTATCCACGAATCGCCTGACACTGCTTTTTGATTTAAATCTAGAATCTGATGAATATGAGTTCGATACCGACCTCATCGAAGACAAGAAAGGTCCGCACTGGGCGGGTTCTGAAATAGGAACTCAAATCAATACCAATGCTTTTCTGAGCTTTGACCCTAAATTTGCATCCAATCCTGAATGGCAAAATGTCCCGGTCAAGAGTACAATATTTAACTTGAATTTATTTGCACACAAAATCAGGTTGTTCTCTGATCATTTTGGTGTGGTTTCGGGTTACGGTCTCAGTTTTATTAGTCATGAATTCAAGCCTAATTATACCCTCCAACATGACTCTTTATTCACTACTGCGGTGTACGATTCCATTCAAAATTACAGACGCAGCACGCTTACCGGAATTTACTTGACCGCGCCTCTCATTTTAGAAGTTGCTACCGGAGAAACTTTTGGAAAGTCATTTTATATCAACGCTGGTATACTTACAGGAGTGAGGTTATATAGCCATTATCGCCAAACAGGTAAATTAGACAACGGAGATAAATTCGAGTGGATTACCCGTTCTAAATTTAATATGAATCCATGGATGCTAGATGCAACGGTTCGGGCGGGCTATGGTTCGTTTGGCGTTTTTGTCAATTATGCGTTAACGAGTACATTCAAAACAGGTGCTACTGTTGGTCAATATCCACTTCGCTTCGGAATTTCTGTCAATATTCCTCAATAGGGAATGTACTATTGATCTGAATAGGTAAATTGGCTCAGGTCATTACCTGCCATAAAAGACTTGGCATCCATTCGTTTTTTACCTTCCATTTGTAAGGAATGAATTAACAAGTTACCGTCGCCACAAGGAAATAATATACCAGCTTTATGAGCTTGCGGACCCGTTTTTCGATCACATTGTAGCGGTGTTGGTTCGGACTCAAAAATCTTGAACTGAATCCATTCCTTTTTGGTACTTGACCATAATTTACACCATGCTCCTGGATAAGGATTCAAACCTCTAATTAGGTTGTGAATTACTGTTGTTTGCTGTTGCCAATCTATGACCGTATTCTCCTTGAAGAGTTTAGGAGCAAGTGCACGTTTTCCTTCGATTGGTGTTTGAGAAAGTGCTTGAATTTGACCTGCAGCTAAGGCGTCACAAGTTTCTAAGGTAAGTGTTGCACCCAATTCTTGCAATTGGTCGTGTAATTCACCGACATTCATTTCAGGACTAATTTTGACCTCAGCTTGTTTTAAAATGGCGCCAGCATCAATTTGTTCATTGATCAGAAAGGTAGTTACACCTGTTTTTGTTTCGCCATTAATGAGTGCCCAGTTGATAGGAGCAGCCCCTCGGTAGGCAGGTAATAAACTAGCATGTAAATTAAAAGTGCCTAAAGGCGGAAGTTGCCATACAACATCCGGAAGCATGCGAAAGGCAACCACCACAAAAACGTCAGCTTTCCATTCTTTCAATTGTTCAATGAAAACCTCATCACGCAATTTTTCGGGCTGCACCAACGGTAGTTGCTGCTCGAGTGCATATTGCTTTACAGCACTTTGATGCATGAGTTGCCCTCTGCCAGCCGGCTTATCGGCTACAGTAACTACACCAACCACACTATGATGACTTTGATGTAACTCTGCCAAAATACGAACAGCAAAACCTGGCGTACCCATGAAAACTATGCGAAGAGATTTTTTCATACCTGTTTCTTTTGCCAAGCGACGTTTTTTAAATACAATATAGAAATAAGCCCTAGTAAACCAAAATAGATGTATTCAACTGTCCAAATCCAAAAAATATCTAAGTTCCAAACTTTGATAAATAAGTAGCAAAAAATGGCGTAAATACCCACTGTGAAGAATTCAATGAGCATCGAGTGTATTGTATTTCCGCTACCATGAATGGTTTGAAAATAAACGGAAATAAACCCAAAAACTAAAATTGAAACCGCAATGAGGCGCAATATATCAGCGCTCTTGGACACAAATGCTTCTGCCGGATTCACCATCCGAATCATGGCCTCTGGATAGAGTACAGCTCCGTGAAACGTGAGTAACATAAAGCCAAGTGTCAGCAGTTGTATACGCCTTTGTATCAGCGGGATTTGATCAAACTTTTTGGCACCTAAGTATTGCGAAATATAGGTTTTTGTGGTACCTGCAAAACCCCAGATCGGCACAAAAGCCAGGAAATAAATGGAGCGAATGTTTTGAGAAACGGTTAGGTCAAAGGTTCCTTTTTGTTCGAGCCAAGTAAAAAAGAGTGTCCATGTGGCTAAGGCCGAAAACCCTTGTAACAACAATGGGCTTCCTACTTTGAGTAATTCTTTGAGTGAGCCCAGATGTAGTTTGAAATAGGACAACAATTGGTATGTTTTTCTTTCTTTTGAGAACCAAAGAAATCCGAGCATACTCAGCATGCCAATGCCGTCGGCCATCATTGAAGCCATGGCCGCTCCTTGTATTCCTAATTCGGGCAAACCCCATTTTCCGAAAATGAGCAAATACGCCAAAAGGGCATTAGAACTTGCCGTTAAAAGTGAGGTCACTAATACTACCCAAGATTTTCCTTCAGCCAAAAAGAATGACTGAATGGCTAAGGTAATCATGGCAAAAAAGAGAGAAAAGCTGCGTTGTTCAATGTAAATTCCTTGCAGGTGCGCGATTTCTTTTTGAGCAGAATAAGTGTATACTAAATCTGGCATCACCCAGTATAAAACCATAAAAAGTAAAATGGCTAAGCCCATCAATACCCACACAGTAGTTCCAAAAACTTGCCCGATGAGGTCAGGTCTATCTTGCCCAATTCGTCGTGCAATAATGATTTGAGCGCCATCTGCCATTCCTGCCAAACACATGTAAAGCGTCACGTACAACAACCCGGCATTACCAACTGCGTCAAATGCGGCAGTTGAATACCTTGCAATCAAAGATGCATCGGTCAATAATACAATTGACTGAATGAATCCGGTTACCATCATGGGTAGAGCGACTCCTAAAATTGTGCGGTAGTTAAGTGCGAGCATTAATCGATTTGGATTACTAAACCTTTTAAATAGGCTCCTTCAGGATGAAAGGCTTGAATAGGGTGGTCAGCGGGCTGGTGTAATTGCTCGAGGATGCGACATGACCTTCCGGCTTCTATTGCTGCAGCAATGACTGTATTGGTAAATAATTGCGTATCGACAACCTGTGAGCACGAAAATGTAAAAATAAAGCCGCCGGGTTTGATTTGTCGGATGGCATGGGCATTGAGCCTCTTGTATCCTTGTATGGCCTGGTGTCTTTTGTCTCGGTGCTTTGCAAATGCAGGAGGATCGAGCACAATGATATCGTAGTCTTCCGGGAGTTCTTTCATGTAATCCATGGCATCATCGACAATAGATGCGTGGTTGTCTTGGAATCCATTAAGCGCAACGTTGTCATCAGTGAGGCCAATGGCTTTTTTTGAACTATCCAAAGAATGTACTAAACTAGCGTTGTGATGCAAGGCTTGTAGACTAAACCCCCCTGAATAACAAAAAGTGTTAAGTACTTTTTTACCGTTTGCATATTTACCCAGCAAAGCGCGATTTTCTCGTTGGTCAATGAAGAAACCTGTCTTTTGCCCATTGATCCAGTCGATATGATACTTAACACCATTTTCAATGGCTAAATGCGGAACAGAGGCCTCTCCGAAAAGATAACTATCCTGAACTTCTTGGCGTTTTGGCAAGGTATCTGAAGATTTAGAATAGACAGCCACTAGATGCTCACCCATAACGGCTACTAAAGCAGCAGCAATTAGCGCTACTTGTTTGAACATCCCAATTGAATGGCACTGAATGACTGCAACACCGGCATAGTAATCAATGATTAATCCTGGTAATTGATCCCCTTCGCCGTGACATAATCGAAATATATTATTGTCGTTGCGGAGCAAACCAATTTTTAGTCGAAGTTCAAAAGCGTTTTTTAGTCGTTTTTCGTAGAAAGCTTGATCAATTGTTTCGTAATCGAAACTGAGCATTCTGACCGCAATAGTAGCATGTTGATAATGCCCAACACCAAGTACTTGCTGTTTTTTAGTTGTCAAACAAACGATGTCGCCGTCTTGCAATTCGTCAGTTTGATCGGCAATGGCACCTGAAAACACCCATGGATGCTTTCTGTAAATCGACTGCTCTTTGCCTTTAGTAATGGTCAGAAGGGGATATAACATGTGCAAAAATAGCTTGAAAAAGCGTACATTTACCAAAAATCAAGTTATGGCCAACAAACGTATCCTCAAGAGAAATATCAACGAAATGGTATTCGATGTCGTAGAAGAATGCTTCTTTTTCGAAATGACTTCCCCTGCAAAATCTGAAAATTCTGCGAAACTCATCGATGAAGCTGCTGATTTTCAAGATGCCATGTTGTCAAAAATCAATAAGGCCAAAGGCAAAGCAGAATTCAGAGCAATTGCCACAGAAGTAGAAGCCAAAGCAGTTTACTTCGTAGACGCCCTCAACGGCCTTAACAAATAAAAGTCATCTATGCTTGGCATAGATACCTTTACTTTAGCCCTTTCTTTAGCAGCACTCATGATCCTACTCTGGATCACAGAGTGGATACCTGTTTACCTCACAGCTCTTTTGCCCATACTTTTGGGCGTACCAATGGGTTTACTCACCCCCAAAGAACTAGCTACTTGCTACGGCGATGCCAATATCTTTTTGTTTTTTGGTGGTTTTGTTCTTGCCCTAGGTCTTGAGAAATGGGGTGTGCACGAACAAATCGCACGGCGAATCATCGCTGTTGTCGGCGATCAAAAATCCAAGATTTTACTTGGCTTTATTTTAAGTACAGGTCTTATTTCCATGTGGATTTCCAATACGGCTACAGCACTCATGATGCTACCAATGGCTGTTGCGGTCATAGAGGCAATGCCAGTTGCTCACCGCGAATCTAGATTTAGTGCGCTGCTCATGCTGTCGGTGGCCTATGCAGCTAATATTGGAGGCATAGGAACACTCATTGGCTCCCCTCCAAATACCCAGATGGCTTCAATTTTGGCAGAGAATTTTCATGTACAAGTCAGCTTTTTTGATTGGATGAAGATCGGACTCCCGCTCGCAATATTGTTGTTGCTGCTGATGTATCTCTATTTTCATTACTTGCTTGGACCGGAGCGAAAAGATGTTCACGACCTTCATTTTCATACATCGCCCTGGACAAAGCCACAAAAACGGGTGCTTTGGATATTTTCAGTTGTTGCAGTACTCTGGATTTTTAGGGAGCCATTAACAAATTTGACTGGAATCGCCTACCGCGATGAAAATGCAGCAATTTTGGGTGCTTTAGCACTTTTTTTATGGCCTAGTGGAGAAACAAAGCAAACCTTACTTAAATGGTCCGATACAGAAAAACTTCCATGGGGCATACTTTTATTATTTGGTGGTGGACTCGCTTTGGCAGCAATGCTTGAAAAAAATGGCATCCTTGAAAGCTTGTCAGCACATTTTAATTTTGCTGGTGGCATCAATCCGGTACTTTTAATCATCCTATTAACCATATTAGCGATCTTTATTTCAGAGGTGTTGTCAAACCTAGCTATGGTTACGGTGTTCATACCGATTGTAGGCGTATTCGCGCAACAAACGCAAACCCCACTTTTCCCGATGGCTATGGCCCTAACACTTGGAGCCAGCTTGGCATTCATGATGCCTGTTGGAACACCCCCGAATGCAATCGTCTTTGGTTCGGGTTATTTGAAAATCAAACAAATGGTTCGAATAGGCTTTGTTTTGAATTTGATCAGCCTACTTTTGATCAGTCTTTTTATTGTTTTGTTATTCTAATTGAAACAATATTACTATTTTTCGAGGCTAAACCAACATTATGCTTACTATAGATCGCTTGTTTGATGTCCCAAGACATCAGTTAAAGAATTACCCTAATGCCAATATGTTTGTTACCAAAACGGCCGGCATTTGGGTCCCAATGTCAACAGCAGATTTCCTAGATGCAGCAATGCAATTTTCAAGAGGTCTCATTGCACTTGGAATCCAAGCCGGAGACCGAGTGGCTGTGGTCAGTTCTAATCGAGTAGAGTGGAATATTTTAGATATTGCTGTACAACAAGTTGGCGCCATTTTAGTGCCACTTTATCCGAATATCTCAGCGTCTGATTACCGATTTATCCTGAACGATGCAGGGGTAGAATTGTGTGTGGTGTCCAATCAAGAATTAGTCGATAAAATCAATGAAGTCAAGGCAGAGGTGCCTTCCTTGAAGCACCTAATGTCTTTTGATCAATTGCCTAATTGCAAACACTGGTCAGAGATTGAAGCGCTCAAAGGAAGTATTGACGTTGCTGTAGTTGAAGAACGCATGAAAGACGTTAAAAACACTGATTTAGCTACGATTATTTATACCTCAGGCACAACTGGCAACCCAAAAGGCGTAATGCTTTCTCATGCCAACATTATGTCAACGGTAGCGGCATGTATAGACCCCATCCCGGCCGATAAAAATTCAAGAGTCTTGAGTTTTTTACCAGTTTGCCATATTTACGAGCGCATGCTGCATTATCTGTACATGTATATTGGTTGTTCCATTCATTTTGCCGAATCAATGGATACAATTGGCGATAACATTCGTGAAGTGAAGCCTGATGTCTTTTCCGCTGTTCCACGACTGATTGAAAAAGTTTTCGATAAAATCATGGCAAAAGGCGAGGAGCTCTCAGGAGTTAAAAAAGCACTTTTTTACTGGGCCGTTGACCTTGCAGAGCAATACGATGTAATAGGAAAATCCGCATTTTACAAAATGAAATTGGCAATAGCACGCAAGCTTATTTTTTCTAAATGGCAAGAAGCACTCGGCGGCAACGTCAAGGCCATTGCCTCAGGTTCCGCTGCTTTACAACCAAGATTGGCTCGAATATTTTTAGCAGCCGACATTCCAATTCTAGAAGGCTACGGACTCACGGAAACATCACCAGTCGTATCTGTAAACAATTTTAATACAGGAATCCGAATAGGATCGGTGGGCCCCTTAGTTGATAACGTTCAAGTTAAAATTACTCCAGACGGTGAAATTTTAGTCAAAGGCCCTAATGTCATGATGGGATACTATCAAAATGAAGAGGCTACCAAAGAAGTCTTTGATGCAGACGGTTGGTTTTGTACCGGAGACATCGGAGAATTCCAAGAGGGAAAATTTTTGCGTATCACAGATCGTAAAAAAGAGATTTTCAAAACCTCTGGCGGAAAATACATCGTACCTCAGGCCATGGAGAATAGACTCAAGCAATCTCGTTTCATTGAACAGGCTATGGTCATTGGTGAAGGCGAGAAGTTTCCAGCTGTATTGATTGTTCCAAATTATGCTTTTGTTAAAGAATGGGCAAAGCGTCATGAGGCCAATTTTGAGACCCTTTCAAATGATGCAATAATGGCCCAAGAAATCGTTGTCAAACGCATTGAAAGAGAATTGAACGAAATCAATAAAGAATATGGTTCATGGGAGCAATTGAAACAATTTAGATTATTGCCCAATGAATTTACCATTGAAGGTGGCGAACTCACACCAACGCTTAAATTCAAGCGTAAAAAAATTCTTGAAAAATACCAAGAAGCATACAAGCAGATTTACTCAGCTTAAAGCATAAAAAAAAGCCGGCGTTAGCCGGCTTTTTTTTATGCTTAGCATTTATCTTATTGCTTGCCTGAAGAGCAGCAAGATTTTTGTGTTGTTCCAGATGTTGAACATCCTTGTTTTTGAGTTGTGCTAGAAGAGCAGCAGCTTCCGCTTTTTTTCTTTTTCTTGCGTTTGTCATCGTCTTTTTTAACGATTTCCAAACCATTTACAGCTGCATAAGCTGTAGTTGCCATTGAACCTACAAACGTAGTAAGGGCGATTGCTACAAATACTTTTTTCATGGTGTTTTTTTTATAAAATTACAAATTAATTCAAACTTCCCAATTTGGTTAGCTTGGCTTTTACTTTCTGATTGAGCACTACATCAATTTTTGTGCCTAAAGGCAAAAATAAATCAACCCGTGAACCAAATTTGATGAATCCAAATTCCGCACCTTGCTGTGCAGGATCTCCAGTTTGAGCGTAGTAACATATTCTTCTAGCCATAGCGCCAGCAATTTGTCTGAACAAGATTTCTTGTCCGTTTTCGTGCTTCACAACACAGGTGCTGCGTTCGTTGTCAGTACTGCTTTTTGGGTGCCAGGCAACTAAGAATAATCCGGGGTGATACTTCGTGTAAGTAACATCACCGCTAACGGGGTAGTAATTGGCATGTACATTCAAAGGCGACATAAAGATAGACACTTGTAAGCGGCGGTCTTTGAAATACTCGGTTTCTTCCACTTCTTCAATGACGACTACTTTGCCATCGGCTGGGCACATGATATCAAGAGGGCCTCCGTTGCAAGTTCTTTTTGGGATGCGAAAAAATTGAAAGACAAGATAAAGTAATACGATGAAGCCCAGTTCTAAAAAGAGAAAGAGTCCGAAAACGACGTCTTTCAAAAAATATAAATTGATTGCACTCAATAAAATAAAGAGTACAAATGCTCCAAGCATAATTGAGCGTCCTTCGCGGTGGAATGTCATCATCGCCAATAAAGATAAATAATGGACCAACAATAAAAAAATGGAATTGCAAATAATGCCGCATCAAAACGATCTAAGACACCACCGTGGCCCGGTAAGATGGTTCCGCTGTCTTTGATACCTAAACTACGCTTGAACAAAGATTCAAGTAAGTCTCCGAAAATGGCACATGGCGCAATGATGAGTGCTGAGATGGTCCAAAATAAAATCTCGCCGTGATTTATATATGTGCCAATGAGTACGCCTAATAAGACTGTAAAAAGCAAGCCGCCAAACGTCCCTTCCCAGGTTTTTTTAGGTGAAATGCGTTCAAAAAGCTTGTGCTTGCCAAATTTACGCCCAGTGAAGTAGGCAAAAGAATCGTTGGTCCAGATCAATAAAAACATGCCTAAAACTTTGGGCAGGGTTGAGGTGTCACGGACATGAAGATCAATGCTCAGATAAAATGGTACAACGACGTAGATGATGCCAAATACCAACACTGAAATATTGAGTAAAGGATGCTCGTGTTTGGCCCAGAGCTCATTGAGTATGAGGGTAAAAAACAAGGGAAAAATCAGAGTCAGGGAAATGACAGAATACCATTCAAAGCTGATTCCGACTAATAGCACATAGATAAAAATACCTATGAAAAGACCGATTTCTTTCGGAACCTCAACAATTGAATGGTTTTTGAAAAATCGGTAAAATTCCCAAAGACCAACAACCATAAAAAAGGAAAATACAAGGGCAAAAACATAAGGATTCCAGAGCATAGAGCCGATGACAACCACCCCAAAGATGCTGCCAGTAATGATTCTTTGCCCAAGGTTACCTAGCATATTTATGATGCGTTTTCTTCAGGATTTGTATCAGCAGGAGGCGTTGGCACATCGCCAGTAGCTTCAGAATTGGTATTTTCTGAGCTGTTTTCTATCTTTTCTGAAGGTTCAGAAAGAGCTTCAGTCTTTCCTTCCTTTGCTTCCTCTGTGCTTTCCTCAATAATCGGATCCCACTGTCGCTTACCAAAGATTGCTTCAAGATCTTCTTTGAAAATTACTTCAGAAGTCAAGAGGCGCTCTGCCAATTGTTCTAGTTTTTCTTTGTTTTCACTGAGTAATTGAATAGCACGTTGGTACTGACCTTCAATAAGTTTACTTACTTCTTCATCGATAACTTTAGCGGTGTCATCGGAGTAAGGTTTTGTAAAGGCATCGCGCCCCTGCGAATCATAGTAAGAGATGTTCCCCACGCGCTCGTTAAGACCATAAATTGAAATCATGGCGTAAGCTTGTTTGGTTACACGTTCGAGGTCGCTGAGTGCGCCGGTTGAAATTTTATCAAAAATAAGTTGTTCTGCTGCTCGACCACCCAGTGTAGCACACATGTCGTCTAGCAATTGTTCGGTTGTGGTGATACTGCGTTCTTCAGGCAAGTACCACGCCGCTCCTAAGGATTGCCCTCTTGGAACAATAGTGACTTTCACTAAAGGATGTGCATATTGCAATAGCCATGAAACCGATGCGTGCCCAGCCTCGTGGAAAGCAATAGTTTTCTTCTCTTCTGGAGTGATGATTTTATTTTTCTTTTCAAGACCACCTATGATGCGGTCAACTGCATCGAGAAAATCTTGTTTTTCAACATGTTTTTTGTTGTGTCTGGCAGCAATAAGGGCTGCTTCGTTACATAAATTTGCGATATCGGCACCGGAAAATCCTGGCGTTTGTTTGGCTAAGAAGTCGACGTCAATTTCGGTCGATAATTTGATTGGCTTGAGGTGGACACCAAATATCGCTTTACGCTCGTTGAGGTCCGGCATGTCTACGTAAATCTGGCGATCAAAGCGACCTGCGCGCATGAGAGCGCTATCTAGTACGTCAGCACGGTTGGTGGCTGCCAAAATGATGACACCAGAGTTTGTACCAAAGCCGTCCATTTCGGTTAGCAATTGATTGAGGGTGTTTTCACGTTCGTCGTTGGTATTGAATCCGTTGTTTTTACCACGGGCTCTACCTATTGCATCAATTTCATCGATAAAAATAATCGAAGGTGACTTTTCTTTTGCCTGACGGAAGAGGTCACGAACGCGGGAAGCACCAACGCCCACGAACATTTCTACGAAGTCTGAACCAGACAACGAGAAGAAAGGCACCTTGGCTTCACCTGCTACTGCCTTCGCCAAAAGGGTTTTACCTGTTCCTGGAGGGCCTACAAGTAGGGCGCCTTTTGGAATTTTGGCACCAAGTTCAGTGTATTTTTTAGGGTTTTTCAGGAATTCTACAATTTCTACGATTTCTTCTTTGGCGCCTTCGAGGCCTGCTACGTCTTTGAAGGTGATGTTTGTGCTTTTGCCTTTTTCGTAGACTTGTGCTCTGGATTTACCAATATTGAATATTTGACCTCCGCCACCACCGGCGCCGCCACCTCCAGACATGCGTCGCATGACAAACATCCAGATCAAGACAATGATACCAAATGGTAAGAGATAACCTAGGATTTGAGCAATCCAGTTGGTTTCAATGATATTTTCGTAGTCGTTGTATTTGCGGTCATCTAGCGCTTTTTCAAAGTTGGCATGATTACCAATGTTCTCGAGTTCAAATACGAGGCGATTGATATCTGCTTTCTTGTTGTTGATGACCTTGCGCATGTTCGGGAAGTCGAGTTTTTTGTGGGTGTTAATGTACTGAACACCTTCTTTGCGCAACTGAAATCTTGCAGCACTTTGGTTAACAATTTTGATATTCTTGACACCTTTGGCTTCTACCAATTCAAGTAAGGTTTCTTTGTACTTAATTGTGGTGCTGGTCTCGCTATTGACGTACAAATGCGTGCTGACAAGCAAAATGACAAACGCAACGTAAATCCAATAGACTGATAACGGGCTTTTTCTTTTTTCTTCTGACATATGGAGAGGTCTTATAATAAATTTGGAATATCTGTTCTTTTGGCGTCGGCCCAGAGGTCTTCGATGTCATAAAAAGAACGTGCGTCTTTGTAAAAAATGTGACACACTACATCGATGTAGTCCAATAAAATCCATTCTGAATTAGATTTGCCTTCTTGACGCCAAGGTTTTTCTTTCAATTCTTTGCGAGTATGGCGTTGCACGGCATTGGAGATACCGTCTACTTGTGTGCTAGACTCACCACTACACAGCACGAAGAAGTCGCAAACAGCGCTATCTAAGTCTCTGAGGTCGAGGATGGTGATGTCTTGAGCTTTGTTATTTTGCATCCCTTCAACAATTGCATCCAAAAGGAGCTCAGAAGGACTTGATTTTTTCTTTTTTGCCATGTAAGTATTTCTAGTACAAAACTAACTGATAAATTTGAACCGACAGACTTCAAACATGACCAAATTAGGATCAGAAATACATCATTTATCGGTAGTAGACTCTACGAACAATTATGCTGCCAAACTTATTTCTGAAGGAAAGATACAAAATGGCTCGGTAATTATGGCAGACTTTCAGACCAACGGCCGTGGTCAGAGAGGTAATTCATGGCAGTCTGTCAGTAACGAAAACTTGTTGTTTTCGCTGGTTTTTCAGCCACAGCACATCTCCCTTGATGAGCAAATCCGAATCAGTTGGTATACAGCCATCATTTGGATCAAATGTTTACAACGCTTTGCAATCGAGGCAAAAATCAAATGGCCAAATGATATTTACGTTGGCAAAAGTAAACTTGGGGGCATTTTGATCGAGCAACAAATTCAAGGAAATTCAATTTCTTGGAGTATTGCGGGTTGTGGTATAAATGTTAATTCATCTCCAGAATTAAAAAATACGACCTCTATCTCCGGACTAACACAAGTGCAATTCAAGCCAAGAACAGTATTAAACGAGTTCTTGGATTTGTTCAATGGTCAAATCCAATTGTTATACGGCGACTTTAGCGTATTAAAGGCCGAATTTGAGTCTGAATTGTGGGGCAAATGTAGCATTCAACTATTCGAAGATCAACAAAACCAATTTTGGAAGGCGACCATTCTAGGGGTTGATGACCAAGGAAAATTGAAACTAGAAAAGGACGGACAGGTGCTTCATTTTGACTTACAAGAAATCAAGTTACAATTGAACGAATAACAAGGGATCACGTTACTTAGAGTGCATTTTCCAGATTGGAAGCCATCTCTTGAAGTAATTTTTGAAGTGGTTTTTCAAGCAACATACGCAGCATCATATTGATGTCCGCATTGATTTCAATAAAACCAGAAGTTTGCGCATTGAGTTCTTGCAAGTGAATTTTCAGGTCAAATGGAAAGGGATTTTTTTGTACACCAATAAATTTGATTTCTTGCTTATTTGACGTCTGTTTTTCTAGGCCGAGCAAGAAATTTCCTGCAGCTTTAAAACTAAAACCTTGTTCAGTAGCATTGAACTCTGAAACTTGATCTTGGGGCAATAAATGTGCGTAATTTGAACAATCTTCGAGATAAGCAGCCACTTTCTCTAGTGGTGCAGCAAATGAAAATACTTGACTTTTAATTTGAACCATAAGTTATCCTTGCATCCAGGTACTTGGGTTGTTGCGCCAAGCTTGCAATGTGGCATTGTTTGCCTCGTTAACGTAAGAAGTTTTAGTGGCAACATCAATGAGTGTGCCGTAATCGGTGAGCGTGATGTAAGGGCATTTGGCTGCCTCAAATTGTTGGTCAGCGAGGCTAAAACCGTAAGTAAAGATGGCAACTAAACCTTTGACATCAAGCCCTCCTTGACGCAATGCTTCAACTGCTTTAAGACTGCTTCCGCCAGTTGAGATCAAATCTTCGATGACAACAACTCTTTGCCCCGACTCATAGGCTCCTTCGATGAGGTTTTCCATGCCGTGGCCTTTGGCACTGCTGCGCACATAGATAAATGGCAACCCGAGTTCTTGTGCAATGAGTGCACCTTGCGCTATACCGCCTGTTGCTACGCCAGCAATGACATCTGGTTTGCCAAAATGCTCAAGAATTGTTTGTGCATATCCTTGGCGAATGAAAGTGCGTACCTCAGGAAAACTAAGTGTGATGCGGTTGTCACAATAAATTGGAGATTTCCAACCTGAAGCCCAGGTAAACGGATTTTCTGGTTGTAAGCGTACTGCTTTTGTTTTTAATAGCAATTCAGCTACCTTTAAGCTCAGATCTTTATTCACTTTCATGCCGCAAAAATACAAAGTTTTCCTCGAAAATAATTGGGTGTTGTTTACAGAAAATGATTCGCAAGATTTACCTGCTATTAAACAATTCAAGGCCTCTGAACTTGACGCGCTTGCATCTTATGACATGCTGGCGCATTTGTTGCAGTTGCACGGAAGTTTTATTGTGATTTCTACAGACCCTCTAAAGGCCATGCAAGCATTTTTTACAAACTTTAAATATGTTCAGACTGCCGGAGCCCTGGTTCAACAACATATTCAAGATCAGTATTTATGGATTGATCGCTTTGAACACCTCGATTTACCAAAGGGTAAAATCGAAAAAGGTGAACTTGAACTTGAAGCAGCGATTCGAGAAGTTCAAGAGGAGACGGGTTTGTCAGGTAGTTTTGAATTTCAACGCAAATTGGGGCAAACATATCATGTTTATCAAATGAAAGGAAGGTCTTATTTCAAAGTAAACCATTGGTTTGAATTGACCTATGTTGGTTCACCTGAAGTAGTGGCACAAACAGAGGAAGGTATCGAAGCTGTATTTTGGCTTACTGCCAACGAATGGAAAGCGCGCCTTAATGAGTGTTATGCAGGCTTGTCTGAACTATTGCAAAGTACTTGCTAAAAATGTGTTAATTTTAACTCCTCAACACTGACAATGTTTATTATTGTAGTCAGGTTATTTATTTAATTCGAAAACACACGAACCATGAAATTTCTACAACTATCTTTATTTTTAGTTTTAAGTTCAGCCTTATTTGCACAAACAGAACCAAACGTAAAAAAAGACGCGCAACCACCGCTTCGCTTTACTGTTTTGGAAATTGAAAGACAAAATATTCCTTACGGCTCTGAAGACCTATTTGTTTTTGAATTCAAAAACACCTCTAAAAAAGCAGCCGTAATTACGAATGTGCAAACAAGTTGTGGTTGTACTGCAGCCGAAAAACCAGAAGCGCCTATCAGAAAGGGAAAAAAAGGAGTTATCAAAGTGCATTATGACACCAAACGCGTTGGCGGTTTCACCAAAACAATCACAGTTTTCTCAAACGTAGGTGACCCAATTGTACTTACCATCAAAGGAACCGTATTATCTCCTTCTGACTCTCCTGTAATCAACTAAATCTGCTTGCGCTAGCGCCTAGATATTTGCTATCTTTGCACTTTTACAAGCAGAGTCATGGAGATTGCAAAGAACTACGAACCGCAACTAGCACAAGAAAAATGGTATCAGCACTGGATTGATAAAGGATATTTTCACTCAACCCCAGATCACCGCGAACCATACACAGTAGTAATTCCTCCGCCCAATGTAACCGGTGTCTTACACATGGGGCACATGCTTAACAACACCATTCAAGATGTTTTGGTGCGAAGGGCACGCATGCTCGGTAAAAATGCTTGTTGGGTTCCTGGTACTGACCACGCTTCAATTGCTACTGAAGCCAAAGTAGTTCAGAAACTCAAGGCTGAAGGCATCTCCAAATCAGACCTTACCCGTGACGAATTTTTGGCGCATGCTTTTGAATGGAAAGAAAAGCACGGCGGCATCATCTTAGAACAACTCAAAAGATTAGGTGCCTCTTGCGATTGGGAACGCACGCACTTTACCATGGACCCTGAATATTCACAATCGGTCATTCAGGTGTTCATTGATCTTTATCAAAAAGGCAAAATTTACCGTGGTGTCCGAATGGTTAACTGGGATCCAGAAGCACTAACGGCGCTTTCCGACGAAGAAGTCAATTATAAAGAAGTCAACTCCAAGTTGTTTTATGTCCGCTACAAAATTGTAGGCGAACAAGATCAGTTCCTGACTATTGCCACAACCAGACCTGAAACAATACTCGGCGACACCGCTATTTGCGTTCATCCTGAAGACGAACGTTATCAAAAACTGATTGGTAAAACGGTTTTAGTTCCGATCATCAACCGAGAAATCCCTGTCATTGCTGACGAATATGTCGATAAAGAATTTGGTACAGGTTGTTTGAAAGTAACACCTGCCCACGACACCAATGACTACGAGTTGGGTCAAAAACACAACTTGCCAAGCATTGATTTATTCAATGATAACGGTACACTCAATGATAACGGCGCGCATTACACAGGCAAAGATCGCTTTGAAGTGCGTCGAGAAATCGAGAAAGAACTCCACGATAAAGGCTACCTCGTTAAAACCGAAGATATCATCAATAAAGTTGGTTTTTCAGAAAGAACCAATGCAGTCATTGAGCCTAAGTTATCATTGCAATGGTTTGTGTCTATGAAAGAATTGGCACAACCAGCGCTAGACAACGTCATGAATGGCAACATTCAGTTTCATCCCGAAAAATTCAAAAACACCTATCGCCACTGGATGGAAAACGTCAAAGATTGGTGTATTTCCAGACAACTTTGGTGGGGACACCGTATTCCGGCCTGGTACTACAGTAACTTACCCGCAGACTTCGTTGTTGCGTCCACTCAAGAAGAAGCTTTGCAATTAGCTTCAGCAAAAGCAGGCCGAACTATTTCAGCTGCCGAATTGCGACAAGATGAAGATGTTTTAGATACTTGGTTTTCTAGTTGGTTGTGGCCAATTTCTGTTTTCAATGGCCTGACTCAACCCAAGAATCCTGAAATCAGCTATTACTACCCAACCAATGACCTCGTAACAGCCCCAGAGATCATGTTCTTCTGGGTGGCGCGCATGATCATTGCTGGCTATGAATACCTCGGAGATCTTCCGTTTAAAAATGTCTATTACACAGGAATTGTCCGCGATAAATTGGGTCGTAAAATGTCCAAGTCTTTGGGTAATTCTCCAGATCCAATTGAATTGATTGAAAAATACGGAGCCGACGGCGTAAGGGTCGGTATCCTCATTTCTTCACCCGCCGGAAACGACCTTCCATTTGATAGTTCACAGTGCGAGCAGGGTAGAAATTTCACCAATAAAATCTGGAACGCCTATCGCTTGGTTTCATCTTGGGAAGTTCGTGATATCGAACAGCCAAGCGCAAGTAAAGTCGCTATTGAATGGTTTGAAAATAGGTTCAATCAGGTTTTGGCCGAAATCAATGATCAATTTGATAAATTCCGAATTTCGGAGGCGCTAATGGCCAGCTATAAGTTAGTCTGGGACGACTTCTGTTCTTGGTATCTTGAAATGATCAAGCCTGGCTATGAGCAACCTATTGATCGCGCAACGCTGAACCAAACGCTTGTTTTCTTTGAGCAAATACTCAAAGTATTACATCCTTTCACACCTTTTGTAGCAGAAGAACTCTATCATTCACTTCAAGCTCGTGAGGCCAATGACGACATCGTAATTGCTGCATGGCCGCAGGTTAAGCCTGTTCAAGAAGCGCCATTGAAGCGTTTTGCCTACAATGAAAAGGTCATTGCCAATATCCGCAATATCCGCAAGCAAAACAATATTGCCAACAAAGTCAAGCTGGAGCTCTATATCAAAACAGATGCCGCACAAGCAAATGAATCTGATAGTGTTATTGTCAAGATGGGTAATTTGTCGGTGCTCTCATACGTTCAAGAGAAAGTTGCTCAGGCAAATAGTTTTATTGTTGACGGTATTGAATTCTTTGTTCCATTCGGTGAGGCTATTGATGTAGATGCTGAAAAGCAAAAAATCCAAGAAGAGCTCATTTATACCCAAGGATTCTTGAAAAGTGTACAAGCAAAGCTGTCCAATGAAAAATTCATGGCCGGCGCTCCTGAGCAAGTTGTGACCAACGAACGCAACAAGGAAGCAGACGCACTTCACAAGATTGCTTTACTTGAGGCAAAGCTTGGAGAATTGTAGTTAAATAAAGCGAAAATCTACGCGTCTATTTTTTTGCTTACCACTTTCGCTGCTGTTGTCATCTACAGGAGCCGTCTCGCCTTTGAATTCAATGACAACTCTATCCTTGGCTAAGCCATTTTGCTCAAAAAAACTGAGCAATGACTTTGCTCTGCGGGCCGAAAGTTCTAAATTATATTGGTTGCTTCCATCTGCATCTGTGTGCCCTGTAATAGCGATCCGAAGGTCTGAATGGCTCTTCACCATCCGAATCAATTCTTTCAGATACGCCTCGTATTCTGGCTTTATTACCGCTTGATCGCTGTCAAAATAAATGGAATGAAATTCAAATTTTAGCAACTCTTGTTTGCGAATCATGGGAGCAGAAATACCATCTTTGAGTTCTTGCTCAAATCTGATTAACCATTCTTTGGGTAAATAGGGGCTTTTTTCTTTGGTGATTTCACCTTTGCTCTGAAAAGCGATCAATCGGTATCCATCTTTATCAGTTGGACCTTCCAAATAGCCAGTTTGAGGGTTATAGCGCAATTGATAATTATAGGGCTTCAATGCAAATTCTGGGTTATAAAACCAATTAGCCTTCAGCGTAGTGAGTTCCATCGCGCTGTTTGTATACTTCCCCACAATTGGGTAAATACTTACGCCTTGCTTGTTTTCAATTCGAATTTGACCATCAACCAAACCGTTGGTTACAAAAATATCCATGTAAACAGGAATAGATTTGTCAGCATTTGACTCGTTTGGAATGAAGAGCATGCCCTGCCAAAACCCGGTCATTTTTTGAGTGAATGCGGTATGAGCGGTCAGAAGAAGGAAAACAGCGAGTAGGCGTAACATCGAGTACTTATTCGTAAAGCAACTAATTTTGTTCCATCTAGAACTTACTTTGCATTGAATTGTTATTCAAAAAACTAAACGCATGAAATTAGCTCTTATTTTTTCAAGTATCTTTTTAATGAGTATGATACAATCCGAAACACAAACAATATATCAATTTAAAGTCAAAGATATCAATGGTAAAACCTTTGATTTCGCTACTTTGAAAGGCAAGAAAATCATGGTTGTCAATACGGCCTCTAAGTGCGGCCTTACACCACAGTATGAGCAACTAGAAGCTGTTTATGATAAGTATAGATCCAAAAATTTCATCATTGTCGGTTTTCCCGCCAATGATTTCATGAGTCAGGAGCCAGGTACAGACAAAGAAATCGCTCAATTTTGCTTGCAAAACTATGGTGTGAGTTTCCCGATGATGTCAAAAATCTCTGTCAAGGGCAAAGACATGCATCCTGTCTATCAATTTTTAACTCAAAAAGCCAAAAATGGCCTTGAGGACAACAAGGTTGAATGGAATTTTCAAAAATACCTAATCGACGAGAAAGGCCATTTAGTAAGGGTTGTTTCGCCGCGAATTTTACCCAATGATCCGAGTATTATTGCTTGGATAGAAAAGTAGGTCAAATCGTTGAAATTTTGTTGATAAGTTCAGCCTTTTCAACAGTATTGAAGCCCCTTTTACGAGGGGCTTTTTTTTATTTTTGTTAACACGAGTTTAATGAAATAAATCAAACTAAAGCAAAATGGCTGAAGACGAAAGAAGAGATAATTATTCGGCGGATAATATTCAAGTATTAGAAGGTTTAGAAGCAGTGCGCAAGCGCCCTGCCATGTATATTGGCGATGTTGGTGTCAAAGGATTACACCACCTCGTTTATGAGGTTGTCGATAACTCCATCGATGAGGCTTTAGCTGGTTACTGTAATACCATCAATGTCTTTATCAACGAAGACAATTCCATTACGGTAACAGATAACGGTCGTGGTATTCCAACGGCAATGCACACCAAAGAAAAGAAATCTGCCTTAGAAGTGGTAATGACCGTTTTACACGCAGGTGGTAAATTCGACAAAGACACTTACAAAGTTTCAGGTGGTTTGCACGGTGTGGGTGTTTCATGTGTGAATGCCTTGTCAATCCACATGCGCACAGAAGTTCATCGCGAAGGCAAAATCTTTGAACAAGAGTACTCGATTGGCAAGCCACTTTATGCGGTTCGTGAAATCGGAGTTTCGGATAAAACTGGAACAATCCAAACTTTCAGGCCAGACCATACTATTTTCGAGTCTACAGAATACAATTTCGATACACTTGCAGCACGTATGCGTGAATTGGCTTTCCTTAACAAAGGAATCACCATTACACTCACCGACAAGCGCCAGCTAGACGACAACAATGCGCCTTTATCCACTACTTATTATTCAGAAGGTGGTCTCAAAGAATTTGCTTCGTACCTCGATCGCAATCGCGAAGCACTCATTACTGATGTCATTTATTTCGAAGGTGAACGCGAAGGAATTCCTGTTGAAGTAGCCTTGACCTACAACACTTCCTACACGGAAAATATTCAAGCATACGTCAACAACATCAACACCCACGAGGGAGGAACCCACCTTTCTGGTTTCAGACGCGGTTTGACCAATACCCTTAAAAAATACGCCACAGATTCCGGAATACTCGCTAAAGAAAAAATTGAAATCGATGGTGATGACTTCCGTGAAGGCCTAACAGCTGTGGTTTCTGTTAAGGTTCAAGAACCTCAATTTGAGGGGCAAACCAAAACAAAGCTCGGTAACCGCGAAGTTACTGCTCCTGTGAGTCAAGCAGTATCAGAAATGTTATCCGCTTACCTTGAAGAACACCCTTCAGAAGCCAAATTAATCGTCGAAAAAGTCATCTTGGCAGCACGTGCACGCCACGCTGCTCGCAAAGCCCGCGAGATGGTGCAGCGCAAAAATGTTCTTACTGGTTCTGGTCTTCCTGGTAAACTTGCCGATTGTTCAGAAAAAGATCCTGCTGCTTGTGAGGTTTACTTCGTCGAGGGAGATTCAGCGGGTGGTACAGCCAAACAAGGCCGTGATCGTCATTTTCAAGCCATCATGCCATTGCGCGGAAAAATCTTGAACGTTGAAAAAGCCATGCAACACAAGATCTTTGAGAACGAAGAAATTAAGAATATCTATACCGCACTTGGTGTCCGAATTGGTACAGAAGAAGACTCCAAAGCCTTGAACCTCGAGAAACTTCGTTACCACAAAATCATCATCATGTGTGATGCCGACGTCGATGGTTCCCATATCGAGACACTCATCCTTACTTTCTTCTTCCGTTATATGAAAGAACTCATCGAGAAAGGATACATTTACATCGCTACTCCACCACTTTACCAAGTAAAAAAAGGAACAAAATCTGTTTATGCTTGGAACGAAGACATGCGTGATCGCCTCATTCAAGAATTGAAAGGCGGCGGCAGTGAATCTTCAGTAAACGTACAACGCTACAAGGGTCTTGGAGAAATGAACGCCGAGCAACTTTGGGAAACCACAATGAATCCTGAAAGCCGTACGCTGCGTCAGGTAACCATTGAAAACGCTGCAGAATGTGATCAAATTTTCTCTATGCTCATGGGTGATGACGTTCCGCCTCGCCGCGAGTTTATTGAAAGAAATGCCAAGTATGCAAAAATTGATGCCTAAGCGCAATTATAAATTCATATCGAAACCGGGAATCCTTTGGGTATTTCCGGTTTTTTTTATGATGTTTTTGGCTTTCCAAAGCCCTCCATATAAACAACAAGAATGTTTGGCTTGTCCGGCTTCAAAACCCGGTGAAACAACTTATTCGCATACAGCTTATACTTTTTCCTACAACGAAACACACGAACAGGCCAATTGGGTGGCTTATTTACTCACAAAAGCACACCTCGGTGTTGGTGTGGAGCGCAGTGATCGTTTTGTGGAAGACCCGATCGTCTCCTCAGGGACGGCCTCGAATTCAGATTACGCTAAAAGTGGCTACGACAGAGGGCACTTGGCGCCTGCGGCTGACATGAGTTGGTCTGAAAACGTGATGCAAGAATCTTTTTATTTCTCGAATATGAGCCCACAATTGCCTGGTTTCAATCGAGGAATTTGGAAACGCTTAGAGGAGCAAGTACGTGATTGGGCACAACAATATGATTCTATATACATCGTCACAGGCCCTGTTTTGAGCGATGGGTTGTCATTTATTGGCCCTAATAAGGTTAGTATTCCAAAATACTATTTCAAGGCTCTTATTTCAATTAAAGAAAGAAAAGGGATTGCTTTTTATATGCCCAATCAAAAATCTGAAGCAGCACTTATAAATTACGCCATCTCTATAGATTCATTGGAATCCAAGATTGGTCTGGACTTATTTCATTTACTTCCTGATCCACTAGAGCAACAGCTAGAATCAAAACTACACTTATGGCCATAAAAAAACCGCTACAAGAGCGGTTTTAAATATTGTATTCGTTTTCTAAACTTAGTGAATTTCGTTGGCGTATGCTGCTGAATCAAGGAGGCCTTCAAATTGGGAGACGTCTGATACACGAACTTTAACCATCCAACCAGCACCGTAAGGATCTGAATTCACAAGCTCTGGATTGGCTTCAAGCGCTTCGTTGAACTCAATGATTTCACCACTCATTGGTAAAAACAAGTCAGATACAGTTTTAACAGCCTCTACACTTCCAAAAACTTCTTCTTGGGCAAGTGTTTCGCCAACAGTTTCGATCTCTACATAGACGATGTCGCCTAATTCGCTCTGAGCAAACTCAGTAATGCCAATTGTTGCTACATCACCTTCTAATTTAACCCATTCGTGGTCTTTGGTGTACTTTAGTTCAGCTGGAATATTCATGTTCATTGATTTGTTGCAAATGTAAGCATTTTGATGCTTAACTTTGCAACATGACCGCAGAACAATACAAAGAGCTTCAAAAAAGACTCTCCACCATACAATCTTTCTTAAAAATTGAAGAAAAGCGTTTGCAACTCAAAGAGGAAGAGCTCAAAACTCAAGACCCTTCCTTTTGGGATGACCCCAAAAAAGCGGAAGAAAAAATGAAGCAAATCCGCGGTCTTAAATATTGGGTAGAGACCTTCGATCAAACAGCAACAGCAGTAGCAGACCTTGAAATTTTAATGGAGTTTGTACGCGAAGGAATGGCCGAAGAATCTGAATTAGATACCCAACACAAAGTATTACTTACAGAAATTGAAGAGCTTGAACTCAAAAATATGCTCTCCAATGAAGAAGATGGATTATCAGCAGTGCTTCAAATTACTGCAGGTGCCGGCGGAACCGAAAGTTGTGACTGGGCTAGTATGCTTATGCGTATGTACCTAATGTGGGGGCAGAAACGCGGCTATAAAATTACAGAACTCAACTTCCAAGAAGGCGATGTTGCAGGTGTAAAGACAGTTACGCTTGAGTTTGAAGGAGAATTTGCATTTGGTTATCTGAAAGGAGAAAATGGTGTTCATCGATTGGTTCGAATTTCACCTTTTGATTCAAATGCAAAAAGACACACAAGTTTTGTTTCCGTTTATGTCTATCCGCTCGTCGATGATCAAATAGAAATCAATATTAATCCGGCCGATATCTCCTGGGAAACCTTCCGTTCAGGTGGGGCAGGAGGCCAGAATGTAAACAAGGTAGAAACCGCTGTTCGCCTCAGACACGCGCCTTCCGGAATCATTATTGAAAATTCTGAATCGAGGTCACAGCTTGCCAATAAAGAAAAGGCACTGCAATTGCTGCGATCACAACTCTATGAATTAGAATTGCGCGAACGCATGGAAAAACGCAATGAAATAGAAGCAGGCAAAAAGAAAATAGAATGGGGAAGCCAGATTCGCAACTACGTAATGCATCCTTATAAATTGGTGAAAGATGTCAGAACTGGAACCGAAACCGGCGATGTAGATGCAGTTATGAACGGAGAACTAGATCCGTTTTTGAAGGCATTTTTGATGCAATACGGTTCTTAACCAGACAACGATTAATAGGAGTTTTTTAGTAAAAGAACCTAATTAACTCATAGATTCTCTAAGACAGTTTCTAAAGCGATACCCCTCGATCCTTTTAAAAGGATAAGATGATCTTGAATCGGGTGCTCAGCCAATAAAGACTTCAATGCTTCCGTATTTAGAAATCCTGCGGGGTTGATGCTTTTAAAAATGGGCCCGACTGTATATGCTTTTAGCTGATGCAAACTGATGAAGTCAAGTATCTTTTGGTGCTCTTGAGGACCATCAGCGCCAAGCTCAAGCATATCACCTATAATAATGAGTTTTTGGTTGTGCTGCATCTCGATAAAAGAACTGAGGGCACTTGCCATACTCGACGGATTGGCATTATAGCAGTCAACAATTACTGTATTTGCATTCGTTTTTTCAACTTGCGAACGTTTATTTGTAGGAACGTATTGAGCTACTGCTGCGTTGAGTAAGTCTGGCTCAATTTCGAAATACACCCCAATGCGCAGTGCAGCCAAAAAATTGTAAAAATTATATTTACCGACCATTTGGGTGTCAATGATGGGTGAACTATAATCTTGATATGTCCATCTGAAATGAACGTAAGGGTCAAGAAACGCTATTTCTCCTCGGAGTTCGCCATTTTGTTCTCCGTAGCCGTTCAACTTGATATGCCGTCTACTTGCTGCCTCGAGCAAGATGGCATCGTCAGCATTGACAAATAATTGTCCATTTATTGCTTTTACATGATCGTATAACTCGGATTTTGTCTTCAGAACCCCATCAAAATTGATAAATCCTTCTAAATGTGCTTTACCAATATTAGTGATGATGCCAAGAGTTGGTAATGCAATTTTACAGAGCTCATCTATATCAAAAGGCTTATTAGCTCCCATTTCAATGATAGCAATTTCATGCTGAGGTTTTAAACGCAGTAGGGTGAGGGGTACGCCGATATGGTTATTGAGATTACCTTCTGTACATAGGACATTGAACTTTGTTTCAAGGACGCACTTTACCAATTCTTTGGTGCTTGTTTTGCCATTACTTCCGGTGATTCCGATGATAGGAATATCAAATCTTTGTCGATGCGCTAGTGCCAATTGTTGTAAAAACGCCAAACCATCTTCCACGTATAAAACGTTTTGACCGTTGGAAAATTCTTGTTCATCTACAATTGCATATTTGGCACCATTTTCAATTGCTTGTTGCGCAAAAGCATTGCCATTGAAATTGGCTCCTTTTAAAGATATATAAAGACAGTCTTTGGTAATTTGACGGGTATCTGTACAAACCCCGCTGCAAGAATCTAAAATCGAGAGCCATTTATTCATGTGACAAATTTGCAAAAAAAAAGCCCGACTATGCGGGCTTTGTATGATTGAATTTAAATTATTCTTTCAGGTCTGGTCTTCTTGAGCTTCCGACTCTGTCCATTGCACAACGGAAACCAATTGTCGCTGAAGCTTTGTCTTCGTCGAGGAAGCGGCGATTACCTGCAGATAACCAGTAAGCGCGATCGGCCCAAGAACCACCTTTGTAAACGCGGCTCTTATCTGAGATGAGCGTTGTTGGCCATCCGGCTTTACCTGCGTTGATTTGGTCGTTATTTAGGTTGTAGTTTTCGTGCTCACTTTGGTACATCACTAATTTTGGATCGCGAACACCGTTGTTGATTTCTTCTTTTCTTTTATTATTGTCATAATAGATAGAAGATTCGATGTCACCATCAAGGTAATCAATGTAGTCATCTTTGCGGTAATTGATGCGACCTACGTTTTCTTCAACAGTAACGTCTCTCCAACGCTGGCTGCCTTTTGTTGTGGTAACAAATTCGCTAAGACCATTTCTAAGTGTTTGAACCCATGTGGTTAACTCTGGGTCAGCAAAGTAAGCAGCGAAGTTATAGTTTATTGAAATCGCTTCGAACAATGCCGTTTTTGTCAATTCGTCTTCAGGAGTAGGCTTCACAAAATAACCGAAACTTGCTGGGTCCATGTCTTGACTTGCCTCTCTTTGGTAAGCATCGTTCATGATGGTTACCATTTCAAGTGGTTGCCCATTTCCGTAGTCATCTTTAAATTGACTTGGTAATTTAGAGTTAAAGAATACTCTTTCTACGTAAGCTGATGCTGCGACTGTTTTACCTTGGTTGTACAATGTAATAGCCGTATCTAAGAAAAGATTGATTGTATCAAGGAAAGCAAATTGTTTTTTCTCTTGATTGCTGTATCTTCTGTTGTTAGAAATGTAGTAATCGGAAGGCTTATTAAACTGATATGCTCTAGGGTCTTGTCTGGACATGATTCTCGAAGTCATGGCTGCATCGTTTACACCTTTAGGAGCTGCGCTGTTTTGAGCTGGCGCTGTTTTTTGTTTTTGTAATTCAGTGAATACCGTTTGGAGATCAGTATTTGAACTTCCAGCATCCTCGAGTGCTTTTGTTACACCGTCGGCAATACCAGCAAGATTTTTGTAATCTTTATCGGTGATTGCTTTGTTCAGTTTGGCGATTTCGTCTGTAACACTCTTTTTGTCTGCCGGCTTCACTTTAGAAGCGTACTGGTTCATGAGGTTATTCACTAATTTGTAGTGACTTTCTGCGTTGGCAAGAATTTCCGCGTCAATTTTCTTTTGATCTGGAATGTTACCTGTGTAACCATTTTGAGAACCATTCTGTGAATCATTGTACGCTTTATTTGCATAAGCCAAGTACTTCACACGAGCAAACTCGTTCACAAATTCTTTCATGCCATGCACATCATAGATGTTTTCGTTGGCTTTAACCGGGCGGTCATGTAAACCATCTGGAACCATCAACTGAGTTTGGTACTTGTTACCACGGAAAGGCATGAACTCTTCGGCAACTTCTGAAGTCATTGGACGGTAAACATCCATAACCCATTCAGAGACGTTACCTGCCATGTGGTAAAGACCGTTGTCATTAGGCCAGAAAGATGTCACTTTATCAGTGATATCTGCTCCGTCATTCAAACGTCCGGCAACACCCATCATGTCTCCTTTACCTCTCATGAAGTTAGCTTGAATAGCACCTGCGTATTGTTCTTCGTCATGACGCACATAGTGGCCATCCCAAGGATAAATACGACGGTCATTGATGTTTTCGGTTCCTTCGTCAAGGTTCCCGATCAGACCCAAGGCAGCAAATTCCCATTCAGCTTCGGTTGGGAGGCGGTAAGCAGGTAATAAAATACCGTCTTCCATGCGGACAGGGCGTGTACCTAAACGGCCATTGTCTTTATCTGCATAAACAGGGTCATATTGCTCAAGTTGATATGGATCGCGAGGAACTTTAGATCCTGGCTTTCTGCCGTATTCAGCAGATTGTTCTTTGGTTACTTTCGGAGTTTTAGGAAGTTTTGTTCCGTCTTTTGTAAGGGTATAACCTTTGTCGTCAGTTTCTACATTGTAATTCCCGTTCAAGTAGTTTTCAGTAGAGAACATATTTTCAGGAACTGAAGTGTATTTGTTGGCTTTGTCTTCAACAAGAGCTGCACCAACGTCACCTTCGTCGGCAAAGTGCCAGCTAAGAATACCTTCGCGAACCAAAATGGCTTCGTTTACACGGTCTGTACGCCACTTACAAAAATCGTTGGCTTGTAACCAAGAAACACCCACAACAGGGTAGTCGCGGTAGGATGGATGACGCAAGTAATAATTGACGTATTTTTCACGGTAACCTAGCGCTGCTCTCCAAGCAAGCGTATCTGGAAGACACTTTTTATAAACGTGTGGATACGTTTTGTTGTATACACGTCGCATCCAGTACATGTATTCTAACCAGTTGAAGTTGGTAACCTCAGTGCGGTCCATGTAGAAAGAAGCTACTGTTACACGAGATGCGCGCGCATTCCAGTCAGACATGACATCTTGCTCAGTTCTTCCCATTGTAAAGGTACCTCCTTCAATCATGACCAAACCAGGACCAGCTTCTTGTTCCTTGGCGTCAAATTTTTCGAAACCACCATTCTTGAAATTGTTGAATTCCCAGCCAGTGGCAGATGAGGTTTCTTTTGTACATGAAGAAAGCACTAACGTGGCTGCTAGTGCTATTCCGAATATGTTTTGAATCATTCGCTTCATATGCTTGAATTTATTACTTAAAGTTCAATTATAAATTTGGTTACGTTTAGAATGACGGACAAGACGTTTTTCTAAAGTTTTTTGGTTTCTTTTTACATTTCAAATTGATACCCATGGAAACTTCATGAGAACCACCAGATGTTCCGTTGCCTAACTGCGACACTGTGAGGTCATAGCTATAGCCAATTTTAAATTTATCTGTGTTGATACCAACGGTCATGACAAATGCATCGCGGTTACGGTACCAAGCACCTAGCGTAAAGTTTTCATATTTCAAATAAGCTCCGATGTTGAGCTCTTGAAAACCATTTTGGTATTGGTAAATGATGTTTGGTGAAATGTAGGTAGAACTTGAGTAGCGTCCACGCTGACCAATTTTGATGTTTGCTCCCATGTGCCCTGTAAAACGCATTGGTAATTTAGATTGACCCAGGATCATGGATTCATCGGGGCGGTTCAAGTGATGAACAGCTCCACCGAAATAAAAGTTTTTTGTAAAACCTACGAAGCCAGCGCTTACATCAAAAAATCCACGACGACCATTGCCGCGTGGAACGTCACCAGTTTGGTAGATAAAACCACGACGCGGATCAATCATGTCACCGAAAGTGAGTTTGTCCCAATCTAGAAATTTTTGAAAATAGGCAGCTCGTGCACCGAACATTAAAGAAAATTTGCGATTTACTTTAAGGTTGTAAGAGTAAATGCCACCAATCATGGATGTTTGAATAGTTCCTTGACCTTGCATGTCGTGCATCGCTAAAAGTCCGAAACCGCCAGAAATATTCTTGGCGTAAGTGTCATAGGCAGCCGCGTATGTGACGTAGTTTCCGGTAAGTTGTGGCCATTCATTGCGGTAATTGAGAGATACTCTAGGGCAACCTGAAGATCCAGCTAAAGCAGGATTTAAATAGGTAGGATTGGCGTAGAACTGAGTAAATGTAGGATCTTGAGCTAAAGTTATGTTACTCATTACCAGGGCAATGAAGCATAACTGTAGGGCAAGAATAGGTTTAACTATTTTCACGAAAGTTGGTTTTAGCACGAACAATCTAAACGAGATTTAGGTTTCAAAGGTTACAAATATCGAATATTTATTCAAATAAAATAAATA
>JBJTCG010000131.1:0-12082 GCA_046091725.1 Flavobacteriales bacterium | reverse complement strand
TCAATAACAGCAGTGCGGCTTCAAATCCTACGTTATCGCCTTACTATACGGCTTATGCTTTCGGAACCAACCTAGTTCAAGGGGTAACTTACCCACTTTCAGTAACAGTAGGCCCTGCTGGTGTTTACACTGGCGCCATTGTTTCTGTCTGGATTGACTGGAATCAAAACCTTACTTATGAAGCTTCTGAGTGGCAACAAGTTGGAACTAGCATTGCAGGCGGAACCACAGCTACAATTAGCATTACCGTTCCGATTACTGCTCCTGTTGGTGCAACCGGTATGCGCATTCGTTCAAGAGGTGCTGGAAACCCAAATGGTGCTGGTGATGCATGTACAGTCATGGGTTCTGGAGAAACAGAAGACTACATCGTTACCATTATTTCTACCGTAGGATGTTCAGGTGCACCAACGGCTGGTACAGCTGTTGCCGGAACAAACCCAATTTGCCCAAGTGTGCCATTCAACCTTACGCTAAATGGCGCAACCAATGCCTCGGGCATGACATACCAATGGCAAAGTGCTAGTTCAGCAACTGGCCCATGGACAAACATTACTGGTGCAACTAGCACGGTTTACCAAACTACACAAACCGCCAACACATGGTATCAATGTATTGTTACCTGTACAGCTTCTTCACTTTCTGCAACTTCAACACCGGTTCTCGTAAATACCAGCTCATTCATGAACTGTTATTGTGGTTCTGCAGCTACGATTCCTACGGCTGATGAAGAAATTTATAATGTTACAGTTAACGGCTCATCAACTAACCCACTTTATGCAAACGCCAATGGCTGTACCACACCTGCACCTGGTCCTGGTTCTGTTTTAGGAGGCTACTCCAACTTTAAAACACTGCCTGCTCTTACTACAGTTTTAACTGGGCAATCAGTTACATTCTCGATCAACCAAGATGAGTGTGACGGTGCGTTTTATTATTCTAATGGTATCGGAATCTGGATAGATTACAACCAAAACGGATCTTTTACAGATGCAGGTGAAGCTGTTTTCATAGAGCCAACCACAGCGGCTGGCCCAAGAACAGTATCTGGGTCTTTCACAATTCCATTTACAGCTGTTACGGGCAATACAGTAATGCGTGTTATTTGTGCTGAAGGGTACTCAGGCGCATTGTTGCAACCATGCCTCAGCTATGGCTATGGAGAAACAGAAGATTATCTAATCAACGTAACTGCTTCTTCTTCATGTACTGGAACACCTGTTGCCGGTACAGCAGTAAGTAGCGTTCCTTCTATTTGCCCTGGTGTTAATTACAGCCTTTCTTTATCAGGAGCCACTTTAGCTTCAGGCCTCACTTATCAGTGGCAGTCTGCTACCACTGCAACCGGTCCTTGGACAAACGTTCCTTCTGGTAATCAACCAAACATTACTGTTTCTCAGTTAGTAAATACTTGGTATCAGTGTATTGTAACTTGTTCAGGACAAAGCGCAACGTCTTCAGTTGTCGCTGTAAGCACCAACTCTTTCTTGTCTTGTTACTGCGCAAGCCAAGCAACATCCACTTTTGATGAAGACATTTTTAATGTCACACTCAACACTTTGAACAACTCTTCTACTTGTGGCGTAGCTGCGCCAGGTCCAGGTTCTGTAGCAAGTCAGTATTCTAACTTTACAACATTAACTCCAACACTCCTTTCTCCAGGTGTTGTTTATCCTTTATCCATTCAGATCGGGACTTGTAACGGAAATTATAATAACGGAACCAAAGTTTGGATTGACTTCAATCAAAATGGTCAATTTACAGATCCAGGTGAAGAAGTTTATGCATCGGCTACATTTACTAATGGCCCGCATATAGAGCTTGGTAACATCACCATCCCAACTGGGGCATTATCAGGTGTTACTAGAATGAGAGTAGTGAATGTTGAAACAACGCTCATTTCTAGCATCAACCCTTGCGGAACTTATACTTGGGGTGAAACTGAAGATTACTTTGTCAATATTACTGCGCCACCAACATGTCCGCAGCCTACTAACTTCTCACTTATTCAAGCCAGCAACACAACTGCTCAAGTAGAGTGGGTTGCGGGTGGTTCTGAAACTCAATGGCAAATCGAATACGGTCTCCAAGGATTTACGCCTGGTACAGGTACAACAGTAATTGTAACCGCAAACCCTTACACGATTACAGGTCTTACTGCCAATTCTTTCTATACAGCCTATATCCAAGGTATTTGTACGCCAGGTGACACTTCATTCTGGACACCATCCATCACTTGGAATACCTATAACCAGGGTCAATTTGTAGATTGGGACAACGATTGCCCGACAGCTGGTTTTGAAGACATCTCTGGTTTTGCCACCAATGCAAACCTCAATGATGACCAAGAATTAGGAGTTACACTTCCTTTTACTTTCTTATATCAAGGTATTTTAATGAATACTATGACAATTGGCGACAACGGGGGCGTAATTTTAGGCACAACTACTGGCCAAGTGAATTATGCGATGCCTGCTTCTGGAAATGGATTATTCCCATACATTCAGGATCTTTGGTCAGGCTCTAATGCAGGGGCTGCTGCTGTTTTCTATGGTCAGGTAGGAAATTCACCTAACGCAAAATTCATTGTACAATGGAATAACGTTCCTCATTATGGTTTCCCTGCACCAACAAATGGCGCTAGCTTCCAATTGGTTATTGAAGAGGCAACGAATGAGATCTATTTTGTATATGAAGATGTTGACATGGGCAACCCTGCTTGGAATAACGGTGCTGATGCTGAAATTGGACTTCGTGGACCAAATAACGTGAATGTATCAATGAATAACGCAACTTATTTAACCAATAATAGTTGTGTGCATTTCTACTACACCAACTGTCCTAAGCCAACATCATTTGCAACTAGCTATGTTGCCCCTGATGAAGCGATGCTTACTTGGAATGCGGGTGCAGCAAATGAAACTAACTGGACCATCATCTATGGCCCTC
Organism: Flavobacteriales bacterium; assembly: GCA_046091725.1. GTDB lineage: Bacteria > Bacteroidota > Bacteroidia > Flavobacteriales_D > Crocinitomicaceae > UBA952. Next base: position 9,133 of record JBJTCG010000131.1, on the reverse strand, counting down.
AAGGTTTCAACCCAGCTACAGGTGGTACAACCGTTACATCTACAACGAATTCTGTAATCCTCACCAACTTGAATCAACTCACTACTTATGATGTTTACATCTATGCAGAGTGTGCAGTCGGACTTCAGTCTTTAGGTTTACAAGGCGGATTCACAACACCTCCTTTCTGTTCAAACCCAAGTGCACTTGCCGCTACTACAACTGTTGGCAATATTAATGCATCTTGGTCATGGTTGGCTTACTCAGCACAATATCCTTCAACTGGTTTCAATGTTCAATTGACACAGCCAGGTGCAGCGCTTTATTCAGGAACTACTTACAACTTGAACAACAGCACAACCAACACCATTTCAAGTTCTAGCTTTATGGCAGGGCAAACATTTGATGTATACGTACAGGCAGTATGTGGTCAAGACACTTCTTTCTATGTTGGGCCATTCAACGTGATTATGCCACTTACAAACGACACAATTTGTGGTGCACAAGCTATCCCTGTTGATGGAAACATGTATGTCTTTAACAATACTGGCGCTGGCTTCGATCTCAACGAAGTTTCAATTGTTCCGCCTGCAACTGGTGCTCAAACAACTACAGGTTGGGCAAACCAAAACCTTGAATTAACTACATGGTTTAAGTTTGTTGCCCCTGCATCAGGGGATGTTCGCATCAATTGTACAGGCGTAACCTACAATGGTCAAATGGCGGTTTACAGTTCTTCGGCTTGTAACAATATTGCTTCATTCCAAATGTTAGCAGCCAACGACGATGATCTAGGCGGCGTCAACCAAGCACCTAACTTTACGGTTTGTGGTCTTACACCAGGAACAGAATACTACATGATGCACGATGGTTTTGATTTCACAGCAGGTAATTACGGAATTTCAATTTATGAAATTGTACTTGATGCAGGTGTTGAAGGCGAGGCACTTCAGGTGTGCTATGGCGATACTGTAAACCTATTCTTAGGTATTGCTAATTATCAAAATGGCGGTACTTGGTCTGAAACAACTCCAACTTTAGGTTTGAATAACAACTTATTCAACACCAACGGTTTGGCATCCACCAACTACGAGTTTACTTACACAATGCAAGATGGTTGTGCCTCTGATGAGTCACATGCATATGTAGAAATTTTCTCTGCTCCGAATGCAGGCCAAGGTGGCAACATCAATGTATGTTTGAACGAACCGTTTAACTTGCTTTCTGGCTTGAGCGGTGTAGTTGATCTTACAGGTGTTTGGACTAATCCTTCTAACGTAGCGCTTTCTGGGTCGGTAGATACCTCAGGTACAACAGGTGGTACTTTCAACTATACTTATACAGCAAGTAACGGTGTTTGCCCTGATGAATCTACAACTGTAGCCGTTATTGTAAACGGCGGATGTGATTTCACGGCAGGTATTTTGGATCTGGTTACTGGTTTTGAGTTATATCCTAACCCAACTAGAAACTACGTGAATGTTTCTTGGACAGCTACTGGCAATTCTAACGTGAAGTTAACAGACCTTAATGGCAAAGTATTGCAACATGAAAATACTGCAGCACAACAAACCACTCTTGATCTGACAAACTACACACCAGGTGTTTATATTCTAACCATCCAAACTGGTGAGCAAGTCGTTACAGAACGCATCATCAAACAATAACATAGACCAAACCAAAGACTATGAAAACAAAAATTCAATCATTTTTCGCAGCGCTGTTCCTTCTTTTAGGAACAGCAACTGCTCAGTATTGTACTCCAACTTTTTCAAGTGGATGCTCGTTCGGAGATCAAATCCTGAACTTCAGCACCACTGGGGGTTCAACAAACATTACCAATAACAACTCGGGTTGTAGCCCGGGCTATTATGCCTATGTTACTGGTCAACAAGTAACTCAATTACAAGGTCAGAATGTCACTTTAAGTATGCAGGCTGGCCCTACTTGGGGGCAAGGGTTTAAAGTTTGGATTGACTGGAATAACAACTTAAGCTTTGCTGATGCTGGTGAGTTAGTTTATACTTCCCCTGGTTCAGGAATAACAGTAAACACAACCGTTGTAACTGTCCCTTTCTCTGCAACAGCAGGCACAAAAAGAATGCGTGTGGTTTGTAGCTATGCAGGTATTCCACCAACCCTCGATGGTTGTCCGTTGAACCAAACCTACGGAGAATGCGAAGACTACGATTTCGTAGTTGTTGCATCAACCGCTTGTTCTGGCACACCGGTTGCGGGCACGGCTGTTTCAAGCGCAAGCCCAGTATGTCCAAGTGTAAACTACACACTTTCACTTTCTGGCTCAACTCAGGCTGCTGGTTTAACTTACCAATGGCAATCTGCACCAAGTGCAACTGGCCCATGGACAAACATCCCAACAGGAACTACACCAAGCTTCACCACTTCCCAATTGGTAGATACTTGGTATAAGTGTACTGTTACTTGTTCTGGACAAAGCGCTACTTCTAGCGTTGTTGCTGTCGCTACTAATTCATTCTTGGCATGTTATTGTGGCAGCCAAGCAACATCAACTGCAGATGAAGAAATTTTAAATGTTTCGTTGAATACATTGAACAACACCTCTACTTGTACTACAACAGGCGGCACTGGATCTATTCAAAGTCAATATTCAAATTACACTGCTTTAACTCCTACAATTCTTACAACCGGAGCATCATTTCCGCTTTCTGTACAAATCGGAACTTGTGGTGGCAACTATAACAATGCAACTAAGGTATGGATTGATTACAACCAGAACGGTTCATTCGCAGATCCAGGAGAAGAAGTTTATGCCTCTGCTGCCGTTGTCTCAGGGCCTCACATTGAAACAGGAACCATAACAATTCCGACAACAGCAGCAACAGGAAACACCATGATGCGTGTTGTGAACGTCGAAACTTGGGCTGTAACCAATATCAATCCTTGTGGAAATTACACATGGGGAGAAACCGAAGACTATTACGTTAATATCATTGCTGCAACACCTTGTACAGGTACGCCAAGTGCCGGAGACGCAGTGGCATCTGCTACAACGGTTTGTCCGTCAACAACAGTAAATATGTCTTTGGCAAATTCGACCATCGCTTCTGGAATTACTTACCAATGGTTATCAGCTTCAGCGGCAACGGGCCCATGGACACCGATTTCAGGCGCGAATAACTCAACGTATAGCACAACAATTTCTGCAGATACTTATTTCGCTTGTATTTTGAACTGTACCAATTCAAATGCCTCAGATACTTCAACTGCCGTATTGGTACTTTCTACTCCTTTCTTCCAGTGTTATTGCGCTACTGTAAATGCAGGTGGTGCAGGTTCATTAATGGACAACGTTGCATTTGGTAACGGTGGTTCAAGTTTTTGGAATAACAATACCTCTACTACACAACCAACAGCAAGTCCGTACTACTCAAGCTTTACAACTGGCCCTGATGTCATTCAAGGCATGGATTATACAATGGGCGTAACAATTCAAGCGCCACTAGTCTATACAGGTGCTATTGTTTCAGTTTGGATCGACTATGACCACAGTGGTTCTTATGATCCAAGTGAATGGACGCAAGTTGGAACAAATATTGCCGGTAACACCACAGGAACTGTCAATATTACAATACCAATGACAGCACTTACAGGAAATACAGGAATGCGCGTGCGTTCAAGAGGTGCTGGAAATATCAATGGTGCCCCAAATGCATGCACTAACATGGGTTCAGGTGAAACAGAAGATTACATCATTAATATTCTTCCTGCACCAGATTGTGCCAACCCAACAGGAATTACAGCAACGACAGGTGTTGACTCAATTTTAACAAACTGGAACTGGTCACAAACTGTATTGCCATTAACTGGTTTCAATATGCAATTAGTTGAGGCAGGCATGCCATTTAGCTCCGGTACTTCATATGTGTTAAATGCAAATACTACTGATACTTTAGTGAACCCAGCCTTTATTGCAGGGCAGTCATTTGTAATTTATTTACAATCAGTTTGTGGCCAGGATACTTCTTATTTTATCGGCCCTGTACCAGTTGTTTTACCAATGACAAATGATGATATGTGTAATGCCGCTGCCATTCCAGTAGACGGATATCCATACATCTTTAATAACACAGGTGCAACGGTTAACCCTGCTGAAGCTACTGTTGTTCCTCCAGCAACAGGTGCCCAAACTACTACAGGTTGGGACAACCAAAACTTGAACCTTACTACTTGGTTTACTTTCGTAGCCCCTCCTTCAGGAAATGTTCGCATTAATTCTACAGCCTTGAACTATAATGGTCAAATTGCAGTTTATGCTGCCACAGATTGTGCCATTACAGGTTCATTTACACTTCAAGCTGCAAATGACGATGACTTAGATGGAGCTAACCAAGCACCGAACTTTACAATTTGTGGTTTGAATGCTGGCGATACATACTATTTGTTACACGACGCATTTAATAATACTGCAGGTAATTATGCAATTGCAATTTCACCGATTTCTCTGAATGCAGGAGTTGAAGGTGAGGTATTGAATATTTGTTATGGTGATACAGTAAATCTTTTCAATGGTATTGCGAACTATCAGACTGGTGGTACTTGGACACAAACTATTCCTACTTTAGGATTACAAGGTTCAGACTTCGTTACAACAGGTTTAGCTACAGTGATGTTCGAATTTACCTACACAATGGAAGATGGCTGTGCTATAGATCAGTCCAACGCTTATGTTGACGTATTCCCTGCATCAAGCGCAGGTACAAACGGGACATTCACAGTATGTAAAAACGAGCCTTTCAACTTGCTTGCAGGTCTTAGCGGCACAGTTGATTTCGGTGGCTATTGGTTAGACCCAAGCAACAACCCATTGGCTGGAAATATCGATACTGCGTCAAACATTCCTGGCAACTTCAATTACGATTACATTGTTTCTAATGGTGTTTGTCCAGCTGATACATCTACAGTATTAGTAGTTGTAGACGGTTCTTGTGATTTCACAGCAGGAATAGAAACATTAGCTGGAAGCTTCAATGTATATCCGAACCCTACAAGTAGCACTTTGTTTGTAGACAATTCAATGGGCCTTACAATTGATAAAATCGAGTTGATTGACATGAGTGGACGCATTGTGATGTCTGTTGTTAAAGGAAGCTTTAATAACGAACTTGCTGAATTAAATGTTAGCAACCTAACAACGGGTGTTTATACCGTTAAAATGACAGCTGGTCAGACAAGCGTGAACCAACGCTTGATCAAACAATAATTGTTTCATAAACAACAAGTAAGGCGAGCCATTTGGCTCGCCTTTTTTTGTGAATGAGTTTGCTAACAATATTGTGTGTGAAAAACAAAATACCACAAAGTTCAAACAGTAAAAAGACTGAGTTACTTTGTAAAGCGTGAATCATTTTTTGTTAGTTATAAGTTTTTGCATACATTTGTACGTACTGCATTAATTTAGATTTAAACTATTTGAATCGCAGATTGATAAAAGAATTGAATAAAAAACAGCATAAAACACTGAGTCTTAGCATGTTTGCTACGGCTATTTTTGTGTTCAATTGAACAATACTTATTTAAAGTAAACCACATGAGTACTGAAATGAATCGCATGACAACCCAAAATTCTCAACTCACAACGTCAAAAACCGCATTGGTTTCATCTTCTCATGAACAATTTATACCTGAACGTATGAATACTACATCTAAAATTGTAAAGCGCATTTCTTTATTGTTAACAGCAGTCCTGATTTCTGTTACAACTGCCTTGGCACAATGTCCTAACCCAATTACTGCGGTAACTCTTACCGTCAATGATCAACCGTGTGGTAGCCCATCAGTGAATGGCTCTATGACTGTTGCAGTAACAGGTGGCGTTGCTCCTTATACCTATTCCTGGACAAGAAATGGAACGGCTTACGTTACAACCCCGGCAAACACCAACGCCCCAACAAACCTCATTGCAGGTAACTACATAGTTTCTGTCACTGACGCTTGTGGAGTTGCTGCTGTTTCTTCAGCTACAGTTACTTTGAGTAACGCAATTGCAATTGATCTTCAAAACGCCACGCTTGGTGCTAACGCCCTGTGTTTTGGTGGAAACGGAACAATCTCTGCTTCTATCTTTGGAGGAACCAGCCAGCGTAGTCTTGTTGTTACCAACACGGTAACCAGTCAAGTTTATACTCAACTCTCTCCTTCGGGACCTGCCGTTGGTGGTGTATATCCTTATTCAATAAGTGTTCCACAAGGAACCTACAGCGTTTCAGCAGTAGATGCAGGATCGACATGTCCTTCTGAAACATGGTTAACCAATGTAACCGTTGGTCAACCAGCTTCCGCTCTTACAGCAACCACGGCTAAGACTGATGTTTGTTTTGGTGGAACAAACGGTACTATCACGGTAACAGCTACCGGAGGTACAGGAACTAAAACTTACTCAAAAGATGGTGGAGTAACTTTCCAAGCATCAAACATATTTACAGGTTTGGCAGCAGGTACTTACAGTATCGTAGTTCAAGATGCCAATAACTGTACAACTACTCCTGCTTCGGTTACCATCAACCAATCTGGAAGTGCCTTGACAGTTGCGGTGACTTCGGTTACAAATGTTGCTTGTAATGGTGCTTCAACTGGAGCAGTTAACCTTACAGCAACTGGTGGATACAGTACAGCATACACATATGCTTGGACTGGCCCGTCTTCATATACAGCAACGACAGAAGATTTAACTAACCGCCCAGCAGGCGTGTATAATGTTACAGTTACAGATGCTGGCGGTTGTACACAAACTGCAACTGCTACAATACTCCAACCTACAGCACTTACAGCAGGTGCAGTAGCAACCAACGTTTTATGTTTTGGTGGTTCTACTGGTTCTGTGAACTTAACCGTATCAGGTGGCACGGCACCGTATACTTATGCTTGGACTGGCCCGTCTTCATATACTGCAACGACAGAAGATCTAATTAATCGCCCTGCCGGAACTTATGCTGTTACTGTAACAGATGCCAATAACTGTACAGTAAATGCATCAGCAACTATTACTCAACCAACAGTCTTAGCTTCATCAAATGTAGTTACGAATGTACTTTGTAATGGAACTTCTACTGGTGCGATCAACTTAACAGTCACAGGTGGAACAACTCCTTACACATTTGCTTGGACGGGAACTTCATTCACTGCAACTACTGAAGATTTAGCTTCAAGACCTGTAGGAACTTATGCAGTGGTTATTACAGATGCTAATGGTTGTACTGCCAATGCATCTGCTACAATTACTCAACCAACAGCTCTAACACTGACAGCAGTAAATACTCCAGTATCATGTAATGGTGGTACAAACGGAACAATTACTGCAACTGCAGGCGGTGGCACAACAGGATATACTTACTCAATCAATGGCACAACTTTCCAAGCTTCAGCTAATTTCACAGGATTGGCAGCCGGTACTTACACAGTAACTGTAAGAGATGCGAATAACTGTACAACTACTGCAACTACAACAATTACTCAACCTACCGCATTGGCAACTTCAACTGCAGTGACAAACGTACTTTGTAATGGTGCTTCTACTGGTGCGATCAACTTAACAGTCACAGGAGGATCAACTCCTTACTCATTTGCTTGGACGGGAACTTCCTTCACTGCAACTACTGAAGATTTAGCTTCAAGACCTGCAGGAACTTATGCAGTGGTTATTACGGATGCTAATGGTTGTACTGCCAATGCATCTGCTACAATTACTCAACCAACTTTACTCGTTGCATCTGGCGTTAAAACGAATGTTTCATGTTTTGGTGGATCTAACGGAACTATCACTGCGTCTGCTACTGGTGGTACGGCTCCATACACATACTCTATCAACGGAACAACATTCCAAGCTTCTACATCGTTTACTGGTTTAGCTGCTGGCACTTACACCGTAACAGTTAGAGATGCCAATAACTGTACTGTAACATCTGCGACAATTACAATTACACAACCAACCGCGCTTGCAATTACTGACGATGGTGGTTCACCGGCCTCTTGTGCAAATACAACAGATGGTGCATACTTTATCTCAGTTTCAGGTGGAACAAGCCCTTACACTTATGCTTGGACTGGTCCGAACAGCTTTACTTCTGCAACACAAGATCAAGTTTACAATCTTGCTCCTGGAACTTATGCGGTAACTGTAACTGATGCAAATTCTTGTACAGCTACGCTAACGAACCTCGTCATTACTTCACCTCCTGCAATTAATATCGCGACAGTTGCGACCAACGCAACTTGTTTCCAAGGAACCAATGGTGCTATCAATGCAACTATTACTGGTGGATCACCAGCTTTCACGTTCCAATGGAAGAAAAATGGCGTCAACTTCGCTACAACAGAAGACCTTTCTTCAATTGGAGCAGGATCATACGTCTTGACTGTAACTGACGGTAACTTCTGTCAAAATAGTACAGCCGCTATAGTAATTACTGAAGGGCCACAAATTGTAGCAACGGTTGCGGCAAATGCAGCAGCTATTTGTAGTGGTGCTAATGCTGTATTTACTATTACAGGTACAGCTGGTCATGTTGTTACTTACAACCTTAACGGCGGATCAAACACAACAGCAACTATTGCTGTTGGTGGTACAGCTACCGTAACGGTAACTGGTGCAACGGTTGCTCAAACGCTTAACCTAGTGTCAGTTTCTAACGGAGCATGTTCAAACACGCTTACAGGAACAGCTGCTGTAACAATCAATGCATTACCAACTGCCAATGCAGGTTCTAACCAAACAGTTTGTGGAGGCGCATCAGTAACGCTTTCAGGTTCTGGTACAGGTACTTATTCTTGGAACAACTCAGTTACAAATGGTGTTCCTTTCACAGCAGTTAATGCTACGGCAGCACCTATAACAACGACTTATACACTTACAGTAACCAACGCAAATGGTTGTACGGCTCAGTCAACTGTTAATGTGACTGTAAACCCAGCTCCAATCATTGGTGCAATTGCAAACCAAACAGTTTGTAATGGTGCGTCTACTACTTTGGTTACTCTAACAAATAACTTGGTTGGTTCAACATATGCTTGGACTAACAACACGCCATCAATTGGATTAGCCGCTTCAGGAACCACAGCTACTATTCCTGCATTTACTGCTGTGAACGCAGGAACTGCTCCTGTAACAGCAACAATT
>JBJTCG010000130.1:0-2703 GCA_046091725.1 Flavobacteriales bacterium | reverse complement strand
TGAACTATTGAAATCGAACTGTTTATTTGGCCCCAAAGCAAGTGTAGCACCACTTGCAATTGAAATGGCGTTAAATGCTTTGTTTTCATTGAATTGGAGGGTACCACCGTTGATTGTGGTGCTACCAGAATAGGCAGTATTTGCAGAAAGTGTCAAGGTGCCAGCTCCATCTTTGATCAAATTAGCATTTGTTCCATTGATGGCGTTTGCGAATGTTGAATTTGAACTCAAGTTGAGTGTCAAGTTTTTGCCGTTAGCAATGGAAATTGCACCCGTGCCTGCGAGTGTTGACCCTTTGATAAGGATATCGCCAGTGCCAGCATTTGTTGAACTCAAATTGGCATTGAGTGTGAGGGCACCACTATAAATATTGATAGGCCCATTGGCTGTAATTGCATTACTGATCGAATAACCGAAAGTATTGGTGGACTTACCAATATTAATGGCAGTAGCGGCTGTGCCAAAATCCCAGTCGTTGTCGAAAGTTAAGGTTCCCGAACTACCAGATCTTAAATGTGTGAACTGCGCATCAAGCGGTTCAACTGTTAATGCCCCTTGAGTTTTTACAGAAATAGACCCGGCACTAGCTTGATTATTACGTTGTAAAATAGCATTCGCTCTCATAGTAATATTACCTGAATAGGTTGTGACGCCGTCATCACCGATGCAAATTGCTTTTGTAATATTTCCCGCATTTAGTCTAATTCCATTACAAAATTGACCAGTTGTTGATCTTGTATTAGAACCTGTCAATAAAATATTACCTGTTTGTGAGCTTATATTAATTCCGGAAGCAACCACAATACTTCCAATGTATAATCCTTCGGCATCATTGACGGTCGAATTACTAAAAGCTGCTGTACCATTTAATGTAATGTCTCCACTCGTTGTGGATATAGAAACTTTGTATAGTCCGGGATTTTCTGAATTTACCATTAGTCCATGTCGCCATGACCCTATTCCAGCTCCTGATGAATCTCCACCGTAGCCTTTAATCCAGATATTTCCTGTTGTTGTATTGAATGAAATATGACCGGTAATTGCGTCTATTCTCGTTCCAGCGCCTGTGGCAAATAAGCCATTCACATAACCATCAATCTCAATATTTCCACCGTTAGTTGAAAAGGAACTGTTGTCTAAGTAAATCCCATAATTATTTCCATTCGTGTTTGCAGAATTCCAAGAATAACCGGCAATATATAAATGACCGCCATTCGTAGTAATTGAGCTTCCAGTAATTTCTAGACCTTTTGCGTCATCCTGCCAAGTTCTAGCATAATGATTTCCTACCGTAAGACCATTCCATGTGGCATCAGTAGGCCCCCCGGCAATCCATAGATGTCCACCATTAGTATTAATTATCGAGTTTACAATTTGTACAAAGCCAGCATCTGGAGAACCCGGCAAACATATCGCTCTAAATACTAAATTGAGCGCAGCATTAGTTGATGTTAAATTTGCGCCTGACGAAATGTAGAAATAATTGGGTGCGTTTAAGTAAAGTGTTCTGTTATTATTACCTGTGTAATTTATTGAATTTGAAATAATGATGTTCCTATTAGTACCAATTATTTTAGGAATGCTGATGGTTAAATCGCCGTTATTTGTAAGGTGATTTTCAATTACGCTTGGATGAACATTGGCGCTTCCTGATACGGCAAGTTGTAAAATATTATTAGAAATACTCCAGTTCGTGCCAGATGTTCCAGTTTGACCGGTATTAGAAATTGTTAGATGTTGTGCACTTGAAATAAATGCTTGGAAGCAACCAAGCAAAAATAGTAGTTTATGGAGTTTTTTCATAAGCTGAAATTAATCTCAAAGTAAATGATCAATATTGCTTGCAAAACTAAGCAATGTATAGATTAACACTGAATTTCAAATATAGTTTTCTTATAGAATTTCATTATACTCAACTTGTTATTCTTTGCACATACCTCTGTCACTCAACAAAAAAGCAGCCCTTTTGAGGCTGCTTTTTATTTGAAGTTTGAGTTTTGTTACTTGAACAACCTAAACCCTTTCAAAGACATGAGTGGGTCTTGGGTAGGCATTCCCTCACCTGGTGGATTGGACATCATCACCATTGAGATTTCATGATCAAGTGCAACTTTTTCAACTTTTGGAGCTGTGTAATGCTGCTTTTTTGTTGCGGTTGTATTTTGAGTTGTTTTCATCTTTTTAATTTTTATTTAAGATATCCAATGCTTATTGTTGAACAAATACTTTGCGTACTTCTACGCCAGAGTTGCTGTTCAAGGTTACATAGTAAATACCATTTGCTTGCTCCAACTGAACACTTGTTTCAAGTGTGTTTGTTGAACCACTGTAAACCAACTTACCAGCTGCATCTCGGATTTGAATATCAGTTACACCTTCTGTTGTTGCAGGAAGTTTAATAACTACCACACCAGCAGCTTCAGCGTGTACACTGGCACCTTTACCGTTAAAGTTAGCTGAGCTGTTTACTTCGTTGTACACATTAACTGGTGTTGCGTCGTCGATGAGTTGGAAGTGCAGCACAAAACGCTCTGCGTTGATACCTGAGTTGGCATAGAACTCATAAATAGTTCCTGGCTCAAGCGCTTGTATCATTTCTTCTTGCTTGTCTTCTAACCAAACCAAACCATTAGAGATCTCGAGGTCTTCGATTACAAAGCTATGCACACCTGTTGTAGGCAATTCCATTGTGATAGGAAGCGC
>JBJTCG010000129.1:0-8828 GCA_046091725.1 Flavobacteriales bacterium | reverse complement strand
CTTGACAACCTGCACATCCTTGACTACGAATATTACTTCAAAGTCACTGATGCCGCTGAAAAAGAAGATATTTCTGCTGCCTTACTCATTTTAAACGACATCTACGAGAAAGGCTTTGACGGACATCATTTCGTGGTTGGTTTAGCCGAACATTTGCGCAATCTATTAGTCTGTAAAGATCCAAAAACTGCTTCTTTACTCGAAGCTCCGGACGCCATCAAACAGCGCTACATTTCACAAGCCAACGAAATTGAAGGGCAACGCTTGCTCAGAGGCTTACAAGTTTTATCCAAAACTGATGTCTCCTATAAGTCATCTAAAAACCAAAGGCTTCTCATCGAAGTAGCTTTGATGCAGCTCTGTTCCCTAAGGCAAGAGCAAGAAAAAAAAAAGGACTAACGGAGCGCATTGACATCCTGCCATTTCCTAAGCAAACCCTGCGCAAAGCCTCTACAGGAAACTCAAACCTAAAAGCAGCTGTAGCCAATAATAACGAAGCTACCAAACAAACATCTACCATTGTATCTTCAGCACCTCAGCCAGTTGTGCAACCCACCCTTTCCAAACCTCAAGGGCAGGTAAAAAGCAATATTATCTCCATCAGAGATGTGCTCGAGAAGGAAAAAGAAAGCGTCAATCAGCTCAATCAAGAAGACCTACCAAGAGAAGGTTTCCACCTAGATCACGTCAAAATGTACTGGAAACAATATGCATTTCAGCTCAAAGAAAACGGCATGGAAACGTTCTACAATGCCCTTATCAAAAGAGATCCCATTTTAAAAAGTGAAGAAACCCTTGAAATCGTGGTAGACAACCTTGTGCAACAAAATTACATTCAAACACACCTGTTGGCATTCAAAGATTTCATGCGCAAACAACTGCGCAATTACCACCTGGACATCCAAATAACTTTATCGGAAGCAGGAGAAGAAGAAGTCAAGTTTTTAACGGGCAAAGACAAATTTGCTGCTTTGGCTCGCAAAAACCCCAATTTACACACGCTCAAGAATCGTTTTAACCTAGATATCGACTATTGATTCCCTCCAATTGGCATTTACTTTCTAACGCTCCTGAATTGCAACAACAAGTGCAATCATTCTTATTGTCGTGGCAACAAAACCTTCCTTTTGAATTCAGAAGTTCAGGCTCGACAGGGCAACCCCAGATTTTTAAGTTTAGTAAAAATCAATTGCTCGTTTCAGCTCAAGCCAGTGTGGAGGCGCTGCATTTAAATGCACATACCAAAGCGTTGGTTTGCTTACCCCTCAGCAGCGTTGGAGGCCTGATGCAATTAGCGCGTGCAATGGTTGCCGGATTCGAACTCTGGATTGACACCCCTGCTGCTCGCCCTTTGCGTAATTTTGATACACCCATCAATTTCATTTCACTTGTTCCGACGCAACTTTCAGAAAGTCTGACCAATGAGTCAAATAAATTGAAAAACATCCAACAAATCCTCATCGGCGGTGGTCCATTGACTACTGAACTCATCAATACTTGCCTGTTACAAAACATTCATCTTATTCAAAGTTATGGCATGACAGAAACGTTGTCACATGTGGCATTGCGCCGTATTGATAGGCAAGATATCCCTCCTTTTGAAGCATTGAATGGTGTTCATTTTGAACAACAAAATCATTGCCTCAAGATCCATTATCCGGACTTACAACCGGAACCTATAATCACCAATGATATCGTACACCTGATCGATTCAAAGCATTTTGACTGGCTTGGTCGGGCCGATTTTGCAATCATTACAGGCGGCGCGAAGGTTTTGCCAGAATTGATCGAGCAAAAATTAAATCCATTTATCAAGCAGTCATTTTTTATCATTGGTGTGAAGGATGACAAATGGGGCGAGGTGGTAGGTTTAGTTTTCGAAGGAACTCCTATTGAACTTGAGATTCCATGGGAACACGCAGGGCTTCTGGTCGCCGAAAGACCAAAAAAAGTTCTTTTTATAGAACAATTTATCCGCAGCTCAACTTTAAAAATTCAGCGGCAAGCTACACTAGACGCAAGCAGTCATGAAGTCTGGAAATCCATTTAAAATATTAGGTATCAAGCCAGATGCAAGCCCCCAAGAAGTCAGAAGGGCTTACCGAAGTTTGGTTAAAAAATACCACCCGGATAAAAATAAGCAAACGGGTGCCCAAGAAAAATTCATAGCTATACAGGCTGCCTATGAACAAATACTTCATGGAAAGCCTAGTGTTACGCAAAGTAACGCTGATGTCAAAAGAAAAGAAAGTCAACAAGCCCAAGAAGACGCTAACCAACGTGCTGCCTACGAAGCATATCGAAAACAAGCCCGCGAAAAATATGCAGCGCGCAAGAAGGCTGAAGAAGCCTATAAAGCAGCTTACCTCAACAATTTGAAAACTTCTTGGAAAGGCATATGGCATCAAACTGCGGCCATCTTAGGCCTTTGTTTATTTTTTGTAGTATGGGTTGATTTTTTCTTGTCTGAAAAAACCGTCCGCATCTACCCTGAAAGCTATGGGCTTAAAACATACCAAAGCATGAACGGGCACTTTGTGCAACTTTTCAAAAGTACAGACGACAGAAATTTTTGGTTAGCCGATTATTTTAGCCAAGAATTAATCAAATCCAATACGATCCATACTGTTGAAACTCCGTGGCTACATCAGGTAAAATCGATACAGCTTCAAGACAACCATTTTATTTTACGCACACCTGTCCATTTCACATTCTATTGGGCACAGATTTGGGTGAGCCTAGCCTTCTTGTTTCCGTTTGTGAGTTGGCGCTTTGCGAGTGCAGATATTATCTTTGTAGCAGGCTCCTACTTTTCAAGGTTTATGGTTGGGCCTTTTATTTTGTATTTCTTACTCACTGAACAAAGATGGTTACACCTACTTAGCTTTGGAGCACTATGAAAACTAAAAAAGAAAAGGCACAATTTGTTGTCGACACTCTTGAACAACTCTTTCCAACAACTCCGATTCCGCTCGATCATTCTGATCCGTATACCTTACTTATTGCCGTATTGCTTTCAGCACAATGCACCGATGAACGCGTCAATCAAGTAACGCCAGCCTTGTTTAAATTGGCCAACAATCCTTTTGACATGGCAGCTGTTCCAACTGCGCAAATTCAAGCAATCATTAGACCTTGCGGGCTTTCACCAAAAAAGGCTGCTGCCATATCTGCGTTGTCTCAAATATTAATCAATCAATATAATGGAGAAGTACCAGCAAACTATGAAGCACTCGAGGCACTTCCTGGTGTGGGTCACAAAACCGCATCCGTAGTGATGTCTCAGGCATTTGGATTTCCTGCTTTTCCGGTAGATACGCACATCCATAGACTATTGACACGTTGGGGTTTGACCTCAGGAAAAAACGTAGTTCAAACAGAAAAAGATGCCAAGGCAATTTTTGCGGAACATCTTTGGAACAAACTCCATTTACAAATCATTTTTTACGGTCGCGCTTATTCACCTGCCCGTTCGCCAAAATTAGAGACTGATATCATTACAAGAACAATCGGTACTGCCGCCGCCAAGAAAGAATTGCGCTGATATCAACAATTGTTCAAAACCCTCCTTTACAACTTTTTTAAAACTCCTTTTTTTCAAATTATAATAAACAGCAGCCTTTCCCTATATTTGTTTTATGGAGAACCCGCAAAGCAATCGAACGCCAATTACACGTGTCAAGAACGCCCAACAAGCGTTGGCTGAAATTGGCAGAATACCGCCTCAAGCAACTGATATTGAACAAGTTGTGCTTGGCGCAATGATGCTTGAAAGCAAAGCTATAAACGATACGATTGATATTCTTTCTGAAAAAACTTTTTACGATGTTCGCCATCAGCACATCTTTAAAGCAATCAGAGCACTCTTTGCAGCAACCAACCCTATTGACTTAGTAACCGTAACTGCACAACTCCAAAAAAGTGGTGAACTCGAATTGGCCGGCGGCACCCCTTATGTAGCCTCTTTAACTACTCGTGTAGCAAGTGCTGCCCACGTTCAGCATCATGCCCGTATTCTTGCAGAAAAATTTATCAAAAGAGAACTCATCAACGTCAGTTCAAAAATCATTCGTGATGCCTACGACGATACCCGAGATGTATTTGATTTGCTCAATGACGCTGAATCTGATTTATTCAGTATTGCTGAAAACAACATGTCCAAGCAAGTGGGTACGATGTCCTATATTGTGCAAGAAGCTATTCACGAAATTGAATTGGCTTCCAAAAATGCCGACGGCGTTTCTGGTATTCCAACTGGCTTCCACGACCTCGACAAAGTAACTGCTGGCTGGCAGCGCTCAGACATGATCGTATTGGCTGCCCGACCAGGTATGGGTAAAACGGCTTTTGTCCTTTCCATGGCCCGAAACACAGCTGTCGATTATGGCAAAGGGGTCGCAATCTTTTCGCTTGAGATGTCTTCGGTTCAATTGGTTAAACGTCTGATTGCCAGTGAGTCCAGATTACCCGCTGAAAAACTCAGAAAAGGAGACCTCAAAGAACATGAATTCCAACAATTACATACACGCATCGGTAAATTAGCCGAAGCGCCTATCTACATTGACGACACTCCAGGTATCAACATCTTTGACTTCCGCGCTAAGTGTCGCCGCTTGAAAGCGCAGTATAACATCGATCTTGTGATCATCGATTACTTGCAACTCATGAGCGCCAAAGATTCCAAGAGCGGAGGAAACCGAGAGCAAGAAATATCCACCATTTCGAGGTCAATCAAAGAGATTGCCAAAGAACTCAACGTTCCGATCATTGCCCTGAGTCAGCTCAGTCGTTCTGTTGAAACCAGAGGTGGTGACAAACGCCCACTACTTTCCGACCTCCGCGAATCCGGAGCCATTGAACAAGATGCCGATATCGTATCCTTTATTTACCGTCCAGAATACTACGATATTACGCAAGATCCAGACGGCAACTCAACACTAGGAACCGGAGAAATCATAATTGCCAAACACCGAAATGGTGCGCTTAAAAATGTCAGGTTGCGCTTTGTACCTGAATTTGCTCGCTTTGAAAACCTCGATGAAGTCCAAGGCCTTGACTTACCAAATCCTAGCACCAATAGCCTCAATCAGTTCAATCAAGAGTTTGCTACCTACACCATGAAAAGCAAGATGGATGAAACTGAAGAAGATATTTTTAGCAAAGAAGATGGCGATGAAGATCCTTTCTAAAGTTCTGTTCTTTCTATGTTGTTGTTTTTTTACGAATCAATTATTTGCCAGTCAAATATTGGTCCCTATGGACGACACCCAAAAAAATCACCTAAAAGCCTACGGTATTGCCTACTGGACACTCGAGAATCAAATTACCATTGAGTGGTTGCTCAATTACCGAGGGGGCTCTTTTTTAATGCCCCACCTACGTAGCCTCGAAGAAGAACTTTTACTGCGCAACGTGAGTTATCAAATTTTAGCCGATGGGCAGGTCAATCAAATCAAAGCCCAAATCAATGACCCAGAGGTTAATATGGAAGTTGTCCAGCTTGAAAAAGCGCCAAAAATAGCAGTGTATACCCCGCCCAATAAACTTCCTTGGGATGACGCCGTCACACTTGTTTTAGAATATGCCGAAATCAAATACGATAAAATTTACGACTCTGCCATCGTTAATGGCATTTTACCTAAATACGATTGGCTGCACTTACACCACGAAGATTTCACAGGACAGTACGGTAAATTTTATGGCTCGGCGCGTATGCAAAGTTGGTATCAACAAGAGGTGGCCCGTACCGAAGCATCGGCCGCAAAACTAGGCTATGCCAGCACTGCTGCGCTGAAGCGTGCTGTTGCTGTCAATATTCGAAACTTTGTCATTGGCGGTGGTTTTCTTTTTACAATGTGTTCCGGTACCGATTCCTTCGATATTGCTTTAGCTGCTGAAAATGTAGACATCCAAGAAGCTGTTTTTGATGGCACACCTTCAGATCCAAAGGCCCAAGATAAACTCGATTACAATAGCACTTTTGCATTTTATAATTTTCATCTTATCAAAGATCCGATGGTTTATGAATATTCTGATATCGACGGCACAGACCTCCGAACACAAAGAATCATCAATGAAAAAAGCGATCAATTTACCTTATTTGATTTTTCTGCAAAATGGGATGTCGTACCTACAATGCTTACGCAATGCCATGTCGATGTGATAAACGGCTTCATGGGACAAACAACCGATTTCCATAAAGAATTCATCAAGCCCAATGTCCTGATCCTTGGCGAAAACAAGGCTGCTAATACTGCGCGCTATGTACACGGTGAGTTTGGCCAAGGCACCTGGACTTTCTACGGTGGCCATGACCCCGAAGACTACCAACATTTAGTTGGCGACCCTCCTACAGACCTCAATTTACACCCAAATTCACCTGGGTACCGACTCATTTTAAACAACATTCTATTTCCTGCTGCAAAAAAACAAAAACGAAAAACATAGATTTATTCAATTCTGTGGCGTTTTTATATGATTTTTGCTTAAACTTGCAACGAATTTCCAATTGCCCATTTCAGGGCCTGCTCTAAATTCAGCACTTAACTTACCATTGATGGATCTTAAAACATTAGAGAGTAAAAAAATCTCAGACCTCCGCGTCATTGCACAAAGTCTTGGCATCGACGCTGCTTCCCTTAAAAAAAACGAAATCATTGAAGCCATAATGGGCGACAAAACCAATGAAGCCGTTGCTGCTCCTGCAGATTCTAGCCCAAGTCAAGAAAACAACAGACCGAAAAGGGCCAGAAAACCTCAAGCAGCCGTTGAAACGCAAGTCGTTGAAAAAGAAGTGGAAGCATCATCAACGCTTGCAACCACCTCAAGTGAAGATAACTCAACAGAAACGGTGCAGGCACCTAAGCAACACTCAAAGCGAGACAAACAGCAGCATCAACATCAAAGCAATTCTAAAAATCCAAATAACCCGCGTTTTCAGCGTCGCAACGATCCAAACCACACCGATCCAGCAACAACAGAAAATAACAAAGAACAATCCACTCCTGAACCATTTAAAGAAGAACACTACGATTTAGTTGGCATTGTAACTGCAGAAGGAGTACTTGAAGTCATTCAAGACGGCTACGGATTTTTACGCTCCTCTGATTATAACTACCTGCCCTCCCCTGATGATATCTATGTTTCACAGAATCAAATTAAATTATTTGGTCTCAAAACTGGAGATACTGTCAAAGGCACAATCAGACCACCACGTGAAGGAGAAAAATTCTTTCCATTGGTCAAAGTAGAGTCTATTAATGGTCGTGACCCTTCATATATCCGAGACCGAGTTCCTTTTCAATACTTGACTCCGCTGTTTCCTTCTGAAAAATTCAAATTGACAGGCCATTCGCAAGAAACACTTTCTACGCGTGTCATGGATTTATTTGCACCAATTGGTAAAGGACAGCGCGGTATGATTGTGGCACAGCCTAAAACGGGTAAAACCATGTTGCTCAAGGATGTGGCCAATGCCATTGCTGCCAACCATCCTGAAACATACCTCATCGTATTGCTCATTGACGAGCGTCCTGAAGAAGTAACAGACATGGCGCGTTCGGTCAAAGCAGAAGTGATTGCTTCTACCTTCGACGAACCTGCTGAGCGCCACGTAAAAGTGACCAATATGGTACTTGAAAAAGCAAAAAGAATGGTCGAGTGTGGACACGATGTCTGCATCTTGCTCGATTCAATTACTCGTTTGGCACGGGCTTACAACACAGTATCTCCTGCCTCTGGTAAAGTACTCTCGGGTGGTGTAGATGCAAACGCGCTACACAAACCTAAAAGATTCTTTGGGTCCGCACGCAAAATTGAAAATGGCGGTTCTTTGTCCATACTTGCCACCGCACTTACTGAAACTGGCTCTAAAATGGATGAAGTCATCTTTGAAGAATTCAAAGGAACTGGTAACATGGAGCTACAACTCGATCGTAAAATATCCAATCGACGCATTTACCCTGCAATTGACATCACTGCCTCTGGTACGCGTCGTGAAGACCTCCTTGTTGGCAAAGATGTGCTACAACGCGTATGGTTGTTGCGTAAATTCATCGCTGACATGAATCCGGTTGAGGCCATGGAATTCATGAAATCACACATGGAAAACACTTTATCCAACGAAGAATTCTTAGTTTCAATGAATAGCTAATGAAAAGTGCTTGGTTTTATGCGCTAAGTTTTGGGGCTGCATTCGTTGCCCTCAAACTATTGGCGTTTTTGCTTCAGTGGCAATTACACGTTATCCAACCATTTGTGTTACTCAACATGGGATTTTTAACGGCCAGCATTGCCTTATTCTTGTATTTCAAAAAGCGTACTGAAACAGAAAGTAATATCCTTACTGATATCAAGAACGGTCTTTCCGTGGGCTTACCTTACACCCTTCTCGTAAGCTTCTTCTTGTTCTTTTATTACAAAAACATTGACCCAAGTTTCAATGCACATAAACTGGCGCAAATAAAAGCCCAAATGGATAGTAAAGCTGAGATTGCCCAGATTAGAAAAAGCAATCAGGCCCTTGAAAACAAAACAGATCAAGAAATCCGGAGCCTTGCCAAGCAAAATATGTCCATGATGTATAATCCTCAATTTACACTGAGCGTGAGTTTGCTTGCATTGTTGGTTTACAGTACGCTCAATAGCCTCCTGATTGCTGTAATCTATAGGAAAGTTGTTTTCAAAAGTTAATTTGGCTGGGCAATCTCTGCTTTACTATCCATTTGGGCTTCTATTTGCGCCAGTTTATGTGCATTGAAACTTGGGTCAATGTTTTTGTAATAAAAGAACAAGAAGAAGCTTACGAGAAGGGTGTAAGGTAAGCCCAC
>JBJTCG010000128.1:0-34198 GCA_046091725.1 Flavobacteriales bacterium | reverse complement strand
AAGCAACGTGCAGATCAATATCTTCAATTATAGTTCCAGACTTTTAGCTTATGAAAGAAGGATTAAATATTGTTAAAGAATTAGTTTTACCATCTGATTATCAGTCACTTATAGATGTAGAAAAGTTGGTAGGGTCAGTTTGTCAAGACCTTGGTGTCCATGACGAAGCTTTTGGAAACGTGCTTATAGCTGTATCTGAAGCAGTTAATAATGCGATTTCCCATGGTAATAAAAATAATCCTGCATTGAATGTAAAGATCAGTGTTCTAAATGAGCCTTCGGTTTTTTGTATACAGGTAAAAGATCAAGGAACCGGCTTTGCTTTTGATGCGCTGCCAGACCCCACTGCTCCAGAAAATATTTTCAAAGAAAGTGGCCGCGGTGTTTTTTTAATGAAGAACCTAGCAGATGAGGTTGAATTCGAAACACCTGGAAACACTGTAAACCTTTATTTTCAGAAATGATACAAATTATCAATCTGGGTGTGAGAATACCCGGCTTCATTTCTAAGAAAACGCTCAAAACACAACTCAAAACTCTCGCACTCTCAGAAGAGAAAGAGCTAAAAGACTTAAGTGTTGTTTTTACCGACGACGACTATCTTCTTGAGGTCAACAAGCAATACCTTAATCATGATTACTATACAGATGTTATCACGTTTGATTATTCAATTGGCGCGATGGTTTCTGGTGACATTATGATATCTTTGCCGCGCGTAAAAGAAAACTCGGAAATTTTAAAAGTTTCCTTTGAGGAGGAACTACACAGGGTTGTCTTTCATGGTTTATTGCACTTGTGTGGTTATAAAGACAAGTCTGCATCTGATGAGAAAATGATGCGCACCAAAGAAAATAAATACCTAGATCTTTTTGTTTCATGTGAAACAAAATAAGATTGTCCATTGTTGTTTCACGTGAAACAATACTGTTATGATGTTAGATAAATACGACGTAATTGTAGTTGGAGCTGGCCACGCAGGTTGTGAGGCAGCAAACGCTGCGGCCCGAATGGGAAGTAAGGTTTTATTAGTCACAATGAACATGAACACCATTGCTCAAATGAGCTGTAATCCAGCAATGGGCGGGGTTGCCAAGGGTCAAATCGTACGAGAGATAGACGCATTAGGAGGTGGTTCTGGAATTGTTAGTGATAAAAGCGCTATTCAGTTTCGAATGCTTAATAGGTCCAAAGGCCCAGCAATGTGGTCTCCTCGGACACAAAACGACAGGGTTTTATTTTCATTGGAATGGCGTTATTTATTAGAACAAAATAAAAATGTAGACTTTTGGCAAGACATGTGTGTTGGCGTGCTCACTGAAGGAAACAAGGTGGTTGGAGTTCGAATGGCGATGGGCACAAAGGTTTACGGAAAAGCGGTTGTGTTAACAAACGGAACGTTTTTAAATGGCTTGATCCACTTAGGTGAAAAACAATATGGTGGGGGTCGGGCAGGAGAAAAAGCCGCTGTAGGATTAACAGAATCTTTGGTTGAGCTTGGTTTTGAGGCGGGCCGAATGAAAACAGGAACTCCGCCAAGGGTTGATGGCCGCAGCCTCGACTATTCCAAAATGGAAATACAACTTGGAGACGAAAACCCTTCAAAATTTAGCTATGGAAGTACGCCTGCTTTATCTAAACAATTACCTTGTCATATAACTTACACCAACGAGCAAACACACGAGTTATTGAGAACAGGATTTGATAGGTCGCCCATGTTTAATGGTGCTATTAAAAGTTCTGGACCGCGCTATTGCCCAAGCATTGAAGACAAAATATCTCGTTTCGCAGATAGAGAAAGACATCAAATTTTTGTAGAACCCGAAGGGTGGAATACTGTTGAAATTTATGTAAATGGATTTTCAACCTCACTCCCTGAAGACGTACAAAATTTAGCATTAAAAAGCATCCCTGGTTTTGAAAACGCAAAAATGTTTAGACCTGGATACGCGATAGAATACGATTATTTTCCACCAACCCAATTGAGCCACACCTTAGAAACCAAGCTGGTTGAGAATTTGTTTTTTGCGGGGCAAATCAATGGAACCACGGGTTATGAGGAGGCTGCTTGCCAAGGACTAATGGCGGGCATCAATGCACACAAGAAAGTTTACGAAAAAGACCCATTTATTTTAACTCGAAGTGAAGCTTATATAGGGGTTTTGATAGATGATTTGATTACTAAAGGCACGAATGAGCCTTATAGAATGTTTACTAGCCGAGCCGAGTTTAGGATTCTATTGAGACAAGATAACGCCGATGAAAGGCTAACACCTCTTGGCCATCAAATTGGCTTGGCAGATGATACAGATTTAAAGCGTGTACAAACAAAACAGGCCAACACAAATCTTTTGAAGAGTAAGTTGCGCGATATTGGCGTAACACCTGAGCAAGCAAATGAAATGCTTACCACCAAAGATTCTGCACCGATCAATCAACAAGTAAAAGCAGCATCTTTGATAACGCGGCCTCACATAACCCTTGATGATTTGGTTTCAATCAGCGAACCAATCAAGTCTTTGGTTGAAGAAATTAAATTGACAGACCCATTAGCGCTTGAGCAAGCCGAGATACTTTTGAAATACGAGGGTTATATTGAACGCGAAGAAGAGCAAGCTCAAAAGTTACAACGCTTAGAAGATTTAAAAATAAATCCAGACCTTGACTATCGTCAAATTAAAAGTTTGAGTATTGAAGCCAAAGAAAAGCTATCCAAAATCAAACCAGCAACTATTGGGCAGGCTGCGCGCGTTTCAGGGGTCTCTCCTAGTGACATTTCGGTTTTACTTATACATTTGGGTCGCTAAAACCGGTTTTTAGCCGTTTTAAGCGCCTTTTCCACACCTCGATACACAATCACCTTGACCAACATGAAAAAACGCACGAGAAACGACGTGTTTTTAGCGTTTTTACTGTGGAATGCCGAAAATATCGGTAATTTTAAATCATGAGTTCAAAACAAGTTGTTTTTATAGATAGTGTTCATCCGATCCTTGAGCAAAAATTGACACAAGCCGGAATGAAATGTTTAGATCACACTAAAACGAATTTTGAAAACCTCTTGCCTGATTTGAACAATGCTTACGGTATAGTCATCAGATCAAGGTTTACTATCGACGCTCAATTTCTTGCAAATTGCCAAAACTTAAAATTTATTGCGCGCTCTGGTTCTGGGCTCGAAAACATAGACACCAAGATTTGTAAGGAATTAGGAATTCGAATCTATAATTCTCCAGAGGGAAATCGAAATGCAGTTGCAGAACACGCCTTAGGCATGTTGCTTTCTTTGTTTCATAAAATTCAGAAGGCAAATAAGGAGGTAAGTAATGGTCTCTGGCTGAGGGAGCAAAATAGAGGCGAGGAGCTCGACGGAAAGGTTGTGGGCATTATTGGTTTTGGAAATAACGGGTCGGCTTTTGCTAAAAAACTGCGTGGTTTTGATGTCCGTGTTTTGGCTTATGATAAGTATAAAACCGGCTTTGGCGATCACTTTGTTCAGGAGTGTACCTTGAATGCTATTTTAGAACAAGCAGATGTTTTAAGTTTTCACATCCCTCAAAATAAAGAAACCCGCTACTTATTCAATCAAGAGTTTGTGGCAAAAATGCACAAGTCTTTTTATTTATTGAATCTATCTCGCGGCAAAATTGTAGAGACGGAAGCCTTGGTTGAAGGATTAAAAACAGGAAAAATTAAAGGAGCGGGCTTGGATGTGCTTGAATATGAATCTAAAAGTTTTGAAGCCTTTTTTGAACAAGAACTTCCTGAGTCATTTTCATATTTGATCAATGCAGACAATGTAGTGCTGACTCCTCACGTAGGTGGTTGGACATCAGAAAGTTACATAAAATTAAGCGACGTTTTAGCTGAAAAAATATTAGCTGACGAAATCAACTAAATTCAGACCAGTCATCAAGAAAACGATCTAGTTCGCGACGGTCTTTTTTAGTTGGTTTGCCATCAGAGAGCCTGTAGTTTCTCTGTGCCTCTTGATAAACCTTTAGTTTTTGGATTTCTTCTTCCTTGGTTTCGTCTGAAAGATAGTCTTTAACTAACGGCGCGCCAACGCGGCGGTCAAGCAACCCCAATACACGATATTCAAATTTGGCGCTGTGTTTTTGAACGATAATGAGCTCCCCTATTTTAATTTCCCTAGATGGTTTCACAACTTGATCATTGACAAGGATTTTTCCCTTAGAGATCAGCTCAGTAGCCATTGAGCGCGTTTTGGTAAGCCTCACAGACCAAACATACTTATCCAAGCGGATTTTCATCTCGTACTTTTTTGGGTAATCCTTGATAAACTAATTGATAAGAGTGATCAATTAACTCTAAAATGAGCGAATCAGAAACATCTTCATGGAAAACAATGGTGTTCCAGTGTTTGTGATTCATATGAAACCCGTGTTTCACGGCGGCATAACGCTCTCGAAGATCGATGGCGCGTTCGGGATCACATTTCAGATTGATTGAAGTAAAGTCGTCAACATCGACAAGCGCAAACATCTTTCCGAAGACCTTAAAAACCAGTGTTTGTTGGTCAAACGGAAAGCTTTCTGATGCACCAAGTTTTTGCATGCAGTATTGATGCAAAACTTCTAAATCCATGTTTTAGGCCAAAGAAGGATTTTGTTTTCCTAAGTTTTTGAGCATGCGCGTGTGATCGGCAAGGGCCTCAACAAATGTTTGGTAAGAGTGATACGGCAAATGGTATTCTTTGGCTGTTTGTTCTACAATTTGAGATATCTTTTTGTAGTGGATATGGCAAATAGACGGAAACAAGTGGTGTTCAACTTGGTAATTCAAGCCTCCAACATACCAAGAGAAAAGTCGTGCTTTCGGAGCAAAATTAGCCGTGTTATAAAGCTGGCTTACCGCCCAGTCCGCCTCTACAACACCAGAATCATTTGGCATTGGGTAGGTAGAAGTTGGCACAACGTGTGCTGGTTGGAAGATTATGGCAAGAATTAATCCGCAGACAAATTGCATAAGCAAAAACCCTAATGCATTGACTAACCAAGAAGCACCACCAAAATACATTGGCAAGAATAAAAACAGAAAAGCATAAAGCAATTTAAATGCAATAATGCCAATCATGTGTTGTGTAAAGGTAACGCCCTGTGCGGCTATGAGGTTTTTTTTCTTGTAGCGAAAGGCTTGTAGGTAGTCTTTGCTAAGAAACCAAAATAAGGTCATCATGCCATAAAAAAACCACGCATAAAGATGTTGGAATTTATGAATAGCATAATGTTTAGAGTGCGGTGAAAAACGCAACATGAATACCGGTGGGTCAATGTCTTCGTCGTGGTTCGAGACATTGGTGTAGGTGTGGTGCAACACATTATGTTGGATTCTCCAGTTTCTGGCGCTTCCCCCAAGGATAATCATGACGTTACTTACAATCGTGTTGACCCATTCTTTTTTAGAATAAGCACCATGGTTCGCGTCGTGCATGACAGAAAGCCCAACACCAGCCATACCAAAACCCATGATAAACCATAGTCCAACATATGCCAAAGTAGGCAATTCTTGGGTGTAAAGAAAACCATAAGGCGTTAGAAATAGCGCTAACAACGCAAAGGTTTTGAATACCATGGCAGCATTGGCTTGCTTCGAAATATTGTTGTCTTTGAAGTAGCTGTTTACTCTGGATTTCAGGGTTTTATAAAACTCTGAGTTATGTTCTTTTGAGAACTGTATAGTTTGGTTCATTTGAATTTTTAAAATTCAAAAGTAATTAAATAACACAACATAAGTGCAACCGCATTATTGAATTTATTTATGACAAACCCTGCAGCTCGCAAAGCTTCTTGTAGTGGCCACCTTGCGCTAATAATTCGGCATGTTTCCCTTGCTCGATTATTCTTCCTTTTGACAAAACGATGATTTCATCAGCGTTTTTAACTGTTGATAAACGATGTGCAATCACAAAGGAGGTTCTTTCTTGCATGAGATTTTCAAGCGCTTGTTGAACTAAGCTTTCTGATTCAGTGTCAAGTGCTGAGGTTGCCTCGTCTAAAATCAATACAGCAGGGTTTTTATAAATAGCCCTAGCAATGGCTATGCGTTGTTTTTGTCCACCAGAAAGGTTGTTTCCGCGCTCTCCAAGCAAGGTGTCAAAACCGTTGTCAAGTGCAGAAATAAAATCAAAGGCATTTGCCACCTTTGCCGCTTCAATGATTCTTTGCTGGTCGGGGTTTTCATCTCCAAAAGCAATGTTTTGTGCTGCGGTGAGGTTGAATAAAATAGACTCTTGACTGACGACACCAATCAATGAACGCAAGTCGGAAACACGCAATTTTTTTAAATCTATACCATCAATTTCTATACTGCCCCCACTCACGTCGTAAAATCTTTGCAGTAAATCCATGAGTGTGGATTTTCCACTCCCGGATTCGCCAACAATTGCCACAAGTTGCCCTTTATTTACTTTCCAATTAATTTCGGATAAAACTTGATTTTGGTCGTAAGAGAAATGAACATTATTAAATTGAATAGCTTGGTCAAAACTTGATTTGATTTGGCTCTCCGGAGAAGAAACGATGTTGTCTTGGGCATTGAGCAAGGAATTAATGCGGTCTTGAGAGGCCTGAGCTTTAGTCATGTTGGCCATGTTGTTTGACACGCTTTGGATGGGCCTTAAAAATTGGGAGAAAACAATAATGTAAGTCAAGAAAACCTCGCCCGTTAAACCGATTTGTTTGCCATCTAGAATAAGGCGCCCTCCAAAGAAGACCAAAGCTAATAGTACTGCAGCGCCAAGTGTTTCGTTGAGCAACGGGGATAAATCCCTTTTTCTAAAAACACGTGTGGCTAATTTTTGGTGTTGAAGATTTTTGGCTTTGAAAGAATCTGTAATAAATTGAATTGCGTTGAATGCTTTGATGATGCGTATGCCAC
This sequence comes from Flavobacteriales bacterium, assembly GCA_046091725.1. Lineage (GTDB taxonomy): Bacteria > Bacteroidota > Bacteroidia > Flavobacteriales_D > Crocinitomicaceae > UBA952. Next base: position 27,301 of record JBJTCG010000128.1, on the reverse strand, counting down.
CGAGGTTTTCATCCATGGATGCGTAAAGAAAGCCAAGTTGTTCTTGTGTTTTGTGTGCTGTTCTTTTCAAACTCTTGCCAATTCTCGAAATAACGAAAGCAGAAAGCGGCAATAATAGCAAGGCAATTAAAGTCAACTTTGGGCTCATGTATATCAGGGTGAGCAAATTGATGATTATAGCTAAAGGCTCTCTGAAAATCAGTTCGAGAATACTGACTACTGCAACTTCAATTTCATTGACATCGCTGTTCATGCGCGCCATGAGGTCTCCCTTTTTTTCTTTACTGTGATAGCTGAGGGGCAAGAGCAATGCTTTTTCAAAAAGTGCCGCGCGGATATCTCGAACAGCCGCCATGCGCAATTCAGATTGGGTCCAGACAGCAGCGTATCTGAAAACATTCTTAAGAACGAACGTCAGTAATACCGTGACACACACAAACAACAAAGCCAACTTTGGGTCGTAGTGCACAATTTCTCTGAGCTGAAAGTTATATTGATCTTGAATGTATTCAAAGGGGCCAGACCAACCACCTTTGTAGGTCGGGGGCATTACAGTGTGCAGTTCTTCTCTTTTGCGAAAAATGAGTTGCAATACTGGAACGAACAGCACCAAGGAAAGCAAGTTGAAAATCACAAAGAGCAGGTTAAATAAAATGGTTGCCCACGCAAGCCCTTTATATTTAAAGGTATAATTATATATTTCTCTGTAATAAGACATTGATACAAAGATACATTTTTGTTTAGATGAGACCTTGCACACCAAGTATTCTTACCTTTGCAATATGAGTTCGATTCGTCAACAAAAAATAGAGGCTGTTATTCAAGCTGAATTAGCTACTTTTTTTCAGCGTCAGGCAGGTGAAATTTGTCTTGGTGCCATGGTCAGTGTTACCGTAGTTCGTGTAACCTCTGATTTAAGTTTGGCACGCGTATACCTGAGCATCTTTGCAGGTCCAGACAAAAAAGAAGTGTTGGAAAGTGTGCAGGCAAACAGGGGTAAAATCAGATTAGAGGTAGGGAAACGACTCAAGAATTTGCGTAAAATCCCAGATCTTGTCTTCCATATAGATGATTCCCTAGATTACGCCAATAAAATTGACGAACTCCTAAAAAAATAGCCCATTCGAACGGCTTTTTACATAGCAAAACGCTACCTATTTCATCGTTCTAAACGCTCGATTGTAAGTATCATTTCCCGAATTTCAATCATCGGAATAGCTGTTTGCACCGCAGCAATGGTTATTTTATTATCAGCTTTCAATGGCATTGAAGGCATGATTGCCAAACTTTACACTTCGTTTGACGCCCCAATTACCATATCTCACAATGCGCGCAAAAGTTTTTTCATAAGAGAAATCGATACAACAGCCTTGTTAAAGATTCAAGGAGTTGCAGCATTGAGTAAAGAAATCGAAGAGTTGGTAGTGCTGAGAAAAAACCAGCGTTGGATCAACGCCAACATGCATGCTGTTGACCAGGTTTTTTTGAAAAACGCTCAGGTTCCAAAGCACTTGATCAACAGGGTTGGTGTAAGCGCAACCCAAAAAAGCGGCTTTGCCTTTTTAGGTGCAGACCTCTTTTCAAAATTAAATCTTGGTCTCGGTTCAGAACAAAATGATATTCAAGTATATGCGCCGAAAAGAAACGCCAGGATGCGTTTAGGTAAAACACCATTTCATTTACAACAGGTATTTATTGAGGGGGCGTTGAATTACAACCAAGAATTAAACGGGTCTGTTTTATTATGGGATTACAATTTGGCAGCAGACCTTTTGAATATGCCCGGGTCTTGCTCCCAGTTATTGGTTTACGTAGAAAAGGGAGCTGATTTAGAATCGGTTCAATTGGAGATTCAAAAATGTTTAGGTGCTGAATTCAGCGTGCAAACCATTTTTGAAAAAAACGAATTGATTTTTAAAACGAGCAAATCAGAAAGGCTCATTGTCTTTGTGATGCTATTATTCGTCTTTGTCTTAGCATCGTTTAATTTAGTGGCAAGCCTCACGATGCTCATCCATGAAAAGCAGCAAAATATTTTAATTCTCAAATCAATGGGCCTGAGCAAAAAGCAGCGTTTCCAGGTATTTTTCTTTGAGGGCCTCATGCTGTCATTTTCAGGTGTTGTAATAGGGCTCTTTCTCGGTTTAATTATATGTTGGACACAGCAAGCTTTTGGTTGGTTGATCGTGCCCGGAGCTAATGTTCCGTTTCCTATTGTTTTTCAACCGCTCGATTTCATTAACATTATCCTAGCAGCCAGTGTGTTGTCATTTTTGTTTACATTTTTTCCAGTCCGATTCTTGCTTTTTAGAAACGACACAAATCGGGATTAAAAATTCTTGAATTTGTTTATTGAGTAAACAAATAAAAACTCCTATCTTTGTGCCCAAATTTTAAAAGACAGCTGATGTCAACTATCAAAGGAAAAATTTCACAAGTTATCGGTCCAGTTGTGGACGTTCGATTCGAGCGCGGTACAGCGCTACCCAACATTTATGATGCACTTGAAGTATTCAAGGCTGACGGAACCCGCGTAGTACTCGAGGTTCAAGCACATGTTGGAGAAAATGCAATTCGTGCTATTTCCATGGATTCAACAGACGGATTCATGCGCGGAATGGAGGTTGTTTCTACAGGGATTCCAATCAAAGTTCCAACAGGAGACCGCATCAAAGGAAGACTTTTCAATGTAGTTGGTGAAGCAATTGACGGCATAAACGTCATGGAAAACGCCGATGGTTTGCCAATTCACCGCGAAGCTCCAAAATTTGACCAACTTTCAACAGCTACTGAAATCCTATTTACAGGGATTAAGGTAATTGACTTAATTGAGCCTTATGCAAAAGGAGGTAAAATTGGTTTATTCGGAGGTGCGGGTGTAGGTAAAACTGTACTTATCCAAGAATTAATTAACAACATCGCTAAAGGTCACGGAGGTTTATCTGTGTTTGCTGGTGTTGGTGAGCGTACGCGTGAAGGAAATGACCTTCTTCGCGAGATGCTTGAATCGGGTATTATCAAATATGGTGATGCATTTATGCACTCCATGGAAGAAGGCGGTTGGGATCTTTCTAAAGTTGACCTCAATGAAATGAAAGAGTCTAAAGCTACCTTCGTATTCGGACAAATGAATGAGCCTCCAGGAGCCCGTGCTCGTGTTGCGCTTTCGGGTCTTACAATTGCAGAATATTTCCGCGATGGTGATGGTGAAGGACAAGGAAAAGATATCCTTTTCTTCGTTGACAACATCTTCCGCTTTACTCAAGCTGGTTCTGAAGTTTCTGCACTTCTTGGTCGTATGCCTTCTGCGGTAGGTTATCAACCAACGTTAGCTACTGAAATGGGTGCGATGCAAGAGCGCATTACCTCAACTAAAAACGGATCAATTACATCGGTTCAAGCGGTATACGTACCTGCCGATGACCTTACTGACCCGGCTCCGGCAAACACGTTTGCTCACCTTGATGCCACAACAGTACTTTCTCGTAAAATTTCTGAGCTAGGTATCTACCCAGCGGTAGACCCACTAGATTCTACTTCACGTATCCTTACACCAGAAATTGTTGGTGAAGAACACTACAGCTGTGCACAACGCGTTAAAATTACACTACAGCGCTACAAAGAGCTTCAAGACATCATCGCCATTCTTGGTATGGATGAATTATCTGAAGAAGACAAACTTGTGGTTCACAGAGCTCGTCGTGTTCAACGTTTCTTGTCTCAGCCGTTCCACGTAGCTGAGCAGTTTACAGGTATCCCAGGAGTATTGGTTGATATCCAAGACACCATCAAGGCGTTCAATGAAATCCTTGACGGTAAATACGACCAATATCCTGAAGCAGCCTTCAACTTGAAAGGTGGTATCGAGGACGTAATCGCAGCAGGAGAAAAAATGTTAGCTGAAGCATAATGATACTAGAAATCATCACACCAGAAGCAAACCTGTTCTCAGGAGAAGTAAACAGCGTAAGTTTACCAGGATTAGACGGTATTTTTCAAGTTTTGAATCACCACGCGCCGATCATCTCATCTCTTAAAACAGGCACGCTTCAGTTTGAAGCCAAAGGTGCAATTGAGCAACTGAATCCAAATTTTAAAGTATCGGGTTCTACGGTTTCTATTGAAATCAAAGGTGGTGTTGCTGAGCTAAACAATAATAAACTAATTGTATTGGCTGATTAAGCCGATTAAATAAAAATGTAAAAGGGAATGGTCTTACCACTCCCTTTTTTTATGACATTCTCCGAAAAGAATGTGTATTTTCGTTAGGCCCAATGGATTACAAAGACATTTTAGATTTACAGAACCTTCCAAAACACATTGCATTTATCATGGATGGCAATGGGCGTTGGGCTAAAAAACAAGGACAGCATAGGTTGTTTGGCCATGCGGCAGGTGTTGAATCTGTCAAAGAGGTAATTAAAACCGCCCGTGAAATAGGCGTTCCCTACCTGACCATGTATGCGTTTTCAACCGAAAATTGGTCAAGGCCAAGTGAGGAAGTAGAGGGGCTTATGAATTTACTTGTCGAAGCCATTACCAATGAAGTCAACGAAATGCATGAAAACGGGGTTCGTTTACTTACTATCGGAAATATCAAAGGGCTCCCTGGAAATTGCTACGATTCACTACTGGCAGCCATGGAGCGCACCAAAGACAACAAGAATCTAACTTTGGTGTTAGCGCTTAATTATTCTGCAAGGCAGGAAATACTTGAAGCAGCAAAAAAATTGAATGAAATTGCTCAGGCAAATAGTTTTGATTTGGCTAATTTTCAAGAACAAGACTTTGCACAATTATTACAAACTAAAGACATTCCAGACCCTGAATTACTCATCAGAACAAGCGGAGAATGCCGAATAAGTAACTTTTTGCTTTGGCAATTGTCTTACACAGAGTTATACTTTACTGATACTCATTGGCCCGATTTTCGAAGAGGAGCTTTGATTGAAGCCATTCGTGCTTATCAACAGCGAGAAAGAAGATTTGGCATGGTATCAGAACAATTACACAAAGCTGAATGAGGTTTATTATTTTTTGTTTATTAAGCGTCTTAATTGGCACCCAAATTTCGGCTCAAACACCGAATACACTCGGCGGCTTAACTTTTGACTACGCCAACCCACAGACTTTTGAAATTGGACCCGTTAGGGTAATTGGTGCAGACAACTATGATCACCAAGCGATTAAATTAATTGCAGGTCTGCGTACAGGTCAAAAAATCACTTTGCCAAGTCAGCAAATCAGCAAGGCCATTCAAAATTTATGGGCTGAGGGCTTGTTTTCTGATGTTGCAATTTATGCCGAGAAAGAAGTTGGTGGCATCGTGTATTTGGTCATCGAATTGAGCCCAAGACCAAAACTCTCGAAATTTAGATTTGTCGGTGTCAATAAACGCGAAGCCGACAAGCTACGTGAAGAAATCACGCTTTATGCCGGAAAAACAATTACTGAAAACCTCATTTTTGAAACAAAAAGCAAAATCAGAAGCTATTACCGCGATAAAGGTTTTTATTATGCGAAAGTAGACATCGGAAGGCAAATAGATACGCTCATCAATAATTCTGAAATCTTTGTCATTGAAATTGAGAAAGGCATTAAAATTGGCATCAAAGAAATCGAGTTTGTAGGCGTAAGTTCTGTTCCTTTATGGAAGTTGAAAATGGCCATGAAGGACACAAAACAGAAAGGCCCGTTGCGTATTTTCAAGCGCTCTAAGTATACTGAAAGCAGTTACGCTAATGACAAAAAAGCGATGCTCGGCAAATTTAACGCAGAAGGACTTCGAGATGCTTATATCGTAAAAGACAGTGTTTACAAGCTCGACGAAAAGAACATGAAAATACGCATCGAAATCAGCGAAGGGGAGAAGTACTACTTTGGGGATATCGAATGGATAGGAAACGCAAAATATCGCTCAAGTTTTCTTGATACTGTGCTTGGAATAAAGCCGGGCGATCTTTACAACAAAGATTTGTTTTCACAGCGCTTATACGGAAACGGAGACGGCCGAGATATTTCTTCCTTGTATATGGATCGGGGCTATTTGTTTTTCCAAATTTCACCGGTAGAAACAGGTGTTAACAGCAATCGCATCAATCATCAAATTCGCATTATCGAAGGCAAAGAAGCACATATTGGAAATGTGACCATCCGCGGCAACACAAAAACCAATGATCATGTCATTTTAAGAGAAATTAGAACCAAACCCGGAGACCTCTTCAATAAAGCGGACATCATGCGAACCCAGCGAGAGCTTGCACAGCTCGGCTTTTTTGACGAACAAGGTTTTCAAGTAAACCCAAAGCCGAATCCGGCAGATGGCACCGTGGATATCGAGTATGTCGTTGCTGAAAAGTCAAGCGATCAAATTGAGCTCTCTGGTGGTTACGGAGGGGCCGGACCAAATACTACAGGGCGCGTAATCGGAACCCTTGGCTTGTCTTTTAATAATTTTTCTACCAAAAACTTCTTTGATAAAAAAGCATGGTCACCACTTCCGGGTGGAGATGGTCAAAGATTGTCTATTCGTGCCCAATCAACAGGTCGTTTTTATCAAGGCTATAATTTCTCATTCACTGAGCCATGGCTAGGAGGTAAAAAACCAAATTCATTGACCTTCTATTTGTCGAATTCTGCCATTTCTCAAAACGGCTTATTGCGCTCAAATAAAGACTACAGCGGAATCGCCATCACTGCGACCGGAATATCAATGGGCCGTCGTAAAAAATGGCCAGATGACTACTTTATTGCATCTTATGAATTGTATTATAAGTACTCAGATGTACAGAATTATTCATTTTTCCCGCTGTTTCAAAATGGATATGCCAATGATATCGCGTTTAAGTATGTCTTGCAACGCAGTTCAGTAAGCGCACCTATATATCCTCAAAACGGTTCTAATTTTACATTTACATCTTCAGCAACCCTACCTTATTCGTTACTGGGCCCCGATAAAGATTACAGTAGCATGACGGCTCAAGAACGCTTCAAATACCTCGAGTACTTCAAACTTAAATTGACAGGTGAGTGGTTCACACCGCTAACCCCAGACAAAAAACTAGTCTTGATGTCTCGTTTTGGTTTTGGCTATATGGGCGCCTACAATAAGCAAAAAGGAGTCAATCCATTTGACCGATACTTTATGGGAGGTAGTGGTTTGACGGGTATGGGTGCTAACCAGTTTTTGGGTCGTGAAATTATTGCACTCCGGGGTTATGAAGACAACACTTTGTCTTCAGCAGGCGGCGATCCAATTGTTGCAAAGTATACTTTAGAGTTGCGCTACCCAATTTCTTTGAATCCACAAGCAACCTTTTATGCGCTTACCTTTATGGAAGCAGGAAACACTTACCCATCTTTTGAAAAATTCAATCCATTTAATGTTAAAAGAACGGCCGGGGTTGGTATTCGTGTATTCTTGCCAATGTTCGGTATGTTAGGCCTCGATTATGGTTTAGGCTTTGATCAACTGGACTCTTGGGCAACTGGTTTTGGCAAAGGTTCGGATATTGACATTAAGGCAAAGGGATACTATCCAAAGCTCACCTTCACGATTGGCATGAATTTAGGGGAATTGTAGCATTCACAATAAATTGGTATCTTCGTCGTTCTTAGCGGGTCTATGAAAAACATAAAAATATTAGCGCTTTTAATGTTTGTCCTTTCTTTAAGATTGGCAAGCGCGCAGACATATGCCTATATTGATTCTGACTACATTTTAGAAAATGTACCAGAATATGCTGAAGCAAAAGAGCGCCTTGATAAAATGGCGGAGCGTTGGACCAAAGAAATCGAAGACCGCTACGCAACCATCAAGGATTTAAAGAGCAAATACGACCGCGAGGAAGTGCTGTTGCCGAAAGAAGAAAGAGAAAAACGCAAGGCTGAAATCCAAAAACTTGAACAAGAAGCCATCGACCTGCAAACACAACATTTTGGTAGCAACGGAGATTATTTCCAGAAACGCCAAGAACTCATAAAACCAATCCAAGACCGCGTTTTTACCGCCATGAAAAAGGTAGCCAAGCGCGAAGGATATAGTTTCGTATTTGACAAAGCAAACCAAAGCAATTTGCTTTACGCAGAAAAAGAATTCGACATTTCAAATGAAGTGCTCGAAGAAATGGGAATCTCAAAATAAAAACAGAAAAATGAAAAATGTATTACTAGGGTTATTCGTTGCATTAGGTTTAAACACTTTTGCTCAGTCTAAAATTGCGCACGTCGACTCACAAAAATTACTAGACACGTTGCCTTCGCGCGATATTGCTATTAAAAAGCTTGATTCAATGAAAACATCAGGCATGCAAGAACTACAAATCATGGATGCTGATTTTCAAAAAGCATATCAAGGGTACATGACTAACAAAGACAAGATGTCTGAAGTTGAGCGTCAAATTCAAGAAAGCAAATTGATGCAAAAACAGCAAATGCTTGAAGCAACACAATCTTCTTTAGAAGAAGGTCTTCAGTTGATGAGTGAAGAATTAAATGCGCCAATCTTAGAAAGAGTACAGAAGGCTATTGAAATCGTATCAGAGCGCAAAAAATTAAACTACGTGATCGATGTTTCTGCAACAATGTATTCAAAAGGAGGGATGGACATTACCAATGAGGTGATTGTCGAATTATTGCTTCTTGACGCAGCAGCTACAAAAAAATAATCTCAAGATAAGATCTGAAAGGGCAACCATTGGTTGCCCTTTTTTTGTTAGCTTTGATCGCAATGCAGCGTACACCCATAGGAGTTTTTGATTCAGGCTATGGCGGCCTTACCGTATTGTCTGCCATACGAGAACAACTTCCACAATACGATTTTATCTATTTTGGAGACAACGCCCGAGCGCCCTATGGAAATCGTTCTTTCGATTTAGTCTATGAATTTACACTCGAAGCAGTCAATTTTCTTTTTGAACAAGGATGTCCGTTGGTGATACTAGCTTGTAACACAGCTTCTGCCAAAGCACTCAAAACCATTCAACAAAAAGACTTGCCTCAGATTTCACCAACGAATCGTGTTTTGGGCGTTATTAGGCCAAGCACAGAAGTTTTAGGAGACCTGACGCACACCAAACACGTGGGCATTTTAGGAACCCAAGGCACCATTAATTCCAATTCTTATCCAATTGAACTCGCTAAATTTGCTCCGGATATTGAAGTACACCAACATGCCTGCCCCATGTGGGTTCCATTAATTGAGAACCAACAATACGCGCATCCGGCTGGCCAGCAATTTATCTTGGAAGATGTACAAAAATTATTAAGCATAAGTGCTGAAATAGACACTATTTTACTTGCCTGCACACATTACCCGGTCTTGCAAGCACACTTACAGCAGCTTGTTGGCCCAAATATTCAAGTCATTCCTCAGGGCCCAATTGTCGCTGATAAATTGGTAGCTTATTTAGAAGCACATCCGGAAATGGAACAAAGACTCAGCAAAAATGGCGCCGTGCAATTTTACACTTCTGAAACACCTAGTGTGTTCAATTTAAAGGCCTCACATTTTTTGGGTTCTGAAGTCGAGGCAAAACACCACAGCTTTTAAGGCTTATAATTTTCTGCTCAGACGCGTCATGGTGCTTTCATTGAGCAAACGTTGTAGTTCGGGGTGCGCCGCATAGTAATACACACTCTTTTTGAATTTAGATAGGCTGCATTGTTGCTTTTTCAAAGTGAGTTTTACTGCTTCATCCAATGCAGTTTTATACTGCCCGGGCACACCATAGGTGCTTTGGTAATATGCTTCTAGGACGCTGATCTCCTCCACTAATTTACTGAGTTCATCGGGCTGAAGATAGGTGTCTGGAACACTTGATTGTGAACAGGAAAAGACAAAACCTAGTAGGAGGATGAAGCAGATATTTTTCATCTTGGTAAAAAAGCAAGTCTTTCTCCGTTTGTGCCTTCGTGAATTTTACCCTCTGCATACACGCAGTTTCCGTTCACAAATGTACTGTGAATTTGGTGGGCAAACTGATGGCCTTCAAATGGAGACCACCCACATTTATAGAGCACGTTGCTTTTACTGACCATTTCACCAGGAGTAGGTTGCACTAATACGAGATCGGCATGGTAGCCTTCTCGGATAAAACCGCGCTCTTTGATGTTAAAAAGAATGGCCGGTGCGTGTGCCATTTTTTCTACAACTCTTTCTATAGAAAGGACACCTTCTTTTACCTTATCTAGCATGGCTAGCAAGGCGTGTTGCACTAGCGGACCCCCTGATGGTGCGCTGAGATAAGGGTTGGCTTTTTCTTCGAGCGTATGAGGTGCGTGGTCTGTTGCGATTACGTCAATGCGGTCGTCTAGGAGCGCTTTCCAAATGCCATCGCGGTCTTGTGCGCTTTTAACCGCCGGATTCCATTTGATAAAGTTTCCTTTTTCTTGGTAATCGGCGTCACTGAACCACAAATGATGCACACAAGCCTCGGCAGTGATGAGTTTTTGCGCTAACGGAAGCGAGTTGCTAAATAAATGCGTCTCTTTTTCAGTTGAAATATGCAAAATATGCAATCGGGCTTTGTGTTTTTTAGCCAGGTCAACTGCTTTGGATGAAGATAGATAACAGGCTTCTTCGTCTCGGATTAAAGGATGCGCACTGACCGGAATGTCTTGTCCATATTTTTGCTGAAATAGCGCAAGATTCGATTTAACGGTGTGTTCGTCCTCGCAATGTGTGGCGATCAAGGCGCTCACGCGCGAAAACAAGCCCTCTAACACACTTTCTTTATCAACCAACATGTTTCCCGTAGAAGACCCCATAAAAACCTTTACGCCGCATATTTTAGAGGTATCGGTTTTTAAAACTTCTTCTAGGTTGTCGTTGGAAGCGCCCATGAAAAAAGAATAGTTTGCCAACGCATTTTTGCTTGCGATATCGTATTTGTCTTGGAGCAATTCTTGGGTGAGTGCGTTTGGGACAGTGTTGGGCATTTCCATGAAGCTTGTAATGCCACCTGCTACTGCAGCTCTTGACTCTGTGAAAATATTGCCTTTATGTGTTAAACCAGGCTCTCTAAAATGAACTTGGTCATCGATACAGCCAGGTAAAATATATAGGCCTGTAGCGTCAATTTCTTCTGCTTTTTCAGTAAGTGAAATGTGACTTGCAATTTTTTCAATGCGGCCGTTTGTAATTAAGATATCGGCAACAAATTTGTTGCCTTCATTAATGATGGTTCCGTTTCTAAGGATTTTTTTCATTTCCATTTCATTTTTTTCATTTCCCAAACCCCAAAAAAGGCTTCTTTGAAAATGCCTTTACTCATCTTTGATTCGCCAGCAATTCTATCTACGAAAGTGATGGGCATTTCCTTAACTTTAAATCCGAGACGCAGTGCGGCAAACTTCATACAAATTTGAAAAGCATAACCTTTGAACGGGATGGTATCTAGTGGAATAGACTCAAGCACTTTGGCATGATAACATTTGAAACCAGCTGTTGTGTCTTTGATGTTGATCCAAAGAATAAGACGCACGTAAACACTCGCGAAATAACTCATTAATATGCGCTTGAGGGGCCAATTGCGAACACGGCCACCTGAAACGTATCTAGAACCAACAGAGACATCAGCACCATTTTGGCAAGCAGCTACAAGCCGAGGTAAGTCTTTTGGGTCATGAGAGAAGTCGCAGTCCATTTCAATGATGAACAGGTAGTCTCGTTGCAAGGCCCACTTGAATCCATGAATATACGCCGTGCCTAAACCAAGTTTGCCAGGGCGTTTTTCTAGAAAAACCTCTGGGTGTTTTTCCATGAGCATTTCAATGTGCTGGGCGGTGCCATCCGGGGAGTTATCGTCGATAAATAAAATATGATACCCTTGGTGCAGGCTCAAAATAGCTTGTACCATTTGAGCCACGTTGTCCTTTTCGTTGTAGGTAGGAATGATAATAAGGGTGCGTGGTTGGGTCATAGTAACAACAACGAAATTAGCGAACAAATGTGACAAAAAAAAACCGCCACTAGGGCGGTTTCATTAAATTGCTTTAAGACGATTATGCTTCTTCCTCTTCGTCGTCGTCTCCGGCATCAGCACCTTTAACAGCACCACGAGCCATTTTAACGGCAACAACCACTGCGTTTGCAGGGTCTAGGAATTTTACACCTGGAATTTCAATACTGTTTACACGGATTGACTGACCAATACGAAGTTTAGTAATGTCAAGTGTAATTGCGTCTGGTAATGCGCTTGGAAGACCAACACATTGTAATTGACGGAATACAGTCATGAGTTTACCACCGGCCATAACACCACGAGATGAACCTGTGATGCGAACTGGTAATTTTACACGTACTTCTTTGCTGTCATTCAATTCGTAGAAATCTACGTGTTGGATGGTGTCTTTGGTAGGGTGTTGTTGTAACTCACGGATGATACCAACAGCTTTTTTACCCTCGATATCAAGTGCTACTTGAAATACTTCCGGTGAAAAAACGATTTTGTCGATTTCTGTTCGCTTTACTGCGAAGTGAGTTTGCTCACCTTGACCGTAAAGCACACAAGGAACTAAGCCTGCATTACGCAAAGCCGCAGCATCCTTCTTCCCTACGTTCGCTCGGAGCGAACCGCTCAAATGTGCTGTTTTCATGTTATATATTAATTAAGAGATTACAAAATGAGAACTGATAGATTCGTTATTGACCAAACGTTTGATGACGTCGGCAAATAAATCGGCTACAGATACAACTCTGATTTTGTTGCTTTGTTTTTGCAACGGAATGGTGTCTGTAACAATCAGTTCGGTTAATTTAGAAGCTTCGATTCTTTCGAAAGCTGGGCCGCTTAAAACAGCGTGTGTTGTAAAAGCACGCACACTGAGAGCGCCTTTTTCAATGAGTAAATCAGCTGCGGTGGTAAGTGTACCAGCGGTGTCACACATGTCGTCAATGATGACAACGTCTTTACCAACGACGTCACCTATGACGGTCATTTCAGCGATTTCATTTGCTTTTTTGCGGTGTTTGTGGCAAAGTGCTAAGCCACAATTGAGTTTCTTTGCATAAGAGTTGGCACGTTTAGCACCACCAGCATCAGGCGCAGCGACCACCAAGTTTTGTTGATCGAGCTTCTCTACTTCTTGCAAGAAAAGTGTAGACGCGAAAAGGTGATCTACAGGAACTTCAAAGAAGCCTTGAATTTGATCGGCGTGGAGATCCATGGTTATGACGCGGTCAACGCCGGCAGCCATGAGCATGTTGGCGACTAATTTGGCACCAATGGCTACTCTTGGTTTGTCTTTGCGGTCTTGGCGGGCAAAACCGAAATAAGGAATAACTGCTATGATTTTGCGTGCTGAAGCACGACGAGCAGCATCTACCAAAAGCAATAATTCAAAAAGGTTTTCTGTTGGGGGCATTGTGGATTGAACAATGAAAACATCTTGTCCACGCACGGTTTCTTCGAATGAAGGCTGGAATTCGCCATCAGAAAAAACACTCACTTTGACGTCGCCTAGTGGCGCACCAAAGGACTTAGCAATTTGAGATGCTAAGTGTTCAGAAGCTCGTCCAGCAAAAATTTTAACGCCCACCTTAATTGAAATTGGAGGCAAAGGTAAGGAATTAAGAAGTAATTTTGTAAACAAATGAGTGAAAACCTGCAATATTCCTTGTTCAAGCGCTTAATCAGCTATGCAAGACCCTACCGAAAATATTTAATTATTGCGGTTTCTACGACTATACTTTTGGCCGCCTTATCGCCGGCGCGTCCGTATGTAATTGGTCAAATTATAGAGCGCTATTTGCTCAAAAACCAAAATCCAAACCTACTTTTATTAGGCTCATTATTCGTGTTGCTGATGCTTTTACTGGAGGCCTTACTTCAGGTTGTAGGCGCCTATTTCTCCAATTTACTGGCACAGTCAGTTATTCGCGATTTGCGCAAAAAGGTCATTCATCATTTCATGCAATTACGTGTTTCTTATTTTGACAAAAACCCGGTAGGCGCCATGATTACACGTGTTGTATCAGATACTGAAGCCATCACCGAGGTGTTTTCGTCAGGCATTATGGACATCGCTGCAGATTTGCTGTCTTTGGCTTTGATCATTTTGTTTATGTTTTTAACTAATTGGCAGTTGGCATTAATGACACTTATACCTGTGCCTATCCTGATTTGGTCCACAAGAATTTTTGCCCGAGCCATGAAAGGTTCTTTTCAGCAAGAAAGAATTGCGGTTACAAAACTCAACACATTCGTGCAAGAAAGGCTTACGGGCATGAGTTTGGTTCAGCTATTCAATCGTCAAAAAAACGAAGCAGCGGCATTTGATGAAATAAATGTTGCCCATCGAAGCGCACACATTAAAGCTGTTTGGGCAAACTCTATATTCTTTCCTTTGGTAGAGCTGTTGAGTTCGTTGTCAATTGCTTCATTATTGGTTTGGGGAGCATTACAGGCGGCCGGGAAGTCTGAGCAAGATGTCAGAAATATGTTTGGGCAAATTTTTGCTTTTGTATTTTGGATCAGCCAGCTTTACCGACCAATAAGAATGTTAGCTGATAAGTTCAATGTGCTTCAAAGAGGCGTTGTAAGGGCTGAAAGGATTTTTGGTGTGCTAGACGAAAAAACCGATATACAGCAAGACGGCCGTGACGAGCACATTAATTTCAATCAGGACATTCAGTTTGTAAATGTGGACTTTGCTTATGTAGAAGGGCAGCCCGTTCTGAAGAACTTGAATCTAAACATTAAACAAGGAGAAACGGTTGCAATTGTTGGCGCTACAGGTTCTGGAAAAACCACTTTAGTTAATTTGTTAGGAAGGTTTTATGAGCATCAAAAGGGCGAAATAAAAATAGGAGACGTCGCTATTGAAGACATCTCACTAAGCACCCTAAGAAAACATATTGCCATTGTTCTGCAAGATGTGTTTTTGTTTTCAGATACAATTTTTAACAATATTACTTTAGGAGACCCTTCCATTTCCTTAGAACAAGTAATTGAGGCGTCAAAAGCCGTAGGAGCGCACGATTTTATCGAACAATTGCCACTCAAATACGAGCAACCGATAGGAGAAAGAGGAGGAACCCTTTCTGTTGGACAGCGACAATTACTCGCTTTCATACGCGCCTATGTATACAATCCAGAGTTGCTCATTTTAGATGAAGCCACATCTAGCGTCGACAGCGAAAGTGAATTGTTGATTAAAACAGCTACAGAAAAACTCACCAAGGGCAGAACTTCAATTGTGATTGCACACCGCTTATCAACCATTAGGCAGGCCAACAGAATTGTTGTGATGGAGAAAGGAGAAATCATAGAACAAGGAACGCATGACGAGCT
The DNA here is from genome assembly GCA_046091725.1 of Flavobacteriales bacterium. Classification (GTDB taxonomy): domain Bacteria; phylum Bacteroidota; class Bacteroidia; order Flavobacteriales_D; family Crocinitomicaceae; genus UBA952. The sequence goes on along the minus strand of JBJTCG010000128.1, from coordinate 12,008 downwards.
GATTTTGCAAGAGGCACATTACAAAAATTTATACGATCGTCAGTACTTCAATCAGCAAGAGCAATGAAAAGATTAAAAATAGGGGGCGTTCCTGAGCATTTTAATTTGCCTTGGCGTTTGGCCATAGAAGAAGGAAAATTCAAAGAAGCAGGCATAGAACTCCATTGGTCCGATATGACAGGAGGCACAGGCCAAATGATCAAAGGCTTACAAGCCGGATCCATTGACATTGCAGTATTGCTCACCGAGGGTATTTCACGGGCCATTTTGAAAGGCTTAGACGCTAAAATTATAGCTGTTTATGTACAAACACCCTTAATTTGGGGCATTCACGCGCCGGTCAATCATGGCATCAACACCTTAAATGACCTCGACGGCAAGACTTTCGCCATTTCAAGAGAAGGATCTGGTTCACATTTAATGTCATTCGTACTGGCCCAACAACAAGGCTGGGACCCATCGTCGCTTAGTTTTAATGTCGTTGGTGATGTTTATGGAGGTTTGTGGGCACTCAGTAGTGATGAAGCGCAAGGCTTTCTTTGGGAAAAGTACACCACCCAGCCTTTTGTAGATCAAGGAAAGTGTAAGCGCTTGGGCGAAGTAATAACACCATGGCCCTGTTTTGTAATTGCAGTTCGCTCCGAAACCCTCCAAGAAGAAGCCCGTTTATTAAAGTCTATCTTACCAATTGTTCAGGCCCGCGCTCGGGAATTAAAAAACAGCGCCGATGCGGCTGAAGTCATTGCATGGCGTTATGCACTTAAGAAGAACGAAGTAAAACAGTGGTTAAATAAAACCGAGTGGTCTCAACAACTTTCTGTATCGATCAAAGATTTTGAGCAAGTTATTAGCACGCTCGGCAACCTAGATTTATTGTCGGAAGAAGAAATCCAAGATTGGCAACAAAAGTTGTTTGTATGAAATTAGCATTGCTTATTTGTTGTGTGTGTTACTTGTCTAGTCTCAATGCACAGACAGGCGTCACCTTGCCTACAATAAACATAAGCCCACAATTTGTGGCAAATTTGGGTCCGGCAAACAACGAGACTTCCGGTCTTTTCTATCATCACGACACCTTGTTTTCAATCAATGACAGCGGCAATGCTCCAGCCATATTTGCGATTGACCCAGTTACAGGTAATACCATACAAACCTGGGCTTTTTTCAATGCTCAAAATCTCGACTGGGAAGCGCTATCAGCGTCGAGTTCTAAAGTTTTTATTGGTGACATCGGCAACAATATGGGTAATAGACACTTTTTTGATATTTATCAAGTTGATATTATAGAAATGTCTTTGACAGATACTTTGCCGACCTCAAAGCAAACCTTTTATTATCCAGATCAACCAATGAGTCAGCTTCCAATGAATGCTCATAATTTTGATGCCGAAGCTATGGTTTGGAAGAACGACTCGCTACATATTTTCTCCAAAAACTGGGAAAACTTATGGACCAAACACTATGTCTTGCCAGCCTTATGGCAAGATACAATCCCCGCAATTTTATGCGATTCTTTTCAGGTCAATGGCCTCATTACAGATGCAGCGTATGATGCGCAGAGCAATCAATTTTATTTATTGGGCTACCAACAACAATCCTCCGGACTCTACACTTCTTTTATGTGGTTGCTTTGGGATTTCAATCATGGAGTTTTTGAAGGCACAAGACGTAGAGTTGAATTAGGCTCAACACTTTCTCTCGCTCAAACCGAGGGTATTTGTATAACTGGCGCTTACAAAGGCCTAATTAGCGGTGAACAGATCAATTCAGTCATCACCATTCCTCCAAAACTACATAGCTGGGATATTGCCCAATTGATGTCTGCGAAAGTAGAAGTAGCGCCACTTGGTGTTTACTTTTCTGACGACACCCTTTATTTGCCAGATGGCTTGTTCGAAGTATTGAGTTTAGTAGACACCAATGGTAAAGTGCTTTTACAAACTCAAAAAGGCAAACGAAGTTATAATTTAGAACGCTTGGCCCCGGGAACATATTATTTATTGGCTCATGACTGGACCTACAAATGGCTGAAAAATAACTAAATAGCTTTTTATATTCTTTCAGAACTCGGTCTTATTCAGTCAATTATAGCATTTGTTCATTTCTGTTATTACGTAACAAATTAAAGAATAACTTAATTGAACAAAATTTATAGCCATGTTAGTACTTGCACAATTTGACAACCACTTTTGGTGGGCAATCGCAGCGGTTATGGGTATCTTAGCAATCATTTTTGCGGTTTTTTTAACCGACAGAAACTAAGCTAGAGCTGCATTAATGCTCGTTGAATTTCTTTATCCTGAGTGTTGACCACTCGGTAATATCCTTTTTCTGTAAACAAATGACTCGCAAGCTCTGCTTTTAAATTTTGAGCAATGCGTTTTTTGCTGTGTGCAAATTCTGTAGCCTGATAGCTGATATTGAATTCCTTTTGGGCAAAACGAGTAAAGGAACGCAACAAGGCGTCAGTGACTTTAAATTCAGTGATAAATTGTTGTAAGTTCATTGAAACCGGATGTTGGTTGAGGTAATCAAACGCAAAAGCATTAAAAGCACCAGCCCATAGTAATTCGGTCAAATACATAGAGGTTCCGGTAGTATCGCCCGGCACAAACACATCTGGCATAATGCCACCACCACCATAAACAACCCGGCCTTTCCGTGTTTTAAATTTCAAAGAATCGACAAAAATGCTTGAGTCTGGCTTGAAGTATTCTTCTTGGTAGGCCCTATTTTCAGCAGCCCTGTAAGCATCGTAGCCTTCTTTGTAAGGTCTTTGAATAGAACGACCAGATGGCGTATAATAGCGCGCAACAGTTATTCGAATATTGCTGCCGTCACTCAAGCGCTTATCTTGTTGAATAAGGCCTTTTCCGTAAGATCTACGCCCCACAATAACTGCGCGGTCGTTGTCTTGTAAGGCGCCAGCTAAAATTTCGCTGGCAGAAGCAGATTGGGCATCAATTAAAACTGCTACTTTGATGTTTTCAAGTAGGCCGCCGCTCGTAGATGTAAATTTTCTTTCTTTACTGTGCAGGCCTTTGGAGCTGAGGATGACGCGATTAGCAGGTAGAAATTCGTCTGCAATTTGGATGGCCGTCTCCATGGTTCCGCCACCATTACCACGAAGGTCAAGCACAAGCTTTTTCATGCCGCCACGCAACAAGCGCTCTGCGGCAGCCTTGAATTCATTGGCAGTCGGGATGGAAAACTGAGCAATTTTGATATAACCCACTTGCTCTTTGAGTAAATAAGAACAGTTTACGGTTTGAATGGGAATGATGCCCCTTGTGAGTGTTTTCTGGAGTTTTTTTCCTTTGCGCAATAGCGTAACTTTCACTTGCGTATTTGGCACCCCCTTCAAGCGGCTCATCACTTTTTCGTTGGTCATGAATTTACCACAAGAAGGTTTGTTGTTGATACTTATTATGCGATCCCCGCGCTGTAGGCCAGCTAATTCAGCCGGAGAAAGTTCGTTGACGTGGGTCACGCAAATGGTATCTCTAAATAATAAAAAACGGACGCCAATGCCACCAAATGAAGCATTGGTTTGCTCGTCTAGTAATTTAATGTCTTTAGCCGAGACATAGTTGCTGTGAGGGTCAAGCTTGTGTAAGAGCTCTGAAATGGTTTCTTCAAAGATTTCTTCTTTGTTGATTTTATCGACGTACTGCTGATCAAGCACGTCAAAAATTTGCTCAAGTTTTTGAAGCTCTTTGTTACTGGCCGTTTTTGAACCAAGAAGCGTAGTTCCAATCCAAATACCAAGAGCGGCAACGAATGTTAGTAGAGCGGGCAACCAATAAAGGGGTTTTGGACCTTCTTCAGACATCGTCTATATTTTCAATTTGTTGTATTTCAAGCCCAGCAGATTTTAGAAACTCAAGCCCTGAGACATCTTTGTAAGCTTCTTGGTAAACAAGCCTTGTTATGCCGGATTGTAGAACAAGTTTACTGCAATCTTTGCAGGGCGAATGGGTGAGATAAAGCGTTGCGTCTTTGCAATTGTTGGTGGAACGCGCCACTTTTAGGATAGCATTAGCTTCTGCGTGTAGGACATACCAGTGTGTCTGGTTGTTTTCGTCTTCACAACAATTGTCAAAACCAGCAGGCGTTCCGTTGTATCCATCAGAAATAATGATGGCATCTTTTACAATGATGGCACCAACTTGTTTGCGTTGGCAATGAGATAACCTTGCCCAACTTGCTGCTAGGCGTAAATAGGCTTTGTCGTAACGGCGTTGTTTATCCTCCATGTCTGATATGACCACCTAAATAACCAGTGAATGCAAATAAAATAAAGGCAATGACGCCAACAATCAGAATATATAATTGAATTTGTTTCGCTTTTTCCCATTTGGAATGGTTGGACCACAAACCGATGATAGAGGCTGCCGTGAGTAAAAAAATAAAGATCAAGGTGTTTTCGGCCATCTCTTCGTGAAGGTGTATTAGGTTTTCGGAAATACCAGGTAAGTGCTCAACGTGTTCCTCGGCGGCTTCGCCCGTAAAATAAGCCAGCATGCCACCTATGCCACTAATGAGTAAAATTAAATAAGCACTAAATGCGGTTTGTAGCTGTGGCTTTAGATAAGCAATAAATAATAACAACACACCAAATATGGAACCGAGGATAGGCAGGTGGTTGGTGAGGAGGTGGATATATGCTAAATTCATGGTATGACTTTTATTAAAGTTACCTAAAAAATCAGTGTGCGTAATAAGGAGAGATCATGAAATATACGATTACACCGGTAACTGCAACATAAAGCCAAATTGGAAAAGCAAACTTAGCCCACTTTTTATGCTTTTGGTAGTTTCCTTCCCATGCGTGTAAATAAGTGAAAAGCACAACTGGAATTACCGCCACACTCAAGAAAATATGTGATAACAAAAGAATAATGTATGCCAGGCGTGTAGAACCCACCAAACTCAGTTCTTGCGCTGAAAGCGCGCCATTATGATCGGCGTCACCGTAAACGGTAGAATCGGAAGTCATGTGGTAGGTAACATAGCACAAAAGAAACAGCACGCTCAAAACAAGCGCTAGTTGAATCGTTTTTTGATGTTGCTGTACTTTGCCGTTTTTGATGAAAACGAGTGCAAGAATGAGCAAACAGGCGGTAACGGCATTTATTCCGGCATAAATTGGCGGTAAAAAGGAGAAGTCTACACCTTCTACTTTAATGCCAAAAAGTGCTGCGACGGCCAGCGGTATAATAATCGAAATGGCGACAATCCATTTTCTGAGACCTGAGTTATTGGTTGGTGTAGTTGTATTCATCTTCAAATAATTGTTTTGCTTCTTTAATTAATCGATCGTATTCTTTCTGATTGACGCTTAAATCGGGTTGTACTACTTCATAGACACCTCTCACGTGGCCTTTTTTATCTACCAGTGTAAAAGCGCCTGAATGCGCATAACCACCCAAAGCATCCGCTTCTCTTCCTGCAAAAATAAGAAAGTGTTCGATGCCAAGGCGATGTGTAAAAGATTCATCACCACTCAAAAATGCCCAATTTTTATTTTGAATACCCAATTTTGATTTATGAGTTTTTAACACGCTTGGCGTATCGTGTTTGGGGTCAATAGTAAAGGAAAGAAATTGCAAGTCTTTGGAATAGCGTTCTAGGGCCTTTTCGACGTTTTTAAGCTGCGTATTCATGATGGGGCAAATAGAAGGGCATGTAGCAAAGAAAAACTCAGAAATCCAAACTTTATCTTTATAAGTAGCTTTGTTCACAAGTACAGAATCTTCATTTAAGAATTGAAAATCTGGGATGACTTGGTAAATTGTATCCGTGATGGTTTGTCCGTTATGAATCCGATAGTTGATATCGTAGTTACCTAAAATTGGCAGTGGTTTTGAACGCTCTACTTGACAGGCAGCTAATCCGAGGAGTAGTGCAGCGAAGAGTAGAGAAGTTTTAACGTTTTGCGCGAGCTTTATCATATTGTTTCATGAGAAGGGCGAGGTGCTCTTTCATTTTTCTGATCATGCCTTCTGTGTGGCCATTAAGAACCATTCTGAGGTGGTTCTTTTTATCTAGTAACATGATGAGTTCGTTATAAGAGATGCCCCCGAAATATTTTTTATCTCTAACAATAAGATCAACGCCATTGTTCTTGTGGTTGAAAAAGTCTTTTGGGTGGGCCGTAACAAGTTGCCATAGCTCAGGGTCAAAACCTTCAACATTGTGACGCAACATGTCTTGAATATCGAGTAATTCTTGTTCAGAAACAGGGTTGCCCAAAGAGTCAACAACAATAGAAAGCATCCGAACTTGCTTTAGCTTTTTATGTTTGTTCTTTCGGAGATCTTGGTATAGCTTTTGAGTAAGCGGAAAGAATGCCAAGCCGCATTGGTACGGGCAGGTTGTTTGGATGGTATTGAGTAATACAACCTGGTCTTGATAATCTTTGAGAGATTTGGTTTGTTTGCCGTGATGATTATAAACAGTAAAGGTTGGTGCTTCCACCAACCCATAATCTGCTAATTCTTTGAAACGGTGGTCGCAACCACGTGTTGACACGAAAATAAGAAAAAGCGCAGGGCCAAAAACTAAAGTCAGGGCTAAAATAGATCTGCCTCTATTGCGGCTAGGTGCTTTTTCTGTCATTATTTAAGGAAACATTTTATCCCAAGCAGCACCAACAGCTGTGCCTTCGTATAGTGCAATAAAGATGAGATAAAGAACAAAAATAAAATAAGGGATAAGAATGACATTGCGAAGGTATTTGCGCTCGTCACCGAGGTGCATAAATACCATCACAATATATCCGGCCTTTAATAAGGTGAGTAGGATGAATAGTACTTTAACCGTTGACCACCAATCTGAAGATTGCTTGATGCTCGCACCAATGAATACTTCGATGACAGTAATAATGGTAAGTAATAAAGTTACTTTGTAAATTTTTTGACGGATGCTCTTTCCAGTAGCTTCGTCGTGATGTCCGTGTAGGGAGTATTCAATTAAGTCGTCTCTTTCCATGATCTGCTTGGCTTAGGAGGATTACAATAAATAAAAGAAGGTAAATACAAAGACCCAAACAAGGTCAACGAAGTGCCAGTATAAACCTGTTTTTTCTACCATTTCGTAGTGTCCACGCTTGTGATAAGTACCTGAAAGCACACCAAGTAAAATAATGATATTGATGATAACTCCAGAAAAAACGTGGAAACCGTGGAAACCTGTGATGAAGAAGAAGAATTGAGCGTATTGTTGTGGCCCATATTCGTTTTGTTTCATGTTGGCACCATAAATGACGCGGTTTTCTTGACCAGAATAAAGTGCTTCGTAGTACAGTTTTTCTGCTTGTTTGCCGGTAATTTCTTTACCACCAACTTTGTAAGAGTTACCACTTTTTTTGATGATCAGCTTCATGTCGTGGTCAGCAGCCTTGTTGATTGTGGCAACAGAACCATCAGCTAAATGAATTTTACCATCTTCAAGGTGACCTTTTTCGGCTGCATGTTGAAATTGGTGCATGAGGTCTTCAGTAATGATTGCACCAACCTTGTGTTTTTTACCAGCTTCAATAACTTTGAAGTTCTCGATTTCGCCGAAATGACCTTTAACGATGGCTACTGAGCCATCAGCCAATTCAATTTTTCCGAATTCAGAACCATGAATAAAGTGAGACCACTCCCAAGCTTGTGAACCCAAAAAGAAGAACCCACCGATGATTGTAGCGATCATCCATTTTGTAACGCCTTTGCGATCCATGCGATGTCCTGCTTCTACGGCAAGCACCATCGTTACAGAAGAAACGATCAAAATAAAGGTCATGAGTGCCACGTAAAGTAGTGGGTAGCCGTGACCTAAGAAAGGCATTGAGTTAAATGTTTCTTCACCGATAGGCCAAGCGTCTAGCGCGTCGTGGCGAGTGAAGCCATAGGCAATTAATAAGCCACTAAATGTGAGTGCGTCCGACACAAGGAAGAACCACATCATCAATTTACCATAACTTGTTTGGAAAGGGGACTCTTTACCTCCCCACAGTGTTTTGGCGTCTAATTGTGCAGAATGTCCGGCCATTTTTAAGAAAAATTTTTGTGCAAGTTTAGTGAATAAAAATCAAAAACACGAGTAAATAGAGCCATAATAGGCCTAAAAAATGCCAGAACATACTACTGAGTCTGAGCGATAAATTATTTTCAGAAGAGAATTTACCTGAAAATGAAGCAATTGCAACTTTTAGTAAGTACAGCAATGCAATAGTTACGTGGAGTAAATGCACAAAACTAATTAGGTACAAATATGCTGAGGCAGAGTCTGCTGATTGCATAGCGCTCAGTAGAAGATGAGGTTTTAAAACGGTACCGTTGTATTTCAACTGACGGTTTTCGTATTGAAGTTCTTTACCTGAATAATAGATGGTGAAGTCTTTGCCATATTGGCCACGCGCAAAGAAGTCCCCACGTTTGTCGCGGATATTGAGCGCTAGCTCACTCAAGCGAAGCTCATCTGAATAAGTAAATGCTGTGCTATCATTGGCATACAAGTTGCCTGTTTTGAAAAGTACTGGGCTCCCGTTGTAAATGAGTTCGATATTGGCGTTAGGGCGCTGCAATTTAAGTGCAGAAGTACGGTTGGTGTTTTCAAATTGCTTGAAATAAGATTGGATTTCTTTGAAAACTTGGTCATTGATTGGCTTGCCGTTGATCAAGAATTCATTGCCGTCCACACCTACAAGTTGCCCTTTGTATTTGAACTCATAGTAGTCACCATAGCGACCATTTGTGACTAAAATATCGTTGACAGGATTAATCCCTTTTTCTACAAGTTGTTTGTAACCTTGAAATTGAAAGTAAATAAAAGCGGCTCCGAAAAGCAAGGTTGCCGCCATGCCAAGTTTGAGCTGACTTTGTTTGTCTTTTTTGGCACTTTGGATGGCAAACCAAAAGGTAAGGCTACTGAGCGCAATGGAAATGGTGCTGAGATAAAAACCTGATGGCATTGGGTATTTTAACCAAAAAGATTTCCCCATTGACACATAGTATCCTGAGGTCAAACCCGCAAATAACATCACAATACTGAAGATCCCGACATATACGAGATTTTTCTTCATTTTCTCTTTAACTTCTGGATTTAAGTCATTATTCATGGCAGTCTATTTAAAATATCAATAAAATTATCGGTGCGATCAAACACATAAATGAATTGAATGATCGGTAAATAAACAAATGAAGCGAACATGAGTTTACGCGCATCGGAAGTTTCACAACTATGATACAATTTGTAAGACAAATAAAAGAACCAAATACCGAGCAAACTAGCACTGATTAAGGTGATAACGCCTGTCCATCCTAGGATCCAGGGCATTAGACTAAAAGGAATGAGCGCTAATGAATAGGCCATAATTTGAAAGCCAGAAGCCTTGTTTTTGCCGTCTTTGGCAGGAAGGAGAGAGAAACCAGCTTTTTTGTAGTCGTCGTAGAGCACCCAGGCAATAGCCCAAAAATGCGGAAATTGCCAGGTAAACTGAACAAAAAATAAAACGCCAGGCACAAATCCAAAAGCATTGGTTGCGGCAATTGCACCTAAGAACGGAGGAATGGCACCAGGGAAAGCCCCTACAAAAACTGCCCACGGGGTTATTTGCTTGAGGGGCGTGTATGCAAAAACATAGCTGCCAAAGGCGAGCAAGCCAAGTATAGCGCTTTTGATATTGATGAGCCAGAGCAGATAGGTGCCAACCACTAAAAATAAACCAACAATAACATATGCTTCTTGAAGGGTCATTTGTCCGGTGGGCAGTGGCCTGCGGTTGGTACGCTGCATGATTTTGTCTAGATTGCGCTCCCAGATCTGATTGGCACCATTTGAAGCGCCGGTTACGAGCGTACCGCCAAGCATTAGGTAGGTAATTTCAATGATGTCTTTGCCACCGGCAAATAAATAGCCACTAAGTGCTGAAAGGATAACTAAGAACGACAAACGAAACTTAGTAAAAACCAAGAAGGTTTTGAATTTAGATGGCGATTTTTCAGGCGTTTCGGACATTGTCACAAAATTACGTAATTGAGCCCAAAGGGTTCGAATTATTCTTGGTAATATTCATTTTTTATGAAGTAGTCAAGGAGCGCCTCTTTGAGTAAATGTTGTTGTTGTTGGTGATTGAGCGCAGGAAGTTGTTGATTCAATTTGAAATGGGGCCATAAGTCGGCGTCTCTGCCTTCAAAAGTGTAATATCCGTAAGGCTCCAGTAAAGTACAAATGGCAATATGCATTAGTTCCATTTTCTGTTGCTTGGAAAAAGTTTGGTGTCCCATACCGAGTTCGTTGACACCAACGAGAAAAAGGAAAGCCGACATATCCATGCCTGGGCCAAAGTCGGTTTCTAGGTGTTTTTGTAGCTTTTGAAAGCGCAACTCGATGTCGTGATCCATTTTGCAAAAATAAGGATAGCTGCCCGATAATAAGGCACAAAAAAAGGGGTTCCTTTCGAGAACCCCTCCTTTTCATCAATCAACTTCTTATTTCTTCACAAATTGCTTAGCGCTGTTTCCAGCTGCTGTTGTAATTTGGATAGTATAGATACCAGCTTTAAGGCTATCTACATTGATTTCTTGTGTAAGACCGTTTCCTGCAAACTGAGCAACAACTTTGCCGCTGAGGTCAAGGATACGGATTGCTTGCATGTTATCGTTTGCTTTGATTGTCATGAAGCTGTTAACTGGGTTAGGGTAGATAGAAACGTTGTTGTTCAATTCTTCCACGCCAGCAACACAATCTGTACAGCTTTCCCAACATACCTCAGGAACTGTAGCAGTAGCTGTAACAGCATATGCACGGTTTGTGAAACCTCCACTTGTAATAGTACATGGCTCACCACCAGCAAATTGCTCAGATACGTTCCAGCCATCCACTGTAAATTTGTATTCGATGTTTCCTGCTGTTAAAGGAAGGGTTACATCCCATACGTTGTCACCGTTAGCATCTGCCATTGGCGTACAAGTACCGCACCAGCCATTGAAAGTTCCATTCAAGAATACACCAGCTGCAGTAGATCCGCCGCCAGTAACGTAGTCATTCATGTCAACTGCAAATGTGATATCGTTAGTACAAGCATCACAGCTAGCAAAACAAACATTTGGTAAAGTAATGTCTCCGGCTACAGTGTGTGCACGGTTAGTAAAGCCACCTGTTGTAATTGTACAAGATTCTCCACCTACAAACTCTTCTTGAGCGTTCCAACCGTCGATAGTAAACTTATATTCGATAGGACCTGGCGCCAATGGAAGCGTAACAGCCCATGAACCGTTACCTAGGTCTGTCATTGGGTTACAAGTACCACACCATCCGTTGAAGTTACCATTTAAGAAAACACCACCAGTTAAAGATCCAGTGTACTGTGACATGTCAACACGGAATGTAACATCGTAATCTTGTACAGCGAGTGGAACTGTTCTTTGGTAAACAAAGCGCCACCATCCTGGACCAAAATTGATATCAGCAGTCATGGTGTTACCGCCATTTGAGAAGGCTACATCGTAAGTAATTGAACTTGCAGCAGCGCTTGGGTTACCGATTTCAGCACCGTTAATTACTTTAGCTAAACCGATATGAGCACCTAAACCATTTACAGTAAGTGTTCCGGCTGTTGCGTTATAGGCATAAGTTGCTGCACCGCCAACGTGTGGAGCAACAGGGGCGCCACATTGTTCAGGATTGACGCCTTGCCATGCTTCTAACCAAGTTGCACCGTTCATGTAGTGTGTCATGGTTCCGTTGGCATCGAATTTAATAGAGTCGTCAAAAAGACATGCACGTGTGGTGACATCACCAGCACCGTTAGACCACCAGGATGTATTACCAAGACCAGGACCAACACCTAGGGCACCTGCTTGTGGAGCAAGTTTCCATGTGCCTTCTACCTGAGCGGTAAAGCTTAAAACTGGTGCAAAAAGCAAAAAGTACAGTTTTTTCATGTTGTTAAGTTTTAGGGGTTTTAGAGATTCTACTTAATTAAAGTTTAGGCTAATATAGTAAAAAATACAATA
>JBJTCG010000127.1:0-11783 GCA_046091725.1 Flavobacteriales bacterium | reverse complement strand
GTTATAGAGTGAATTAGAGCTTTGTGTCAATTTTACACTATGCCAAATATATAGAAAATCCTGAATACGTGCATCACATACAAAAAAAAATAGGTTCAGAACTCAACCCAAATGTCTCCGTTGACTGCGTGATATTTGGTTTTGACCTAGAGCAACTTACCGTTCTTCTCATCGACCGCGGCGAAATTCCATCAGGTTTTGGCCCACGAATGGCCCTTCCCGGAAACCTCATTTACGACAATGAAAATTTAGACCAAGCTGCCAATCGTGTTCTTGCCGAGCTGACTGGCCTTCAAAATATTTACCTCGAACAAGTAGGCGCCTTTGGTGACCCAGATCGCATCCACAAAGAATCTGACCGCGAATGGTTAAAATCTATACGAGCAGAACCTGAAGCCAGAGTAATTACTGTTGCATATTTTTCTTTGGTTCAGATGGCGCATTACAAACCGCAGGCATCTTCTTTTGCTAAAAATGCCGACTGGATTCCAGTAACAGACATCAAAGAACTAGCTTTTGACCACCATGAAATTCTTCAAGAGGCCAAAGAAAAACTCAAACAAAAAATTAAAATTCAACCCATTGGGTTCAACTTACTTCCAGAAAAATTCACGCTTAGTCAGTTACATCGCCTTTATGAGTCCATACTTGATAAGCCCCTTGACAAGCGAAATTTCAGACGGAAAATTCAAAAACTAGATATCTTATCTAGCCTCAGAGAAAAACAAAAAGGCGTTCCGCACAAGCCCTCTCTTCTTTACGAATTCAACGAAGAAAAGTACCAAGAGCTCACCCAAACAGGCTTCGATAATTTCGGGTTCTAGGTTTACATTTTTTTCTCTGATCAAAATCTTGTAAATTTCTAAAGTAAACCTTTAGGGGTGTAACTATTCGTAGTTATAAATTGTTCTATACCCGAACACGATTTTGAAAAGATCCGAATACAACCAGTGCGTAGACCTCTACAGTGATTCTCTGTACAGATTTGCCTTGCATTTTTTGCGAGACATCGAACCCGCACGAGATATTGTACAAGATTGCTTTGAGAAATTGTGGATCAACAGGAAATCTGTAGATAAAGAAAAAGCAAAATCATGGCTATTTACTTGTGCCAATCACCTCATGCTCAATCAGGTGAAACGCAACAAAGTCAAGCAACAACACCTCGATTCGCTTTTCTTGAACCACGAGGCAGGTCCAGTACAACAATTGGAAGCACAACAATTAGTGCAACTTTTGGTACAAGACCTTCCACCGCTGCAGAAAAGTATCTTGTTGTTGCGTGATCTAGAAGGATACAGCTACCAAGAAATTGGTGCGCAACTAGGGCTTTCAGAGGCCCAAATTAAAGTATACCTTTTCAGAGCCCGTGTAAAAATAAAAAAACAGGTAACTGAACAATTTATTCTCGCCTCATGAATATAGATCAAAGAAACAACCTCGACGATGAACTCGAAGCTTGGTCTGAAATCAAATACCAAGCCAAGCACATCACCTTTGAGCCCAAAAGTGCACTTTATAAAAAGCGCCCCATTGCACTACAAATTGCTGTCTATGCAGCGTTGTTACTTTTTGTTTCTTCAAGTATTTTCTTACTTAATGATACAAAAAACAATACCGTAGAAAAATCGCATTTATCATCCAATAAAAAAACTGTTGAAAAACGCTTTTCAGTTTCGAACAAAAAGCAAGTTTCAACGCATCGATTAGCAAAATTAGCTTTTGGAGAAGCCAACAACAACACTTTATCTTTTCTAACGAATGAGATACCAGGATCTACCTCCGTCGAAATTGATTTTTCAAACAATCACGATTTTGCTTTAAATGAAAATGTTGTTTCAGATAGAATTGATTTTTCAAACAGTAACATTTTATCGCGTGATTTTAGCAAATCAGAAAATGCAAGTACAATAGCAAACAAAGAATCATTAATCCCAACCCTTTCACCGAAGACAATCCAATACTTTTGGCCATCACTTACCGTAGCAACTGCTAATAACGCTGCTAATAATGCCAAATCTTTGGATTTAAATATGAATTTGTTAGCTAAAATTGATCGCTTTGTTGGGAAAGAAATCGGCCTTTCCAACAACCAATCTTACGACCTTCTGTTGCCTGGCAAGAGTAACATAGACGCCCAAATTAGTAGTGTCGGGAGTATATCCCAGACGCGGTTTCAAAGCACAAGTAACCTGAGGTCGCATACCAATACAGAGCAAATGCTTTTACAGCAGCAACTAAGTCTCGATGCATACTCACGTGCCTTGCGCAGTGGGTTTGGTTTACAAACCAATTACAAGCAATATGCCAATGGGGCCGTTTCTGATTATGAAATTGCCTGTATTGCAGCACCAAAATTATTATTGACCCGCAACATTATTTTGGAGCCCAGCATGCGTTTGAAACTAGGTTCACGCTATGCCGATGCCAACAAACTCCAACAATTGAGTTTTATTGAACTTGCCGCTACAGATATTCGTCAAGTTCAAATAGATAGTACAATGGATATCGGTCGGAAAATTTTCTACAAAGACCTCGACTTCGGCTTAGGTATTCAAACCCCTATCTTTTTCATCAATGCGCAACTAGAAAATACTTTCAAGCACTTTGATTATGCTTTTGGGAATCAACTTCAGAATAGTACACAAAGAGCCTTACAAAATTGGACGATTTCTTTGGGCACTCAATATGCCTCTAGAAATGAGAAGATGCGCCTTTCGCCCTATGTCATATTTACAAAAATGGGAAGTGTTCAAAATTACTACTCAGGTTTTCAGTTCAACTACAAGTACTTCCAGTTCGGGGCTAGTTACGGTTCTGGCCAGCAATATCAATTAGCAACCGGCTTGATTGGCAAGCATTGTGCGCTGCTCATCCAAAGTGCCAGACAACAACTACTTAGTCTCAACACGCCTAGTTACAGCCATCAAGTTAGCCTTAGATTCTATTCACAACCTAGTCGCAAAGCCCGACGCTATATCAGCTTATAAACCATGAAAAAATTACTCGTAAGCCTGTTTCTTTCTTTCAATGTCTTTCAACTTGTTGCCCAAGACCCCACTTTTACGCAGTTTTATGCCAACCCTGTGTATTTAAATCCTGCATTGGCTGGCTCTAGCGGATGCCCGAGGGTTTCTCTGAATTACCGCAATCAATGGCCGCAACTTACAGGCAATTACATCACTTATGCGGCAGCATATGACAGTTACTACAAAAATGTTTCGGGCGGTGTTGGTTTGGTTGCCCTCCATGACATGCAGGGTCCGGGGACCATTCAAACATCAATGTTGGGAGCAAGTTATTCCTATTACCTAAAGGTGAATCGTAAATTCAGGCTCATGTTTGGCACACAAGCCGCATACTACCAAAAATTCCTGGATTGGAGCCAACTGACATTTGGAGACATGATTGATCCTCGTCGTGGTTTTATTTATCAAACAGGAGATGTTCCAAGAGGAAATGGAAGAAGAGGATTTTTTGATGTCTCGGCTGGGATGGTGGGTTTTACCAAAAATTTCTATTTTGGATTTGCAGCACACCACCTCAACAGACCAGATGAATCATTGATTTTAGGACAATCTCGTTTGCCAGTTAAGTTGACAGGGCATTTGGGAGCCAACATTAAAATTGGCCAACGCGGTAGGTATTCTAGCACCACTACCCTTTCACCAAATATCATTTATCAGTATCAAAATGGCTTTCAGCAACTCAATATTGGCGCTTATCTCAAGTACGAAAGTTTTACACTTGGTGCATGGTACCGCAACAAAGATGCTTTTATTTTAACTGTCGGCATTACCACAGATAAATACCGAATTGGATACAGCTACGACCTTACGGTTTCACAATTGGGAAATGGCACATCAGGAGGTTCTCATGAAGTATCATTAGGCATCAATTTGAAGTGTAAAAAACGAGTGAACGATTTTAGAAAATTGAGTTGCCCGTCTTTCTAAGCACAGATGAGCTAGCCATTACATCTAACGCAATTTTGTAATTTAGATGGATGAAAATAGTTTACTTCGTTCCTCTTCTAATACTCACGTATTTGAATGGCTATAGCCAAGAATGGTCTGGCAATACTACTCCTACCTACCCTGAACTCATTAGCCACCTTCAAGCACTTGACAAGCAACACAAAGAAATCAAGCTCTTCAATATGGGGCCCTCAGACTACGGACTTCCCATTTACCTTTGTGTAATTAATGGCGCTAAGGATTCTTTGAAAACGTTTGAAAAGGCACGAAATAACACCACAATTTTAATAAATAATGCCATTCATGCCGGCGAACCAGATGGTGTCAATGCTTGCTTACTCTGGCTAGAACAATGGATCCGAGCTGGAAAGCCTACTAAAAGCAGAGACGGCATGGACTTACCGGTCATTGCATTTATTCCTGCCTATAATGTGGGTGGTATGATGAACCGCACAACAAAAAGCCGGGCAAATCAAAATGGCCCTGAAGCCTACGGTTTCAGAGGGTCAGCAAAAAACCTAGACCTCAATCGGGATTTCATCAAGATGGATGCCAGCAACAGCTTCACTTTTACCCGAATTTTCCATGCTTTGGATCCTGATATCTTCATTGACAACCACGTTTCGAACGGTGCCGATTACCCGTATACACTCACATACATAAGTTCAATGAAAGAACGCTTGGCGCCGAGCATGCAGAAGCTTACCTATGAAAGTTGTATACCCATTTTGAAAGAATACTGTCAAATGGGGAATTTCGAATTGTTTCCATATGTAGAACTCAAAGGCGAAACCCCAGAAAGTGGCATTGTTGCCTTCAATGACCTACCGCGCTATGCAATGGGATACGCCAGCCTATTTCATTCGTTGTCTTTTACGGTTGAAACCCATATGCTCAAACCCTTTCCAGAGCGCGTTCAAGCAACATTAAGCTTCATGAATTCTATGATTGCCTATTGTATCGATCATAGTTCTGAAATAGAAAGCGCAAGAAATACAGCTAAAAATTGGGCAAAAAGTCAAACGACGTACCGTTTCAATTTTCAACTCAATGAAAAACAAAATGAAACCATCCGTTTCAAAGGATACCAAGACATTTACCCTGAGCACCCGATTACTGGCCTGAAGCAATTGGGTTATGACCGCACACAACCTTATGAAAAGTATATTCCTTATTATAACCATTACGAGGCAAAAGATTCGATTAGCATTCCAAAATATTACATTATCGGCGGTCAAGAAACAGCCATCATTGAACGTTTAAAAAGCAATCAAATTCAGTATAGCGTTATAGATGCTAGCTCAGCTAAATCAACACAAGTCAACTCTTTTGTCATTAAAGATTTCAAGGCACCATCCAAACCTTACGAAGGGCACTTTAAATTGCAGCAAATTCAGTTAGAAAAGCAACTATTTCAACTCGAATTGAAACCTGGTGATATCTTGATACCGTGTCAACAAGAAAAAGCACTTTTCATTCATGCTGTTCTGCAACCCTTGACCGAAGACAGCTACCTTAGTTGGAATTTCTTTGATAGTTATTTGCAACAAAAAGAATATTTTTCGCCATATGTTTTTAAAGAACAAATTGCAGCTATTTTGGAGGCGCAACCAAAACTCAAGGAGGCCTATGAGAAGCGCAAACAATTGGATGTTAATTTTGCCGATAGCGAGTGGGAACAGCTTTACTTTATCTATCAGAACAGCCCGTATTTTGAAGCCAGTTTTATGCGCTTGCCCGTTTTTGAGGTAATGAAATAATGTTACTCTTTCATCAATTTATACAGGTAAGCTTGATTTTCTAACTGAAGAAAATAAATGCCACTTTGCAACTGACTTAAGTCCAGTTCTAAAGTATTGGAATAAACCGCTATGGTTTGAAGAAGCCTCCCGTAGGAATCTAATAAAAACAAATGGTTTACAGGCTTTCCTTGAATACTAATTATACATTTTTGCTGCACCGGATTAGGCGCAAGAGCAATTTGAATAATGTGAGTAGACATGATGGCACCTGAAGCATCACAGGTACTAATTAAATGACTTTGATCTAAATATCGTTGTTGGGCAGGAATATACTGCAACATTGCCGGTTGATCTCCGATAGTCAACCACATACTCAAAGGAACAAACAAAGGACACATTTGATATGCAAAAGAAGTATCGGAACTCAATTGGGTACCGTTCGGAACAATGGTTCCTTTATTATTATTGGCAAATTGATAATGGCCCAAACCTTGAATATTATAATTTACCAAACTGTACGGAAAAGAAGTGTTGGTTACGTGATTTCCGATAAACAATTGGTTCGGTGAACTTTGATCGCTGAAAAAAATGCCATATAATGTTGCACGATTACGGTAAAATAAATTATCTGGTCCGTTGGCACCATGTGAATTATCAATGACAATATTCCCAATAACATTTTGCTCAAACAGGTTTGAATAAACATAATTTCCGTGAAGAACAATTTCACCACTAGAATTTGCTGGTAATGAAGTTTCTTCCCAAAATGCATCAGTACTGAAGTTAAAAGCCATCACATTTCCATTGGCACCTGATTGCAACAGCATACTGTGTCTTAAATGTTTAAAAATATTATCTTCTACCAAACACTCATTGGAAGTGGCTTGCAAAACAACGCCATAACCTCTGCCTCCACCTCCATAACCAAAAGCATCTTGAAAATAACAGGATCGGATGCTCAGATTCGAACAGGTTCGGGCGTCAATATGTGAGAAGGTGCAATTATAAAAAGCAACTCGACTTACTACCGAATGAACAACGCCTTCAAATAGTATATTACTTTGTTGGTATGGTGCAGTATCATCTAAACGGCGAATGGTCAAACACCTGATGCCAATACCAGATAACGGAACTATTTTTTGCAAACTGAGCACACCTTCACTAATGTAGGATCTTCTCAAAGCTGAAGTTAAAAATAGGGTGTCCACTTGAATATCGCTGATCTGGACGAGTTGGCCAACCGTTCCAAGTGCCCAGCTAGAGCTCACCAACAAACTATCATTACAAGAAATGCGAACCCAATCGCCAATAGCGAAGTTATAATTCTGACAAACTAATTTTGTCTGGCCTTTAACTGCCGATGAACTAATTGGAAAAACAGGACCATTGAGTTGACCGATCGCTTCTATAGATGAGCCTGTGCCTCCTAAATTAAAATTGAAGGTAGTCTGATCCATTGAGACACCCGCCAACACTAAATTAGATTTCAACTGAATTGTCTGATCAAAACTAAATTGACCCGCTGGAAATAACAAAACAATAGAATCAGAAAAATATGTAGTAATCAATTGATTGATCAAAACAGAACAATCGGTCTGTCCTGTTGCATCAATACCTAAACTTGTCAATTCAATTACTTGATAGTTTGTTTCATCAATTGGGGTTGAGCCGTTCACTTGCCAATTCACAAAGCGCTGTTGCGGAAAGGTTGCTTGCGCATTTAAATGCTGAACAAGTAAAAAGAAACCTAAGAAAAATAAAAGCGTGGTGATTTTCATGAATTCAACTCAAAATTAGAAATAAAAAAAAAAGCCCCGCTTTGCGGGGCTTTTGATCAGCTCAGGGAGCTTAGTTTTTAATAATTCTGATTGCCTCAGATTTGTCAGCGATGCGTAAGAAATAAATCCCACGTGCCACTTGATTGAGATCAACCGTAGTTGAAACACCATTCATGATGCCTTCTTTGACAAGTTTACCTTGTGCATCTTGAATGCTATAGTTTCCATAAACCGCTTGGCTTGCATCAATTGTGAATTGATCGGCAGTTGGGTTCGGATATACCTCGTAAGCAACACCTGTCAACTCATCTACTCCTACAGTAAGTGTCAAGTTCAAAGTGATTGTAGAGTCACAACCTACTTCGTTTTGAATCACTTGTGTAAAAGTACCTGAAGTGCTATACTCGATGCCATTTAGTGTATAAGAATCAAATGCTACAACATCTAAAGTTGATGCAGAAGACTGACCAGCAGTGACCACAATGTTACCAGAGTTCGCCGTACAACCGTTAGGCGCTGTTACTGTAACACCATAGTTGCCTGCAGCTGAAACAGTAATTTCATTGGCGTTTGAACCAGTGGTCCATGCATATGTATTACCAGGAGCAGCTGTTAATGTTAAAGATTCACCTGGACAAAGAACACTGTTGCCATCCATAACAACATTTGCTGAAGGAACTGCATTGACAGTTACTGTCGTTTGTTCAGTGTCAGTACATCCGTTAGCACCAACAATACTCACTGTATATGTTCCGGCATCAGTAACAGAAATAACTGGTGTATTCGCACCTGTACTCCAATGATACATGCTACCGCCAGAAGCTGTTAAGTTCACTGAGCCACCTTCACAGAAAGTAAGTGGTCCATTTGCTGTAATTACAGCAGTAGGCGCTGCTAAAACAGTGATACTTACCGGTGCAGAAGTTGCTGTACAACCAGATGCATTAGTAACAGTTACTGAAATAGGACCAGCTGTTGTCACGTTTACACCTTGGGTAGTAGCACCATTTGACCATAAATAAGTAGCGCCTGGGGTTGCAACCAAAGTAACAGCTGTACCTTGACAAACTGTTGTTGGGGACAACGCAGTAGCAGTAGCGTTAAATGTCTGTTGCGCGTTCACAACAATGTTGTTAGATGAAGTCTGACATCCGGCAGCATTTGTTACAGTTACGAAATAAACACCTGAGGTAGTTGCAGTAATATTTGGTGTTGTTGCACCGTTAGACCACAAATAGGTACTACCTGCAGAAGCTGCTGAGTTTAAGACTACATTTCCTCCTGGACAGAAAGAAACTGGACCGTTAGCAGTGACATTGACTGTTGGTGCAGCAGCTGCATTGATTGTAATTGGTGCAGAGCTTGCTGTACAACCTGCTGCATTTGTTACAGTAACGCTGTAGGTACCTGGTGTGTTCACTGAAATAGATTGTGTGTTAGCGCCGTTACTCCAAGTGTAAGTAGCTGCAGCAGGAACAGTCAAGGTAGATGATCCACCTGTACAGATTGCTGCTGAACTTGCTGAAATTGTCGTTGAAGGTAAAGCACTTACTGTTACGGCAACTGGCACTGAAGTACCCACACAACCACTCAGCGTAGCAGTTACAAAATAGTTACCTGAAGTATTAACAGTAATGGATTGAGTCGTGGCATTATTTGACCATAAATAAGTATCGGCAGGAGGAGCAACTAATGTTACTGAACCACCAGCACAGAAAGTTGTGTTACCATTAGCTTGTGTGATCGCTGCTGGAACTGGGTTAACTGTAATTGTTTTAGAAACAACAGTAGCACAACCCGCACCGTTTGTAACAGTATAGTTGATCACAGAAGAACCGGCCATTACACCTGTAATTTGACCAGAAGCATTTACAGTTGCAATGCTTGGGTTTGCAGATGACCAAACTCCACCTGTAGTTGTATTAGTGTAAGTTGTATTTCCACCCATACAAACTGAGTTATTACCACTAATTGCGGTTACAACCGGAACAGGATTGATTGTAACAACAGCAGGAGCTGAAGTTGCTGAACAACCAGCTGCATTAGTAATAGTGTAGCTATATGTTCCTGAGGTTGTTATTGGAAGAATAGCAGCAGTTGAACCATCGTTCCATTGGTATGAACCAATACCCGTTGCTGTAAGGTTCAATGAACCTCCTTGACAATAAGATAAAGGACCACTAGCTACAACATTTGCTACAGGAAGTGGATTCACGGTAACGTTAATGGCAGGAGCTGTAACCGAACAGCCTTGTGCACTTGTTACCGTAGCAACATAACTTCCAGATTGATTTGCATTGACAGCTGCAGTAGTTGCAGTGTTAGACCAAGAATAAGTCGCACCACCAGAAGCAGTCAACGTTACTGAACCACCAGCACAGAATACTGTTGGGCCACTCACTGATACGTTTGCAACCGGCAATTGATTTACGGTTACGGTATATGGCGCAGATGGCGCAGAAACGCAACCAGCAGCGCTTGTAAGCACAACAGAATAAGTACCACCGTTCGAAATATTTAATGAACTTGCAGTAGAACCATTATTCCAAAGGTAAGAAGCCGCAGCAGGAGCAGATAATACAGTAGAATTACCCTGACAAATAGCAGCGCCATTAGATGAACTAACTACAGCTACTGGAAGCGGGTTAATCGTGATGTTTGCAGTATTTGTTTTCGTACATCCGTTAGAACCTGTTGTGGTATAGTTAACGGTTGCAGTACCAGCAGCAATACCAGTGATTTCACCTGTCGCTGCATTCAAACTAAGTAATGTAGGTGTTGTTGTCGTCCAAGCACCACCAGCAACAGAGTTAGAAACTAAACCTGCTGAACCAGCACAAAGTGCAGCTGGAGCAACCACCGGTCCATTTGCCGGAAGCGCATTTACTGTTACTACAATATTACTAGTACCCGTACAACCATTTGCACCTGTAGCACTAGCAACATAAGTTGTAGTAGCTGTTGGCGTAGCAACTGGATTGTTGATTGTAGTACTTGATAAACCTGCTGCAGGAGACCATGTTGGTGTTAATGGCGCACATCCGCCACCATTTCCAGTCCAAGTATTACCTGTAGTATTTGGATAGTAATCATCGACAAGTAAAGTGCCAGCACCGTCAAGTACATCCCAATAAATTTCACTTGGATAACTTCCAGGAGTACTCAATACGACTTGAATAACTGACCCGATACTAGCTGTAAATGTAACGTTTTGCGGGCCATAACCTGAAGCAAGTGTTACACCTGTTTGTACAGTTACACCATCTACTATAACGTTAATCAATCCACCGTTTGATCCATCGCCGTATGAATCCATGATAACTAATGTGTGCGTACAAGAAGTATTGAACTGAACTGTAGCATTTAAATTAGTTGAATTACCAGCACAAATTGACGCTCCTGAACCAGCATTTACAACAGGAGTTGGACGCACGGTGATTGGTCTGAGATTGGTTGTAGCCGCACACCAAGTATTTGGATTTGGAACTGAGTATACAATATTCGTATTACCAGCACCTACTCCTGTAACAACACCCGTCGTTGAGTTAACTGTTGCAACTGCCGTATTCGCAGAAGACCAAGTTCCATTTGAGGTTGTATTGGCAAAGGTAACTTGCGAACCTGCACATACTGTATTTGTGCCAGTCGACGCCGCAACTTGAACCGTTTGTTGCACTGTGATTGTGTTCGAAACAGGCCCTGTAGAGTTACATCCAGAGAGGTTTTGGTAGTTTACTGAAACCGTTTTAACACCACCCACTAACCATTGGATAACAGCTGAGTTTGATGTGGAAGTACCACCAGAAACCAATTGGTAATCAACGTTAGCTGTACCAGGGATGGTCCAAACGTAGTTTTGATTGTTTGTTTGTGTTGTATAAGTGTAATCTACATAAGTACATGACTGTGTTGTAGGCGCAGCTGTAAACGTTGGGGTAAATGGAGTTCCTGGAATATATTGTACCAAATAATCTTCAGCTTCACCGTAACCTGCTGAAGCACAAGGATCCATCGTGGAACCTACACCTAACCAGATACCACGAACACGCATTCTGTGAATTCCTAGCGGTGGTGTACAAGGTAGGTTGATGTTAAAAGTGATTGAGCCGAAACTTCCAGAAGTAGTTGATGTCGAGAAACCAACTTTTTCTGAAGCTGAGAATACATTGTCATCATTGGCATCAATCCAGACAGCAAAACCTTGGCCACTGTATGATCCAGCTGTAACAGTCATGGAGTATGTCGTGGCAGCCTGCATTACCACAGGTGGTAAGTTCGTGTAAGAT
>JBJTCG010000126.1:0-9183 GCA_046091725.1 Flavobacteriales bacterium | reverse complement strand
CATCTAGGCCATAACGCAATTCATTTTTACCAATTCTCTTCAAAAGGTCCACATTGAGTGTGTAAATATTGAGCTTTTCAATGCGATGATTGCGCGTATCCTTTTGAAAACGACGGTCAATTCTGCTTTCTTCTATCCCTTGATAAGCTAAAATTATTCTTGCTTGATCATAGTATTTTGTGGGGTTTGTTAGTTCAAGCGTATAGGCTGTAAGCAAACGAAATTGCGGACCGTAGTACCACTCTGCAAATTTAGGTTTTGTACCAGATAACAAGGACAACCTGTCATAACGATCTATATTGCCTGAGTTAGACAATTGTAAATTCAATTGATGAGTTACGCCTTCCTTTTGAACGAATGTGAACTTTTGCAACACATCGTATTGATTGTATCCTGAACCAACTTGTAAGTTTGAATCGAGGTTAACCATCATGCTGTCCACCCCATTGATGCGATCAACATACCAATTGCGAACGCCTAAATTACCAATTGCGTCACTGCGCTTTGCACCTTGTCGAAGATCACCATAGCTCGCATATGAAAATGAAGTCAAGGATCCAAAACGCTTGTTTGCAACATTGATTTGTGCATTGGCTGCATAGCCGTTTGCAGCACTAAAGTATCGGGTATAAGCACTTGCTTTGACCAAGAGCTCATCACTTGAACTTAGAACTGGTTTTTTAGTCTGAAAAGACATTACACCACCTATTGCATCAGAACCATACATGACTGACCCTGGCCCAAAAACGAGCTCCACTCTATCCATATTGGCTTGATCAAGGGTGATGACGTTTTGCAAGTGACCACCTCTGTAAATGGCATTGTTCATCCTGATTCCGTCTACAACAAGTAATACCTTATTGGTTTCGAATCCACGAATGATCGGGCTACCGCCACCAAGTTGACTTTTCTGTACAAAAACAGATCCGGAGTTTTGCAGTACATCGGCCATAGATGTTTGTTGCTGAAACTGCATTTCTGCTGCCCTAACCACTTGTATTTTTTGGGCAACATCTTTGCGTTTCTCTGCATTGCGATTCGCTGAAACGACCAATTCCTCTTCTGTTTGTGAATTTGGTTCGAGAATGACATCAATATGTACTTCGGCTTGTGCGCTGATTTGTGACAACGGAAGCACTTTTACAAGGTAGTCAGGATGGCTCAACACTAATTGCACAGGTATATTTTTGAAGGCAAGCTCTCCATTTTGATCCGTTTTCGCAATCCCTAATTCTGACTTTACCTGCACACCAATAATTGGTTGATACGTGTAGGCATCATAGATTTTAAGTGTAAGTTGGTTCTGAGCTTGGGTGTTCAATACGGATATCAGCACTAAAATAATTGTCAAGAAAAAATGGGTCTTCCAATTTTTCTTTGAAAAATAGATGATTTGTTGATTCATTTTTAAAAGTTTAATCAATATACGAATAGGCCCTTGAATTATCAAGGACCTGAAAATGAGTAGATTAAGGGTATTGATTAAACAAGATTTGGAGGACGTTATAGTACGCTGACTTTATGAGATTCATAAATGTTCTCGTAATGAAAATAATCTTCATGTATGTGGGTTAAGATATAAGCCTCATGATGAATAGACAAACTGTTGTCTTGTAATTCTTTGGCTTGTTCAAAAACTTTCAGCCATCCTTTCATTGGATGACTCAGTGGGGTATTAGCAAGATTCACAGCGGTAGCCGTAGATAAGCGTTCAAATAATTTGGTTTCTTGGATGTCATTGATGCAGTGGTAGTGCCAAATGCCATTTTTGAGTTCTTTGTGAACTACGTCATAGAAACGGCCATGTAAGCGGAATTCATGCGATTTTACCCACTTCAATTGCTTACTTTCTTTGATGGTAAAATGAAAGGAGATCAGTTGATTTTCAGGAACAGCAAGCTTGATGGCCTTCTTTACCTGTTTTCTAACCAAGTAGTGCTCGACTTCAAAAAAAGCGAAAAACCCGATGAGCTGATAACAAAACAGCAAGAGAAATCCGTATTGCAAAAATTTTCGCACCTTCAAATATAAGCTTAATTTTAGGGCAACGTTAATTTTTAACCTATGAAACTTTTACTACTCTTCATCAGTTTTTTTTATTTAACAAGCACTTTTGCACAAGCACCCGGTTCGCTTGACCTTAGCTTTGCAGGCACAGGTTTTGCAAGTTATGGCCCAGTTTCAACAACTGCCATGGACAACGCTCAAGACATTGTTACACTTCCAAATGGCAAAATGATTTACTGCGGAACATCAGGAACGACAAGTAATAGTGATATTATCGCGGTAAGACTCAATTGTAATGGCACCATAGACCAAACATTTGGAACTAATGGCTACTTCTTATACAACAACACAGCTGGCTCAGACTTTGCTTATGACATGGAATTATTGCCAAGTGGTGACATTTTATTAGCAGGGGCCACTTCAATTACACCTAGTAATACACAATTTACAATTATCAAAATCACTGCAAACGGAGCAATTGACCCAACTTTTGGTGTCAACGGTGTTTTCAATTGCGACTTAGCCACAGGCCAAGATTACGGACGTAAATTACTGATTTCAAACAACAAAATTATATTGGTAGGGACAGCAAAAAGCACTTCATCTAATCTTGGCATGGTGGGCGCTGTTCAATGCAGCATGAATGGCGTACTCGACCTAACTTTTGGTACAAACGGCATCACGATGATGAGTGGAACAGGTTCCTTAACCATTTGGAGTGCTACGCTTGGATCCAACGGCGATATTTTTGCATGTGGTGACGCCTATATCAGTAACGTCTATTATCCAATGCTTGCTAAAATAAATCCAGACGGTACCGCAAACACTACTTTTGGTACAAACGGTGTCTATCATACCATGGCATGGAATGCACGCTTTTTTGACGTTGATTTTGACGGAACTAAACTTATCACTTCAGGCCAAAATGGTGTAGGCCCTTGGGACATGCTCATACAGGCACGCAGCACAAGTACTGGTGCTTTGGTCACTACTTTTGGAAGCGCGGGTAGTACAATTGTTGACGTCATCCAGGCTGATTGTTATTACGAACTTTTGATACATCCTGATGGTTCTTTGTTGGCATGTGGCACAACCGGAACAGCTGGCATAGGTGCTGCTCGTGATTTCATCATTTCCAAATATTCAGCGAATGGCGTGCTCCAAACCTCTTTTGGTACCAACGGACACACCATTACCTCTATTGGCACTATGTGGGACGACGCATATGGCATGGATCTTTACCCAGGGAATAAATTTGTTGTAGCTGGTTTTTCGGCACAAACAAATACACAACATGCGGTTGCACGTTATGCTTATGGCACTGCAACCCCTGTGCCTGGATGCATGGATCCATTGTCCTGTAATTATAATTGTTTGGCAACGGTCAGTAACGGAAGTTGTTTGTATCCAAATACACCGTGTAATGACGGAAATCCGAACACCATCAACGACAGTACCGATGCCAATTGCAACTGTGTTGGGCAAGCCATTACTTTAATTCCGGGCTGCATGAACCCACTTGCTTGCAACTATAATCCGGCTGCAACTGTGGATAACGGCACCTGTATTTTACCAGGCAGTCCTTGTAATGACAATAATCCAAACACTATGAACGATAGCATTGATGCCAATTGTAATTGTGTGGGTATGTTGATAGTACCTGGCTGCATGAACCCAGCGGCTTGTAATTACAATCCTTTGGCAAACATAGATAACAACAGTTGTTTATTCCCGGGCCAGCCATGTAATGACAATAACCCGAACACCATCAACGACTCTATCAATCCTGATTGCAATTGTACTGGTGATATTATTGTCTATGGTTGCACAGACCCGCTATCTTGTAATTACAATCCTTTGGCTAACATGAATGACAACACCTGCATTTATCCAGATGCGCCCTGCGACGACAACAATCCGGATACCTACAATGACGCGCTAGATTCAAATTGTAATTGTGTCGGCACCTTGTACATTTATGGCTGTATGGATCCGAATGCTTGTAACTATGATTCATTAGCAACTGCAGTTGGCTCGAGCACTTGTATTTTACCTGGCTCTCCTTGCGATGACGGCAATCCGATGACGATTAACGACAGTTTATCCACCGATTGCCAATGTGTCGGAATTGATATTTCGGGTATTGAAGAACTTCAAAATATTTCAAGTATTTCTCCAAATCCGACTCAAGATCAATTGCAAATCACATTATTTCAAAATGGTCCTGCGCGCATCGAAATATGCAATATTGAAGGTCGATTAATTCAAGTCATTGAGACCGAAAAAACAGCAACGACAATACCGGTGGTTCAATTTGCAAGAGGCACCTATTTTGTTAAAGTACTGCAAAATGGAAGCTTGCAAGTACACCAAATATTATTCAACTAAATATGAAAGAAGGTCATATTGAATTTACACAATGTAGACGCTTTTATTCAAATGACTTAACGGGCAAAAAGC
This sequence comes from Flavobacteriales bacterium, assembly GCA_046091725.1. Classification (GTDB taxonomy): domain Bacteria; phylum Bacteroidota; class Bacteroidia; order Flavobacteriales_D; family Crocinitomicaceae; genus UBA952. The sequence continues at coordinate 4,716 of JBJTCG010000126.1, read as the reverse complement.
AGATGCTACTTGCTTTACATGGCTACGGTCAGCTCGCTCAATATTTTGCAAGAAAATTCAAAGACCTCGAGGAAACTTGGGGTCTTGTTTTTCCGGAAGGGCCTCATAGATTTTATCTAGAAGGCAGCAGTGGTCGTGTTGGTGCATCATGGATGACCAAAGAATGGCGATCACAAGATATATTTGAAAATACAAGTTATTTAGTGCAACTCATTGGTGAAATAAAATTGAAGCATCCTGATGTCTCGATTTCTTTACTTGGATTTTCACAAGGAGGCGCTACAGCGGCAAGACTATATCAAGCGCAACCAGCATTGTTTGAAAAGCTCATCTTATGGGCAAGTGTTTTTCCACCTGATATCGACATTGTTAGTTTTTCAAAAGAAGCCCAACTCCATTTTGCTATAGGGAACCAAGATCCCTACTTTTCAAACTCAGCATTAGAATTGATTCAGGAAGAATATATGCAGCTCGGCTTCCAAAGCCATATCTTTGATGGAGGGCACGATATCAACAGTGCTCAATTATTAGAAATCTTAGGATAAGAATTATAGCGTTAGCATCTTGCTCAAAAAGACACTAAGCTTGTTTGGATTCCCATTTACCTACAACAGCCGTTGCAATTGAATTACCAAGAACATTAGTGGCACTTCTGAACATATCACAGAAATGATCAATTGGTAAGATGAGCGCCACACCCTCTATTGGAATATTGAACATGCCACAAGTTGCAGCTACAACCACCAAACTGGCCCTTGGAACACCTGCTATTCCTTTACTTGTGAGCATCAGAACCAACAGCATTGTCAGTTGCGTACCCGTGTCCAGCGGAATGCCGTATACTTGAGCAATAAAAATACTGGCAAACGTCATGTACATCATGCTGCCATCGAGGTTAAAGGAATAACCTAAGGGGAGCATAAAAGAAACAATTCTGTCTTTGATGCCAAAACGTTCTAATTCTTCGGTTAATTTTGGGAAAACTGCCTCACTGCTAGTAGTGCCAAATGCAATAACCAATGGGCTTACAATGCGCTTCAATAATGTGAATAAATGCGCTCTTAAAAAAAGATAGCCCACCAATAAAAGCACTACCCAAAGCGATGCAATTCCAACCAAGAAAGAACTAAAAAACTTAGTATAGGTAAGCATCAATTCTGACACATCTTTTACAGCAAAAACACCAGCTATAGCGCCAAAAACACCAATTGGGGCAAAGCGCATCACGAAATTGACCATCTTCAAAATGATGTGTGAAGTCTTATCAAGGGCATTGATAACTGGCTTAACGTTATCGCCAATTGACGCAGCAGCCAAACCAAAAAAGATAGAAAAAATGACAATCTGAAGGATTTCATTTGTCGCCATGGCTTCAAATACCGATTTTGGAATGATGTGTTCAATAAAGTGTTGTACAGAAAAATCTTGTGTTTTTGCAGTTACTTCTGTGGCGCTTGTAGTGTCGACACTTGAAAGCTGCACACCCTTTCCAGGCTTTAAAAAATTGACCCAAAGTAGGCCAATGATTAGGGAAATAAATGAGGCTGTAAAGAACCATGCCAAGGCCCTTCCACCTATTCTACCAACCGATTTGATATCCCCCAATTTGGCAATTCCGACTACCAAAGTTGTTAATACCAATGGCGCAATGATCATTTGTACCAAACGTATAAAGACCGTTGCTAGCAATTTGATGTGTGTACTGAATTGTGCTGCACTTTCTTTATCAAAGGATGCATGAACTATGGCTCCTAAAATACCTCCGAGCACCATTGCTATGATAATATACAAGGTGAGTCGGTTCTTTTTGGGTTTAATCGGTTCTGCTTGATGAGTACCTTCGTGCATTTTGGAAGTTTTTTTGAATGAATCCATAAAAGTAAGAAAAGCTGAACATCTTCCAAGTATATCTTGTTTCTGACATAGGACACAATTTTGTAATTTAGCTCCACAATCAACACATGGCCATAGCACAAGATCTTAACTTCAATTTCAATGAAGATCAAATGCGCCTAAAAATCAGGGCGCTAGAACAACAACTTGAAAAAATTCACCTCGGTGGTGGAAAGTCAAAAATTGACAAGCACCATGCAAACGGTAAATTAACCGCACGTGAACGAATTAAACGTCTACTCGACCCCAATAAGCCAAACTTTGAACTAGGTGCTTTGGCTGGGTTTGGTATGTATCAAGAACACGGAGGCTGTCCCGGTGGTGGCGTGGTAGTTGTCATTGGATATGTAGCCTCCAGACTTTGTATTGTCGTTGCAAATGATGCTACTGTAAAAGCTGGGGCTTGGTTTCCGATTACAGGTAAAAAGAACCTCAGGGCACAAGAAATTGCCATGGAAAACAAACTTCCGATCATCTATCTTGTAGATTCAGCAGGTGTTTATTTACCAATGCAAGAAGACATTTTTGCCGACAAAGAACATTTTGGTCGCATTTTCCGAAACAACGCAAAAATGTCTGCCATGGGGATTACCCAAATTGCCGCTGTTATGGGCAGCTGCGTGGCGGGTGGCGCTTATCTACCTATAATGTCAGACGAATCACTCATCGTTGATAAAACTGGAACCATATTCTTAGCTGGGTCTTATCTTGTAAAAGCAGCTATTGGAGAAGACATTGATAACGAAACGTTAGGCGGAGCAACTACACAAACAGAAATATCTGGTGTCTGTGATTACAAAGTACCCGATGACGAAGCGTGTTTATCAAAAATTCGGGACCTCATGTCTAGAATTACTACACCCAACCTTATTCCCTATCAAAGAAACGAACCTAAAGACCCGATTCAGCCTATTGAGAGTACCTACGGCATTGTGCCGGCAGATCGTTCAAAACCCTACAGTACGAAAGCCTTACTAGATGCTATTGTCGATGCTGATTCGTTGAGCGAATACAAGCCAAGCTTTGGTAAATCGATCATCACTACTTATGCACGTATCGATGGCTGGAGTGTCGGAATTGTTGCTAACAATCGCGAGCTGGTCAAAAATGCCAAAGGTGAAATGCAATTTGGGGGTGTCATTTATTCAGATTCTGCCGATAAAGCTGCACGATTTATCATGTTGTGCAATCAAAAGAAAATACCGCTTGTCTTTTTACACGATGTAACCGGTTTCATGGTCGGATCCAAAAGTGAACACGGAGGCATTATCAAAGATGGCGCTAAAATGGTAAATGCTATGGCTAACAGTGTAGTTCCGAAGTTTTCAATTGTCATAGGCAATTCATATGGTGCAGGAAATTATGCTATGTGTGGAAAAGCCTATGACCCAAGACTCATCGTTGCCTGGCCATCGGCAGAAATTGCCGTAATGTCTGGTGCAGCAGCCGCAAAAACACTACTTCAAATTGAAGTAGCCAACTTAAAAGCTCGCGGTGAAGCAATCAGCCCGGAACGAGAAAAAGAACTTTTTGAGAAAATAAAGCGCAACTACGATGAGCAAATTTCTCCGTATTACGCTGCTAGCCGACTCTGGATTGATGCCATTATTGATCCGATTGCTACACGTAATGTGATTTCAATAGGAATTGAGATGGCTAGTCATGAAGGGCATTTGGCACCTTATCAAGTTGGCGTGATCCAAACTTGATGCTCAATGACTAATCATCAAAACCAGGTGTTGTGCTTTTTTTACCATTGAGGTAATAGGTATAACCAAAACCAACACTCAAATAAGTAGAATTTTTACGGAATTCTTCTGGGCCATAACCGAAATCGCCTTCCAATCCAATCAATTGAGGATCAAAGGTAAAGCCATAAATTGGCAACCCGACACTGAGTCTAAAACTTTGGTTGACATCTGAAGTCAGAATGAAACTTATATTTGGCTCAATGTAGTAAGACGTGATTTTCTTTGGAGAAAGCCCTTGGGTTGCCAAGGCATCGGACACTGAAAAACTCAATACTTGCCCTATTCTGATGCCCATATCAGTCCCTATTCTTTCTGACCAAAATTTTTCATGCCCCGTTTTAAAAAATGCCGCTGCCGAATGAATACCCCCATAAACTTTGGTTGGTACTCTGAACTCATTGATTGCAAAATATGAATAGTGCGTTCCAGCACCTAAATAAAACCCACTTTTAAACGCATATTGATAATGTAAATTGGCATGAACCAACCCTTGCATGATCAGCTCAAAAGGCTTGTTACCCACAGCGTTAGGCAAACAAAGTTCGAAAGTAAAAGAATCATCAGGCTTGATTTCCTGTGCTTTCAATTGTAGACTTCCGGCTAAAAAGAGGATGGAGAAGAATCGAAGTAAAATTTGGTGCTTGGTCATTAATTTCGTCGCCATTTATTCCATGTTTTATGAATATAGCTCACTGTTTCGGGTTCTAAATTCCATATGTAAATCGGAATAAAAAATACTAAGGCCAGTAAGACTTCTTTGAGCACGATACTTGAAATCGTGGTTAAATCAAGTTGAACTAACAAGTATTCATTGAACAAATAAATACCGCCAAAAGTTACAATGGCCAACAAGAACAAACGCAATTGAATTTGTGTATAAGGACTCAGGTTATACTCTTTATAAATATATAAACCTCTGAATACGTTATAAAATAAATAAGCCACACTAGTTGAAATAGCGGCACCTATCATTCCAAAAATTGGAATCAACCACAAATTGGTAAAATATACACCCAAAATCAGAAACATCGTAAAGAAAAGATCGACCTTGTATTTCTTAGAAGTAGAGAAT
>JBJTCG010000125.1:0-3818 GCA_046091725.1 Flavobacteriales bacterium | reverse complement strand
GACCGGACTACGCTACGCCCCGAACTGAAGTTCGATACGGTCTAAATTTAGTGGCGGTGGGAGCGGGATTCGAACCCGCGGTACAGTTACCCGTACGACAGTTTAGCAAACTGTTGGTTTCAGCCTCTCACCCATCCCACCATGTGTTCAATGAACGGATGGCAAAAGTACAAAAACATTCCGTTTTTAAAAGTTTTTTTTGGATTTTTTTTAACCTTGATAGTTAAATTCTCCATGTTCGCTTCGGATAGTCACCATTTTTGCTGGCGCCGCCTCTACCCTTCCTACTATTTGTGCAGCAATTCCAAATTGTTCTGAAATAGCTATGATATTTGCTGCAAGTTCCTGAGGTACATAAACTTCCATGCGGTGCCCCATATTGAAAACTTTGTACATTTCCTGCCATGGTGTCTTGGATTCGGACTGAATCATGTGAAACAATGGTGGTGTTGGAAAAAGATTGTCTTTAATGATGTGTAGGTCTTCAATAAAGTGCAAAATTTTAGTTTGGGCACCTCCGGAGCAATGAACCATCCCGTGAATTTGATCGTGGTATTGGTCTAAAATTGCCTTGATAACTGGTGCATAAGTTCTTGTTGGCGACAAAACCAGTTGGCCTGCGTCAAGCGGAGTACCTTCTATTTGATCCGTAAGTAATTTCGAACCGCTGTAAACGAGATCTTTAGGTAAAGAACTGTCATATGTTTCAGGGAATTCGTCAGCCAAAGAATGATGAAAAACATCGTGGCGCGCACTTGTAAGGCCATTACTGCCCATGCCGCCATTGTAGTGGCTTTCATAGTTTGCCTGACCAAAAGACGCCAAGCCTACAATGACATCGCCAGGGCGAATATTGTGGTTGGAAATAACTTTAGAGCGTTCCATGCGGCACACTACAGTAGAATCAACAATGATGGTGCGTACAAGGTCTCCGACATCGGCGGTTTCACCACCAGTTGAATGGATGTCAATACCATAAGAGCGTAATTCTGCGAGAAGTTCTTCGGTGCCATTGATGATGGCTGATAGAACTTCACCAGGAATGAGTAATTTATTGCGGCCAATTGTGCTAGAAACCAAAATAGGACCAGTGGCACCGACACACAATAAGTCGTCGATGTTCATGATCAGTGCATCTTGGGCAATACCGCGCCAAACAGAAAGATCTCCGGTTTTTTTCCAGTAAGCATAGGCCAAAGAAGACTTCGTGCCTGCTCCATCGGCATGCATAACGATGCAATAATTAGGGTCGTTGGTGAGGTAATCAGGGACTACTTTGCAAAACGCTTGAGGAAATAAACCTTTGTCAAGCTTAGCGATGGCGTTATGGACATCTTCTTTGCCGGCAGAAACGCCGCGCTGTTGGTATCGGTTGTCAGACATAAAATGCTTTGTGCAAAGTTAGTGTTCTTCTGCTAAATTGTTGGGATCTTGGTTCAGATCATCTAGTATTTTTTGGACATCTGCCTCCGTTTCAGTGAGCACCGCCCGACATGCAGCCACTAATTCTGTGGCTCTTTTGACTTGGGCGCCAAGCTGGTCCACTTCAATTTGTCCGCTCTCCATTTCACGGACCAAACGTTGCAATTCGGCAAATGCTTCAGTATACTTCATGGCTATTTAAATCCGCGGCGTTTTTTAATGGCTTCGTATGCATCTTGGATGCGCTGAAATTTCTCTTGGGCACCCTTGAGGTATTCTTCACCCATATGAGCAACCTTATCTGGGTGGTGTGTTACGGCCATTTTGCGATAAGCTTTTTTCACTTCTTCGTCAGTAGCACTCTCTTCGATTCCAAGAATTTTGTAGTCAGAGTCGACGTTACGATAGAACATATTTCGCAAGCTTTCAAACTCGACGGCCGGAATACCTAACATGGTGGCAATTCTAGAGATGACATTGAGTTCGGCTGTGCCTACATCGCCGTCGGCTTTTGCAATTCCAAAGAGGTAGTGCACTAATTGCGTGCGCACTTCCGGTGTCATGCGATTGCGTATGTCGTGACAGATTTCTTGCAAAGGAATACTCGGGGCATCGAGGAATTGCTTGAGTGTTTGCAAATGGGTAGCATTGAATTGGCGGCCAAATTGCGCTGAAAAAAAGCTTTTGACGTAATCGAGTTCTATGCGCAATACTTTACCATCTGCTTTCATTACCGATGCAGAAAGCGCCATGAGCATTGTTGGCAAGTCGTATTTGGAACTTTGCCTGCGGTAAAATTCAAATGGATCTTGGGCAGTACCCGGACCGTTAGTTTGACCACTTCTTGCCCCTTGTTGGTATTGATCGATTAAAGAACCGATGGCAAAACCCAAAAAAGCCAAGCCAATCTTACGAGTTAAAATTAGGGCGCCTATGCCCAAAATCCATTTGTACAAAATCTGAAATTTAAAGCGTGCTCAAAGCTACACAATTAAGCAATATGTTCGATGTTTCGTTGAATGAAGGCATCGAGTGCAGCACCTTTTAAAAGCCCTTGTGCCAACATGGCGAGGTCCACAAGTTGTTTCACACTTTGCTCTTGCTCTGGTGCTTCTTTCTTTAATAGCTTTTCAACCGTAGGGTGATTGGCATTGACAGTCAGGTTGAACATTTCGGGGAAGGCACCATAAAAACCGCCACCGCCACCTAATTTTTGCTGCTCCATCATGCGGCGAATAAATTCTGGCTGTGTAATAATGATAGGGGCTTCTTGTTCACTCATGCTTTCAAATTGAACCGTAAATTTCTCTTTGTTGATTTGCGCTTCAAAAACCGGCTTGAGTTTTTCTTCCTCTTCTTTGCTCAGTTTAGATGGCAATTCTTCGGTTTTTTGGATGAGTTTATCGAGGCTATCGGCATCGACACGCGCAAAGCTGATGTTTTCATTGCTTTGCTCGAGCTTTGAAATCCAGTGTGGGGCAAGAGGACCATCTAGAACTAAAACGCTATAACCACGGTCTTTTGCCTTTTTAACAAAAGCATACTGTTCTTCGGCATCATTGGTGTAGAGTAGAACTGTTTTGTTGTCTTTGTTGGTTTGTAGGGCTTTAATTTGCTCGATGTATTCATTGAGCGTGTAAAATTTGTCGTCGGTTGTATTGAACAAACTGAAATCTTTTGCTTTTTCAGCAAATTTTTCTTCGGACAACATGCCATATTGAACAAAGACTTGCAGATCAGGCCATTTGGCTTCAAAATCAGCGCGGTCTTTTTTGAACATTTCAGCCAGTTTATCGGCTACCTTCTTGGTAATGTGTGCAGAGATCTTCTTGACATTGCCGTCGCTTTGCAAGTAAGAACGAGAAACGTTTAGAGGGATGTCTGGAGAATCGATGACTCCGTGGAGCAATGTTAAAAATTCTGGTACAATTTCAGCGACGCTGTCAGTGATGAAAACTTGGTTGCTGTAAAGGTTGATCTTGTTGCGCTGCACCTCTACATTTTCCTTGATTTTTGGAAAATAGAGGATACCTGTCAGGTTAAAAGGGTAATCAACATTGAGGTGGATATGAAAGAGCGGCTGCTCAAAAGTCATGGGATATAGTTCGCGATAAAATTGATCGTAGTCTTCTTGCTTGAGGTCTACAGGCGCTTTAGTCCAGGCGGGGCTTGGATTATTGACTTGATTTGGAACTTCAATGGCTACTCTTTTGACATTTCCTTTGTCATCTTTTTCACCCTCTGGAGAATCGATATATTCCGTTTTGGTGCCAAAGAATACTGGAATTGGTAAAAACTTACAGTATTTATCTAAAATACCTTGAACACGTGCTTTTTCTAAGAACTCAGCTGATTCTTCAGTAATAAATAAAACGATATCAGTTCCTCTATCTGCC
>JBJTCG010000124.1:0-6686 GCA_046091725.1 Flavobacteriales bacterium | reverse complement strand
CACCCATACAAGTGTCGCACTGCGCGATTGTATCGCAGCCATTGGCATTCCTGTAATTGAGGTTCATATTTCGAATATCAGCGCAAGGGAAAGTTTTCGCCACGAATCTTTATTGTCGCCGGTTTGTAAAGGCTGTATCTTTGGCTTTGGTCTAGAAGGGTATCAATTGGCAATCAAAGCATTTGAACTGTAAGCAGCAATTAATGCTATTTTTTTACTACCTATGCAACAAATCGAGTATTTCTTTCAGCACATTGATCCTGTTTTTGCTGCCTTTTTAGCCACTACTTTTACATGGTTGGTTACTGCTGCTGGTGCAAGTTTGGTTTTTTTCTTCAAGAGCATGCACCGCGGAATTCTTGATGGCATGCTCGGTTTTACAGGTGGTGTGATGGTTGCGGCTAGTTTTTGGTCCTTACTCATGCCGTCAATAGATTTGTCAGAGCGTTTGTATCCAAGTGCTCCTTGGATGCCAGCAGCAGTAGGTTTTCTAACCGGTGCGCTGTTCTTGTTTTTTCTCGACAAGAAACTACCTCACTTGCATATCAATTTCAATGAAAACGAAACGGAAGGCGTTAAAACCCAGCTACACAAAACAACATTATTAGTCCTAGCGATTACCCTACACAACATACCTGAAGGTTTGGCAGTCGGGGTGTTGTTTGGTGCTGCAGCTAACGGAATGGAAGGTGCAACCATTGCTGGGGCCGTCGCGCTTGCTATTGGTATAGGCATTCAGAATTTTCCAGAAGGATTTGCCGTTGCCATGCCTTTAAGGAGAGCGGGTGCAAGCCGCATGAAGAGTTTTATGTATGGCCAACTATCGGCGATCGTTGAACCAATTGCGGGTGTCATTGGTGCTGTTGCAGTCATTTACATGGAACCAATTTTACCTTTTGCGCTTTCATTTGCCGCCGGAGCCATGATTTTTGTGGTAGTTGAGGAAGTCATACCCGAAACCCAGCGCGATAAATATACAGACATCGCCGTACTCGGTTTTATCGGAGGTTTTTTGGTAATGATGATCCTAGACGTAGCCTTGGGTTAAAAAAAAGCCTCCCGAATTGGAAGGCTTTGAAGTAATTGGTGCAAGTTATACACAAATGGTTTGCTCGCAGGCTTTTAGGATTTCTCTGACCTCGGCTAACGTAGGCGCTTCGGCGTAGGTACGCAAGACAGGCTCTGTACCCGATGGCCTGATCATGACCCAACGTTCGTCATCGAAGAAATATTTAAAGCCATCGATGGTTTGTACTTCGCGAACTTGGTATTTCCCAAATGACTTGTAATTGTTTGCTTTACAATTGACAATAATTTTTTGCTTGAGTTCTTCGGTAATGTGGAGGTCGTTGCGTTCAAATTGGAATGGTCCTACAATGGCATAGACTTCGTCGATGAGCTCGTCGAGTGTTTTGCCTGATTTAGCCATAAATTCCCAGATGATCAGCCCCATCCAAATGCCATCGCGCTCTGGAATATGTCCTTTAACAGCAATGCCACCTGATTCTTCGCCGCCCAACAAGACGTCTTCTTTGATCATGATTGCGGCAATTTCTTTGAAGCCAATCTTAGTTACCTCGAGCTCAAGGCCATAGTGCTTGCAGAGTTTTTCCACACGTGGCGTAACAGAAAATGCAATGACCACTTTGCCACTCATCTGCTTGTACTTTACCATGTAGTGGATCAGTAGCAAGATGATGTGATGTGAATCTACGAATTCGCCATGGCTGTTATAGAGACCAATACGGTCGGCATCGCCGTCTGTTGCTAGTGCACAAGCGATGTTACCTTGTGCTTTGATGGTCTGTGCGAGTTCTTGAAGATTTTTAGCGATAGGTTCTGGCGCGGTACCCATGAAAGATGGGTTGTGGTCACAGTGTAAGAGCGAAACTTTAGGTAAAATTCTAGGCATTACGCGTTGCCCAGCGCCGTACATGGCGTCATACATCAGGTTGAGGCCCGACTGGTCAATGGCTTGGAGGTCAAAATTGGCCTTGACGTGGTCGATGTAGCGCGTTTCGATGTCGATTTCTTCGAGCTTGCCACTTTTTAGGGCTTCTTGAAGGTCAAGCCCCTGGAAATTTATCCGACAAGTATCCGGAATCAAGGCTTCTACTTCGTTGATTTTCTCGGGTTCAAGTGGCCCACCGAATTTAGCTTTAAGTTTAAAACCGTTGTAGCTTGGGGGGTTGTGGCTTGCAGTGAGGATAATACCGATTTCACAACCCAGTTGGTTGGCAGCAAGTGAAATCATTGGGGTAGAAACAAAACCACGTGAAAGCTTAACGCTGATACCTTGCGCTAAGAGTACTTTTGCAGCGGTTTCCATAAAGAGCTCGCCGGCAAAACGGCAGTCATGACCCAATACTACTGTTGGATTTTCAAAACGTTCCAACAACCAAAGCCCTGTTGCTTCTGTAACTCTTGCTACATTTTCTACAGTGAATTCTGCTGCAATGATGGCTCTCCAGCCGTCGGTTCCAAATTTGATGGGTGTTGCCAAAATATTATTTGTTAAAAGTTTGAATAGTTTTTTCAATAATTGCTACACATTCGAGCAGTTGTGCTTCTGTTATAACTAAAGGTGGGGCAAAACGAATGATGTTACCATGAGTTGGTTTGGCAAGAAGTCCATTTTCTTTAAGAGCCAAGCACAAGCGCCAAGCGGTGTCTGAATCAGGGCTATCATTGACTACAATAGCATTGAGTAAACCTTTGCCACGTACTTTAACAACGAGGTCTTGTCCGTCGATGATGCGTTGCATTTCTTTGCGAAACAGCTGCCCTAAGTTGCGCGCATTTTGAATAAGGTTTTCCTCATTGATGACTTCAAGGGCCGCAATGGCCACCTTTGCAGCAATAGGATTTCCGCCAAAAGTAGAACCGTGCTGCCCGGGTTTGATCACCATCATGATGTGGTCATTGGCCAACACAGCAGAAACCGGATATACTCCGCCAGAAAGTGCTTTGCCTAAAATGAGGATGTCGGGATTGGCATAAGTAGCAGCTTGTTGCTCGCATTTGTTTTCACAACTACAATTGCCACAAACAGCTAGTAAACTACCAGTGCGGGCAATACCGGTCTGGACTTCATCGGCAATGAAAAGCGCATTGTATTGCGTACAAAGTGCTCGGGCTTGTCTCATGAAGTCGTCGTTGGGCGTGTAAACACCTGCTTCACCTTGAATAGGTTCCACTAAGAAACCGGCAACATTTTCTTGCTGCAATGCACGCTCAAGAGCCGCTGCATCGTTGTACGGAATGGAAATGAATCCGGTGGGGTAGGGTCCGAAGTTTTGATAGGAATCTGGATCTGAAGAAAAAGAAACGATAGTTGTGGTGCGACCATGAAAATTGCCTTCGCAAACGATAATTTTTGCTTGATTTTCAGCGACACCTTTTTTCTCGTAGGCCCATTTTCTGCATAGTTTGATGGCAGTTTCTACGGCTTCAGCCCCTGTGTTCATTGGTAATACTTTGTCAAAACCAAAATAGTTCGTGACAAATTGCTCGTATTCACCCAAACAGTTGTTGTAGAAAGCACGAGATGTGAGTGCCAGGGTTTGCGCTTGTTGGATTAAAGCGTTGGTGATTTTTGGATGCCCATGCCCTTGATTGACGGCTGAATAGGCCGAAAGAAAGTCAAAATAACGTTTGCCGTCGACGTCCCAAACATAGACTCCTTCTCCTTTTTCTAATACTACAGGAAGCGGATGATAATTGTGCGCACCATATTGATCTTCCAAGTCAATATAAACTTGTGTTTTGGCGCTGTGTGTTTCAGTTGATTGCATATGAGGCAAAGATAATGCAAGTCTTTTTTCATTTAGGATTTTTTTAACAATTAAAATGGAGATTGTTGCTAATTTTGAATTGTGAAATGGATTCGCAACATAGTTGCTGTACTTGTTTTATTTGCGATTAGCGCAAACACCACATTTGCTTTTGCCCATTCTTTTATTGCATTTCATCACAATACCGAAGCTGCTAAAACTTTAAATCGCACACAGCTACAGCAGCACAATGACAACCTATTTTTCTTTTTAGAAGAGGATTGTCTCGAAGAAGTTGAAGAAGAATTCGATCCACTAGATGGTCTTCCAACTTTTGTTTGCACCAGTGTTGGTACCCCAACTTACCTCTTGCGTTTCCTTGCTGCTCATCGCCTGAAAAATGATGCATATCTTGAGCAACCTGTAAATGTTTATAAAAACCCCTTATTTATTGTTTATCAAGTATTTAGGATATAAAAGTTGAGCGAAATCTATCGTTTAACTTTTAAATCTTTAATATGAATGAAAAAGATATACTGAGCCATGCATTGCATGTGCTCCAACACCATTTACCGTCCCAGGCTCCGCTCAAGGACTTTATCCATCACAACACGCTACATGCCTTTCAAGAATTGCCCTTTCACGAGGGTCTGAGTGCTGCGCAGCAATTATTTGGATATCAAACCTACCCATCTTTGGCCTTTTACCGCGAACAATATGCCGCTGGTAAAGTTTCTGAAGAAATCATAGATCGGGTTTTGGCACAAAAAAATCAACAAGCACTGAAGACTGCATTGTTGAATCAAGATTACGACCAAACAACCACACCTATGGTTGGTTCGGTGCGCAGTGCCTGGAAAAAAGAACTCGGTTTTGATCTCGATACACGGGTACACCCAATTTTATTCCGCTTAGTGAGTAGTTACCTCGATCAAGGCATTTCAATTTGGAAATTCCCTGTTTCAAAGCTGAGTTTTTTGGAGTGCATCCGATCTCTTGAGCACAATAATTTTGGATCCTTACTGAGTAGTAAAAGAGCAAAAAAACTATTCCTAGATCCGCAAACTCAACTTGGAAGTCTCTTGGACATTCTAGCAGGTTCTACTGCCTACTATGAAAATTATTTACTTGATCAACAATTTGCTCATCCAGGATATGCCGGAATGGTGGCTCAAATAGAAGCCAGACCAAATGCATTGGTTGAAAAGAAAGCAATTACCCTAGAAGAGTTCATTTTCTTAGAGTGTATACTTGAGATAGATGCCCTTGATCAACATTTTTCTGGTAAATGGCAAAATGTGGCAGCATTGAATTTGGCCACCTATCATTTTGAACCTAAAGATGTGCGTCAAACTGAGCTACTTCAAATAAAAGCTTTGTGGCAGGAAGCCTATGAATGGTCTTATTACGACAAGGTTCTAGCTGGCTTGAAACAAAAGCACCCTTCGGCAACTTCGGCAGTTCAGGCACAAGGTATTTTCTGTATCGATGACCGCGAGTGCTCTATTCGTAGACACATCGAAGGATTACATCCGTCTTTCATATCGTTTGGTACACCTGGGCATTTCAATATTGAAACTTATTTTCAGCCTGAAGGTTCTCAGCAACGCACCAAAATATGTCCTGCGCCCTTGCAGCCAACACACCTGATCTTAGAAAAATCGGTTCAAAAAAAGCAAACAGCTGAGTGGCATTTCGCACCAGGCGCCTATGGCCTCATCGCTGGCTGGATTCTGACCCATACCTATGGGTTTTGGTCTGCTTTCAAATTGGCCTTATCGATTTTCAAACCATCTTTCAATAAAATGGCGGTTTCATCGGGCAAGCACATGCATCCGGAAGCCGCACTAAGCATTGAATATCAAGGAAACTACACCGCAGATGGGCTTCAAATTGGCTTCAGCCTCGAAGAAATGACCAATGCTGTGAGTTCATTACTTCAAAGTATTGGCCTGACTACCGATTTTGCACCACTGGTATATGTTGTGGCCCATGGCTCGAGTAGTGCAAACAATACGCATTATGCAGGCTATGATTGTGGTGCTTGTTCTGGCAGACCAGGATCTGTCAATGCGCGGGCATTTGCCTACATGGCCAATCATTTGTTGGTTCGTGAGTCACTCAAAAAGCAGGGTATACATATTCCGGAACAAACACATTTTGTACCGGTATTGCACGATACTTGCCGCGATGAATTTACTTATTATGATTTGGCACAGGTTCCGATTACGCTGATGGATACTTTAGCATCTGATCGCGAAATTTTTAATCGTGCGCTAGACGCCAATGCAGTAGAGCGATCCAGACGATTTATTACCTTGAATAAGTCGGAAAACCAGAGTGAACAACACCACAAAGTGAAGTTGCGCTCTGTCTCTTTATTTGAGCCCCGTCCGGAACTCAATCATGCCACCAATTCACTTTGTATAGTTGGTAAAAGATCTTTCTCCAGAAATTTATTTTTGGATAGAAGGGCTTTTCTAAATTCCTATGATTACCAATTAGATCCTACAGGAGAAAGGCTTACCGGAATTTTAAATGCCGTAGCACCAGTTTGTGGTGGTATTAATCTCGAGTATTATTTCTCAAGAGTCGATAATCAGCAACTCGGCGCTGGTACCAAGTTGCCACATAACGTGATGGGGCTCATAGGTGTTGCTAACGGCATCGATGGAGATTTGCGTACCGGACTACCGAGCCAAATGATTGAGGTACATGATCCTTACAGACTTTTGGTCATCGTTGAACAAGAGCCGAGTGTAGTATTAGCTACTATACAACGCAATCCGTCCACATGGGAATGGTTCAAGAATGAATGGGTGCGGTTGGTTAGCTTTGATGCGGACAAACAAGCATTTTTTGTGCTGCAAAATGGTTTGTTTCAACCCTATGAAGTACTCGATAAAAACCTGC
>JBJTCG010000123.1:0-17031 GCA_046091725.1 Flavobacteriales bacterium | reverse complement strand
ATATCAGCTTAAAGCCATTAGTCCCGGATTAATGGCTTTTTTATTTTAATTTTTGTCTTCACAAAATAATAAACAGCTTTTCACGTTCCTTAGCTATGGCATACAAATACCTTTTGCCTTTACTGTTTTTACTTAGCGCCTGCGTTAAGAATAATCCCGATCCGTCTTGGCTCAAAGTCGAAGCCTGGACCCTCGAGGCAAATCCAAGTTTGAGTGGTGAGGAAGGAGAACTAACCCATAATATTACGGATGCTTGGGTTTATGTAGACGATAAATTAGTAGGTATTTTTGAAGTCCCTTTTAAAATACCAATACTCAAATCAGGAGTCTGTAACATCAGAATTTATCCAACAATCCGAATCAACGGTATCAGTAGTACTAAAATTAGAAACGAGCACATGGTGCCCTACGAGATTACTGCTGAATTAATACAAAATCAAACCTTAACACTTCAGCCTCGAACGCACTATAAAGATGGAGTCAGTTTTTGGATTGAAGATTTTGAAGATATCAACATCAAGCTTACCGACGACCCAAATACATCTTCTGCGCATCTTAATTTGGCCAACGATTCCTTGAAATGGTTCAACGGCAATTACTATGCGAAGGTTAACCTAACTGCTCAAGATTCCATGTGGATTGCCTATACCAATCAAGATCAACAACTGACTATACCTAAAGGTAAACAAGCTGTTCTTGAACTTGACTATTGTAACTCAATTGTCTTTACTAATTATTTGCTTTTTGTTAATGCTACTACTGGCGTCACAGAAAATCTCATGATCAACATGAATAAAAGTCCATTGAATTCTTTGCGATGGAAAAAAATATATATTCTCCTCAGTGAGGTAATTGGTTATGGACCCAATAATACCAACTACATTCAAGCTCTTAAGGCGTTTTACGACAGTACCGTGAGTAACAACTTGATTCTGATTGACAATTTAAAAGTGGTATATTTTCCGTGAAAGATCGCTTTTGGATAGCTAGTTTGGTACTCATTGATTACATCAGTGCAGCATTTGCGTGGGCGCTTTTTTTCTATCTCAGACAAGTCTACATCGAGCTACACGACTTTCATCCGGACCGCAATTTTTTAGTCGGAACCTTTTTATTACCAATTTTTTGGCTGTGTTTTTATCTTTTGCAAGGAACATACCACGATGTACGCAGGTTATTTCGCATGAAGGTCTTGATCATGAGTTTGGGTGCCACCTTTTTTGGGACCATCGTTTTGTTTTTTACCCTTTTGCTCGATGACCAAATCCAGACGTATCAGAGTTATTATCAATTGACCAGCTGGTTGTTTGCCATCCATTTGTCTTTGCTCGTTTTTTTCCGTTTGATTTTTACCACGATTCTGATCAGTTACATTCGCGCTGCGGGGCATGGCTTCAGAACGCTTATTGTGGGTGGTAATGAAAAGGCACTAGAAATATTCCATGAATTGAATGCGAGCCCAAATATGATCAATTATTTTGTCGGTTTCATTCAAGTCAACGGACGAGATAATTTACTCACGGGTCTTTTACCACATTTAGGGAAAACCCCTGAAATTGAACAAGTTTTGGAGTCACAACAGGTGGAAGAAGTGATCATTGCTGTAGAAAGCTCTGATCATGACCGCTTAAAAGATATTATTTCAATAATTGACAATGGTAAAATACGCATCAAGGTATTGCCAGATATGTATACTATTCTTGCTGGTTCGGTTGAAATGACCAATATTTATGGCGCATTATTGATAGAGATCAACCCTGATGTCATGCCTTATTGGCAGAGGGCCATCAAACGTCTCATGGATTTATTGCTCTCTTTTTTAGCGTTGATAGCGCTCATTCCTTTTTTTATCTTCTCCGCTATAGCTGTCAAACTATCGTCTCCGGGCCCTATTTTTTTCTTGCAAGATAGGGTAGGTCTCAACGGTAAAAATTTCAAAATCATCAAGTTCCGGACAATGTTCGTCAATGCTGAACAAGCAGGCCCACAACTCTCTAGCGAGGGCGACCCTCGAATAACACCCATTGGTCGCTTCATGAGAAAAACTAGACTCGACGAATTCCCACAATTTTTAAATGTTTTATTAGGTCAAATGTCTTTGGTTGGCCCGCGACCAGAAAGACAATTTTACATCGATCAAATTGTTCAGGTTGAGCCGCAATATATCCACCTTACTCGGGTAAGACCAGGTATTACTTCCTGGGGGCAAGTTAAATTTGGTTATGCAGAAAATGTAGACCAAATGCTTCAGCGCATGAAGTTTGACCTCATTTATCTTAAAAACCGCAGTTTAGTATTGGATATCAAAATCATGTTTTATACCGTGATTATTGTTTTCAAAGCTCAAGGAAAGTAAACTTTGTTAGATTCACGAATAATGTGTATCTTTGCACCCTTAATTAACTAATTTATTAATCTGGGTTTCGTACCCTAAACTGTAAAGTACAATGGCAACACGCATTCGTCTACAAAGACACGGTAAAAAAGGCAAACCATTTTTTCATTTGGTAGCAGCCGATAGCCGTGCAAAACGCGATGGTAAATTCATCGAAAAACTCGGAACTTATAACCCAACAGCTAACCCTGCAGTCATCAACATCGATTTCGATGCAACACTTGCTTGGGTTCAGCATGGTGCCGAAATGTCAGACACAGCTCGTGCTATTCTATCTTACAAAGGTGTATTGTACAAAAATCACTTACTCAACGGAGTGAAAAAAGGTGCATTAACAGCTGAGCAAGTAGAAGAGCGTTTCAACAAATGGTTAGCTGAAAAAGAAGCAAAAATCGACAACAAAATTTCTGGTCTTGCTAAAAGCGCTGAAAAAGCAAAAGCAGATCGCTTTGCTGCAGAAGCTGCTGCAAATGCTGCCAAAGCTGCAGCTGTAGAAGCAAAAAACACGCCAGCAGTTGAAGAGGTAGCTGATGAAGTAGTAGCTGAAGAAGCTCCTGCAACCGAAGAAGTAGTAGCTGAAGAGGCTCCTGCAACCGAAGAAGTTGTAGCTGAAGAAGCTTCTGCAACTGAAGAAGTAGTTGCTGAAGAGGCTCCTGCAACGGAAGAAGTAGTAGCTGAGGAAGCTCCTGCAACTGAAGAAGTAGTAGCTGAAGAAGCTCCTGCAACCGAAGAAGCTCCTGCTGCTGAAGAAGCATCAGAAGAAGCAGCTGCTGAATAAGCATATGCAACTACAAGATTGCTATTATTTAGGTCTTATTGCGAAACTTCACGGATTCAAAGGTGAAGTTTCGCTGTTTTTAGACGTTACAGATCCAAGTGCATATGTTGGTTTAGATGCCTTGTTTCTTGATATAAACGGCCAGCTCACACCATTTTTCATCGAGGGCTTTAAGCTCAAAAATAAAGGTTTTGCGGCCGTCAAATTTGAGGGCGTAGATACCGAAGAAGCAGCCAAACGCTTGCTCAAGAAAAAAGCCTACCTTCCGCTAGAGGTTCTTCCAGAATTAGATCAAGATTCCTTCTATGACCACGAAATTATTGGTTACCAAGTAATTGATGCGCAAAAAGGTCCAATAGGAATTGTTCAAGATGTCATTGACATGACAGCTAATCCATTGTTGCAATTAGATTTCAACGGAACTGAAATCTTGGTGCCTATTTTTGAAGGCCTCATTGAAAAAGTAGAGCGCAAAAAAAAGGAGCTCTTTATCAAAGCTCCTGAAGGGTTAATTGACTTATATATCGGTTAGTACCGATATTTGTAAATCTCTTATTGCAATAGCCCCATTGCAATTTTCATTCTGATTACCTTTTTAGCGGCAGCATCTACTTGTGCTTTAAAAGCTGGGTCTTTGCGGTAATGCTGCAAGATTTCTGAATGCGCTTTTTTAGCATCTACAGGCATCAGGACGATATCACAGCCAGCCGCTACCGCCTTGTATGCACATTCTGGTACTGCTACCACACCGCCCATATTCATGGCGTCAGTCACTACAAGTCCTTTGAAGCCCATTTCATTTTTTAGTAAGTCCGTAACAATAGTTTTTGAACAGGTTGCTGGCAAACCGTTTGTTTGATATTTTGCATTGTTTTGAACGGCAATATGAGCCACCATAATCGAAAGCACTCCTTGTGCAATCAGCGGAGGATAATTTTGAATTTCTTTCAATTCACCGTCAATCATTTGTAATGATTTGTGCGTATCGCCAGAAACCAAACCATGACCTGGGAAGTGTTTTGCAGTGGCAATGATGCCTAATTTTTGTGTTTCCTCGATGAACGCTCCTGACCACGGAATAATGTTAGCAGGGACTGCTCCAAAACTTCTGAAACCTACAGTTGAATTTGGTGACATATCGACAACAGGCGAGAAGTTGTAGTTAATGCCAATAGCATTGAGATCCTTGGAGATGACTTGTGCACAATTGCGCACTTCTTCAATGGATTGCATTTCGTTGGCTTTTTTCACGGGTGTAGAACCCATTATTTTGCGATTCACTAAGCTTGGCTCTGCGTCGGCACTATACAAAAACGGCAGGTTGCCGTATTGCTTGTTTTGGCTTTCAAAATCTTTGATCCAAGATTGAAAACCCTCTTTGGTGCCGTTGAGCATCAGTACACCACCAATAATGCGATTTTTAATGTGTTGATCAATAGTCGTTTTCTCTTGCCCTAAACGACCAACTGCTGGCATGATGAGCTGTGCAACAATTGCTGTGTCGTCAAGTGAGGCAAAAACTTTATCTACAGCAGCATCAAGATCTTTGTTGTCTTTGAGGAAATCTTGAAGTTCAAATTGTGTTTGAACACGTATGACTTCAGGTTTTTTAACTTCTGTTTTAGGTGCTTGTGCACAACTATTAAAGAGCAAACCAATGCTCAAAATACTTAATAATGTTAATTTCATGGTCCAAAGATAAAAGTTTACAACTAATTGAGACCTCGAAACGACTTAAACGAAACTATATTTATGCAACGCTTCTTCCTTTTTATTCTGTTATTCACTGCAGGCAGTAGTTCTTGGCTAAACGCTCAAAATTTCTACAACCGCGATACCATCCAAAAAATTGAAATTTTCTTTTCTTTTTCAAATTGGGATGCACAACTAGATGCCAATGAAGCAGCAGAGACCTACATATACGCTGACTCAGTTCGCATCAATGGCCACAGTTATGATTCATGTGGTGTGCGTTACAAAGGCAATAGTTCATACAATGCAAACAATCAAAAAAATCCTTTACATATTGAACTAAATACTATTAAAGGCAATCAAGATTATCAGGGCATTACCGATATCAAACTCTCTAACTGCTATAAAGATCCCTCAATGATCCGTGAAATCTTGTCTTATCAAATTCTTGAAAATTACATGGACTGTCCAGGTTCTAATTTCGCAAGGGTTTATATCAATGGACAATACCGTGGTGTGTATACCAATAATCAGTCCATCAATGACGACTTCAATCAAGCGCACTATTATCATTCAGATGATACCTATTTCAAGTGTAATCCGATAGGAGGAGCGGGCCCCGGTGGTGGAACCAGTCCGGACCTCAAATATTTAGGAGCAGATAGCAGCTTGTATTTCAATGGCTATGAATTGCAATCCAATTTTGGTTGGAATCGTTTAGTGGCACTTTGTAATACCTTAAACAATGATTTTCAAAACATCGAAAACACTTTGGATATCGACAGAGCAATTTGGATGCTTGCTTTCAACAATGTACTTGTGAATCTTGATTCATATAGTGGCGCATTCAGACAAAATTATTACATCTCTTGGGATAAAAACGGTCGGTTTGTACCCACCGTTTGGGATGTCAATATGAGTTTTGGTGGTTTTCCAGGTGGAACAGGCTCGGGTACTTTTACACCCTCTTCGCTCGATCCATTTTCAAATGCCACTTCCAATAATCATCCTTTGATTAAAAAAATAATGGCTGATCCATTATACAAGCGCATGTATATGGCACATGTACGCACAATGGTGCAAGAAATGTTTGCCTCTGGTCAATACGAAACATGGGCTCAAAATCTCATGACACTTGCTGATTCCTCAATCCAGGCTGATCCATTTAAATTTTACACCTACACGCAATTTTTAAATAGTCTTACCACTGCTGTTACTGGCGGCGGGCCTGGCGGCGGAGGTAGCATACCTGGTATCAAAGCACTTATGGATGCGCGTGCCCAATTTTTCAGTACTAATGCAGCTTATTTATTGCAGGCACCTGTCATTAACAGCCATGGGGCCTCAACATCACCTTTACTTTACGGAAGTTCAACAACTGTGACAACAAACGTAAGTAATGAAACAACTGTTTATCTTGGCTACAGAACAGATCACACACTCAAATTCAATCGGGTACAAATGTACGATGATGGAGCCCATAATGATGGAGCTGCTAATGACCATGTTTATGGAATAGATGTTCCGGTCAATGGTTTGGTTTTTGAATACTATATTTACGCGGACAACAATAATGCTGGTTTATTTTCACCAGCAAGGGCAGAGCATGAATATCATTCCCTTACAGTTACATTTCCAGCACCTGCAATAGGTTCTGTTTTAATCAATGAAATTTTAGCTGCTAATGTAGCTACTAATCTCGATCCAAATGGGCAAGCCGAAGACTGGATCGAGTTGATTAATACAACAAACCTACCAATTGATTTAGCTGGTTTTTATCTCTCTGACGATGCACTTAATTTATTGGAGTGGCCTATCCCAGCAGGCACAGTCATACCAGCCAATGGTTATTTGCTTGTCTGGGCAGATAAAGACACCACTGAGCAGGGCTTACATTGTAATTTCAAATTAGGTAGTGCTGGTGATTACGTCTATTTGTCACATGGTTTCAATGTACATGACCAAATTAGTTTTGGCTTACAGACGCCAGATGTTGCTTATGCGCGCTGTCCCGATGCTGGAATGAACTTTGCTCAGGTCACCCCAACTCCGTTGGCAAATAATAATTGCCAAGCCGGTACACTAGAATTATATATGCAAGTCCAAGTGGCTCCAAATCCATTTAATGAGCTTTTGCAAGTCAATAACAATGAAGCCGAAGTAACGATGCAAATTCAAGATATGAATGGCCGCTTGCTCTTGAATCAGCAATTGGCTTTGGGTACACAGCAAATCAATACAAGCAGTTGGGCGAATGGTATTTACATCGTGACGCTGACACAAGGCACGCGCTCACAAACGTTGAAGTTTGTCAAGTATTAATTACAATTGAAAATTAATGCAATAAAAAAGGCTCCGAATTTCGGAGCCTTTTTTTAATGTTTCTCGTGGTGTTCTTTGCCACCTTGTTCTATTCTTTCTTGACGTTCTTCCTTGAGTTCTTTTTTCATTTGCTCAAACTGAGCGGCTGTGAGCACATTTTTAAGCATTTCTATACGAGCCTCATTGTTTGATCGAATGATGTCTTTTTTCTGCTCTTCAGAAAAATCGCTATTGAGAATACCTTGGTTTTTTTGGGCAATGCCAAGGTTAATGGTATAAACTTGTTCTTTTTGAGCCTCGGTAAGTTGTAATTCTGCTGCCATTTTTTCAGTAATAAATTTGGCGCGGTCTTCAGGGCTCTTCTCATCTTTTAGGTTTTTAGAACCTGTTTGAGCGAAAGACAATGAACTTAATAAAATGCCGAAGGTTACAAGAAGCGTTTTTTTCATGACTATTTGATTTAAAGGATAAGCGAATTTACGTAAAATAGTTACAAGTTTTGTGCCAGATCACCGGCTTCTACTTAACTTAGTGTATCCATGCAAATTGTCAAAGAAACACCAGCTCTCAGACGTCAATTCGAGCAACAAGTTGCTTCAATAACTGATCTTGATTTTTTCTCTCAAATTTGGGTACAAGATATCTTGCATCCTAACTGGTGTTATTTGTTAGATGAGCAGTCCAAAATTTGTTTAAGAATTCCATATTCCAAAAAATGGGGGTTAAGTGCTTACTTGCAACCTTTATTCATTAGGTCTCTGCATGTTTTTTCAATTGCCAAATCAAATGGGTTAGTTCACTTGCTTGAGCAAAAAATGTTCTTACATCTTAATTTAAATCTGCCGGTCACTAATCAAGCTGATGCTGGCATTTTTCAAAAGTTGACATGGAATGCTGGAATATCTGAAATTCGCAATGGTTATTCAGAAAATATCCGAAGAAATTTAAAAAAAGCGCAGGGTCTGGAACTTAAGGCAATTTCATACCAGAATTTTCAGTCATTTTTTGTGTTGCAAAAAGGAGAAAACCTCGGCAACCTTTCTTCTAAAGCATGGCATAGGCTAGAAAAATTGGTCGAAGCGGCCCAAACGCAAGATGCAGTTTTTTGTGTGGGCGCCTATTCTCACGATCAATTACTGGCAGCTGCTTTATTTTTTAAATGGCAAGATCAATTGTATTTCATGAAAGGAACAGTCAACGACGCCGGTAAAAAATTGAGTGCTTTGATTTTTTTAATGGATGCCGTGCTTGAAAAATATGCGGAAACTCACAAAGCTGTTGATTTCGTAGGTTCAAATCAGGAGAGTATAGCAGCATTTTACCGCAAGTTCGGTGCAAAAGACTACCGTTACAGTGTTGTCAAAGGAAGAATACCCTTGGTTTGAAACTTTGATCTTTGGGAAAATAAATTAGTTTCAGGTAGAAAACGCTATTGCTTCCTTGAATCTTTATCGGAATAATAATTCATCTAGAAATAACCAAGTAGGGTAACCTGGTGCCAAATGCCAAGATGGGAGTTTACCCGGATTGGAAATCGTATATTTAAGGCTTTTGTACTTTAGTTGTTTATCGTTAGCTAAAGCAATTAAAACTTCATTTTTATAAGGATTTTTATCATTCGGTGCCGCCGACGTTAAATCCTGCTGTGCAATGATAAAATAGTCGGTGCCATTTACACTTCCTTCGATAGTGATTTTTCCGGGTGCAAAGATCCATGCTTTTTGATCACGAATAAATGATACCCCGACCTCTTGGATCAATTTTGCTTGATTGAATGTTATGAAAGCAACAACATCTTGGTCATAGTAACCCTGATAATCTCCTGTTCTAAATTCATTGCCACCAATTAATCCGTCTATGAGTGCATCTTTTCCAGAAGCAGTGTATTGGTTGGAATAGCTGCTCTTTAAATTCAAAGTGACATTTGGGTCTTTTTTGATGAATGATGAAGAAACGGTTGAACTCCAGTATTTTAACCCTTGTCTTTTAGCAATGTAATCTTTGTAGCCAGCTTTAATGGAGATATTGGTATTCTTATTTATGTAGAAAGGTTGTTTATATATCTGCCATTTTTGACCATCGATTTGATAATAGAGTATGGTTTCCATTTGTTTTTCTAACCCTTTGATGCGCACAATATCCAACTCAATGAGTAGCGAATCAGAGAAGACGCGTTTTTCGGTTTTGATAAATGGCACCGGTGCAAAAAAGGTGGGCACCTCAAGTTTGTCCTGGATGGCCATAAATGAACCTGGTGTGGCACTCATTTCGAATACTAAAATACCGCCTTTCATCAATTCTTCATGACTGATTTGCAACTGTTCAAGTGCTTTGCCATTCCAACTAACAGCTTTGATGTATTTATTTTCAGCAGTTTGGTTATTACACTTGAGTTGTATCGAACGCCCATTTTCTAATTTGATTCTGGCTGTTGCTACCAGCGGTCTACCAAGTTGATAGACTGGATTGCCAGGACTTACTGCATAAAGTCCAAGGGCGCTCATGACATACCAGGCACTCATTTGTCCGCAATCTTCATTGCCTGACAATCCATCAGGTTGATTGTGGTACATTTCATTCAGAATCCGATCTGCATAGTATTGGGTTTTGTACGGAGCATTGGTAAAATTGTACAAATAAGCCATGTGATGTGATGGTTCAATTCCATGTGCATATTGTCCTATTAGGCCTGTGATATCTGCTTGTTCGCGGCCAGAAAGTTTCATGTTTGTGGTAAAAAGACGGTCAAGCCAAAGTTCTAGAGAGTCGGGGCCACCAATTAAATTGGAAAGTAACGGAATATTTTGTGGCGCATATAAAGAATATTGCCATGAATTGGCTTCAGTATAATTGAAATTGACTTCAGAAGGGTCAAAGGGGCCATACCACTGTGCGGCTCTTCTTGCGCGCATGAATTTGGTGTTCGGATCATATAAATTGACAAAATTGGCGCTGCGCTTTTCAAATTCAAGTGCGGTGGCTTTTTGTCCTAGTGCCTGAGCCATTTGTGAGATGCAAAAATCATCGTAGGCATATTCTAATGTTCGGGAAACAGATTCGGGTTCATCGGCAGAACTGATGTAGCCGTTTTGAGCGTAGGCCAATTTCCCAAATTCATTGGCTTTAGCTGTGCTTACCATGGCTTTAAGTGCTTTATTAGCATCGAAATCTCGGATACCTTTCATGTAGGCATCGGTAATGACACTTACGCTATGATAGCCTATCATGCATTCGGTTTCACAGGCCGCGAGTTCCCAAACTGGGAGGTCACCACCTTCGTCATATTGTCTGAGGAAAGTCCTGATAAAAGCACCCGTTCTCTTTTGATCAATGAGCGTAAACATAGGATGATTTGCTCGGTAAGTATCCCAAATTGAGAAAACGGTGTATTGTTGGTCGTTGAGATCCTTGAGCTGGTGAATTTTTTGATCGCGTCCGCGGTAACGCCCGTCTACATCGTTCATTAAATTTGGGGCCACCATCGCATGATACAAAGCACTGTAAAAAATACGGCTCGTTTCAGCGTCAGCTTGAATTTCAATTTTGCCAAGTTCTTTTGACCACTTGCTCATATTTTCACTATAAACCTGATTCAAGGAAAAGTGCGGTATTTCAGCTTCCAGGTTTGTTTTTGCGCCAGCCTCATCAACATGAGACATGCCTACTTTGATCAGTAATTCTTTCGTATCTAAAGGAAATTCTAAAAGTAGCTTGAGTTGACCATCTTGTTTTTTAAGTTCATAACTTGAGAATGGAATCGAGGTGGTCAGGTGAAAATAAAAATGTTGTTGGTTGGCCCAAGCCTCAGAAATGCGAAAACCATTGATATTTTGGCTGTCGATTACGGCAATATTTCCGTCCAGAAGTTTATCTCGATAATTAAGGTCGAGAAGGATGTATTTTTTATCTGTAGCATTCAAAAATGTATACTGATGAATTCCTGCTCTTTCAGTACAAGAGAGATTGACACGGATATTTTCATCCTCAAGCAAAACTTCATAGAAACCTAAGGCTGCCACTTCGTTTTCGTGGCTAAAGCGTGAACCAAATCCTGCTGGGTCCTCAAATTTACCTTTCCATTTGGCTTGGCCACTCTGTGGTACAACGAGTAGGTCACTGTAGTCCGGAACGCCTGTACCGCTTAAGTGCGTATGACTAAATCCATAAATAACAGAATCTGAATAGTGGTAGCCACCGCAACCATCCCAGCCATCAAAACGCGTATCTGGGCTCAGTTGCATCATGCCGAATGGCGCGCAAACACCAGGGAATGTGTGTCCGTGTCCACCGGTTCCAATTAGGGGGTTGACCAGCATCACGGCAGGAAGGGTTTTTGTTCCCCTGCTTGGAGATAAAACTACATTTTGAGCTTTGTCACTAGCTTTTTGTAGTTCCGGAACCTGTCCAATACTGTGCAGTGCAACGAAAATAGATATAACGAGTTTGAGTTTTTTCATGAATGAAATTTTCGCTTGTTGAGTTGACTAAAAGCACTAATTTTTTTACCGAAATAATCCCAGATGATCAGGCCATGGTAGCGCAGCCTATGTTTTTGAGTGTTTTGTCTGAGCTTGTAAAAACGACCAAAATGACGATACAGCGCCATGTGCGCCAAAAATACTTGCCAAGTCAAAATAGGCTTTCCTTTAAGTAGAAACTGAATAGCTGCGATGCCATCGAGCGCCATTCTGATAAAAAGTTTGGCAAATAGAAAGCGATGTTGGTTTTTGATGATCATCCAAAGACTATTTCTGAAATTTAAATAGAGTTTTCTTGGACTGTCATAAGCCAGTGTACCACCACCTAAATGGTAAACTTTTGAACTTGGTATACAATAGTGTTTTTTTCCGATGTTGCTCAAGCGCAGACAAAGATCAATTTCTTCCATGTGTGCAAAAAATGCGGCGTCAAAGCCATGGACCTCAAAGAAGTCTTCAGCCCGAATGAGCATTGCGGCTCCGGAAACCCAAGTTACCTCCTGAATGCTATCGTATTGGCCTTGGTCTTGTTCAATTTTGTCAAAAAGTCGACCTCGACAAAATGGAAAATAAAAAGTATCTAAATAACCACCTGCTGCACCAGCATGTTCAAAATGTGTAGGTTTTCGATCCGACAAAATTTTGGGTTGAACAGCAGCGGCTGCTGGATTTTCATTTAGAAAATCGAGTAGAGGTGTATCCCAATCGGGGCTTAAACGGACATCGCTATTGAGGATGAAAAAGTTGTCGTAGTGGCCATTTATTTTGGCTAAGCCCGCATTGTAGCCACCGGCAAAGCCATAGTTTTCATCGAGTTGAATCAGTTGAATGTTGGGGTATTCTTTTTGAATAAAAGCTACGGAGGTGTCTGTTGAAGCGTTGTCAATGACAATGATATCCCAGTTTGGGCTATTGGCAACAACGCTAGGAAGGTAAGTTTGAAGGTGCCCAACACCGTTGTAGTTTAAAATGACGATGGCGTTGTGCATCGGGCTAATATTGACGGTAAAAATCGGCTGAATTACCTCCGAAATGTTTGACATTCATCATATTAGGGTCATCTACTGTGCCGTTGACCGTATTACGTCGGTTCAAAGCCTGTTGCCAGGCCGGGTTTTTGAGTTCACCAATCATGTCAGAGTGCAATAAGCGGTGATTGTTTGTGATCAGGTCGGGGTTGTAAAACACAAAGCGTTTGTTGCTGTAAATACCGATTTTGTCGTAGGTCCAGATTTCGTAGGGGTATTCGCTCGGTGATGATTCTTTGACAACTACACTATTGGGTTGTCCGTATTTCAAGTAAACGCGTCCGCGATCAGTTTCGAAGCCTTCCATGTAATTATTGGCGTAGTATTTTTCAACCGAACGGACTTGCTCGCGGTATTGTATCCATTTTTCGTAGCCTTTACTGCCTGCAGTTTGGAACCAAAATGCCTGAAGGTGTTTGCGCATGGCTATGGTGTCTTTGGATTTCAAAACATCGATGATGGTTCTGATTTCACCTGGTTTTGCAATAGGAATGAGGCTTTCAAAATAATAGGCTATGCTGTCAGTATGGATAGATGCTTGAAAGGAGGGATCGAGCAGCATGGAGGCGAAATCGAAAGCGGTTTCGATATCGTTATTTCGTTCAAATTCATAAGTTTGAGCGGCTTTCTGCTGATTAGTTAAATCGGTGGCAGTGAGTTGAAGTTGATAAGATCCAGTGGGTAAATCAGAAATATTAATTTCTTGTAAAATTGGAATGACGGATTCTGCGCGCAAGGTATCTTTTCTTTGCAGTAAGGCAAAATTTTGGTTTGTTTTGGCGTCAACAACCTTTCGCTCAAGTACAATTCCTCCCTTTGATCCGTATAATTCGGTATAAAATGGCAGTGCGCTCATGTCCTGATTGAAATAATTAGAAAGCAACGGAAGCATATAGTAGCCGGACTTCACAAATCTTGAATCTTCATCTGATTTAAATGCTAAATCGACAATTTCTACGCTTGAAAAAGCGAGTTGTCGATCAAGTGCCACAATTTCAACTGGTATAACGCCTTTTATACTACTCTTAGGTCGGTTAATATCTTCGAGATAAACATCAAGAAAGTAGGTACCTGGTTTGACGGACGTTCTGAGTATTTCAATAAAGTTATTTTGAGAAGAATCAGTTGAGATAGGGGAGTCGAGGGTGTATAAGTCCTTGAATACGATTTGTTGGGTGCTATCTTTCAAAGAGATATCGACTAGTACTGTTGCTTTTGAACCCCCAACACAAGGCTGGAACTGAACGGTGTAACCTGCAAATTCAATGTGTATTTCAAGGTAAGAACCAGTGCCAGGTGCATGAAATTGCTTGGTGTCTAGGTAGGCTTTCAGTTGTGTTTGTGAAACGCATTGAAAGGAAAACCACATAAAGAGTAGCAAAATAGACTTCATGCTTCTAAAATTACGACAAATGCTTTAATCTTCAATATTGAGCCTGATTTTCTGACTCAATTGACGGTTGTAGGTTTCGAGTAAATACTTCAAGTAGTTATCGGTGCATTTGGAGATGCATTTGGTGTAATGCTTGATGCGATGCTCGATATGGTCTTGGAGAAGTTGCTGAAGACTAAGGGCATGGTCGAGGTCTTGGGCAGATGCTTCTATTGCCTCGTAGTGGTTGGCTATGGAAAGATTAATGGCATCTTTGCCTTTCAAGCCTTTGTCAATACAAGCGATATAGCAATCTTTGATCGAAAATTCTTCGAGGATGTCTGTACGTACCAATTTGTCGAATCCTTTTGGATATTCGTACTCGACTTCAAATTCCATGTCTTCTAATTCCGAAATCCTGGATTCTAGGAAACGGTCCGGAAAGCGAAAAGCATCTTGCCAATTGATGTAGTCTTGCCAGTAGCCAAAGCGCCTTACGTTGTTTCCGAGGTCAATGATTTTAAACTGAGACTTATTAGGGATGCGTCTGGATCCGCGGCCAATCATTTGATGATATAAGGTGAGCGAACGCGTGGCGCGGTTAATGATAATGGTTTGAACGGATGGTTCGTCAAAACCTGTTGTCAGGATGCCTACTGAAGTGAGTATGGCCCCGGGAGTTTCTTTGAACCAACGGATAACATCCTTACGGTCTTTGTCCGAGAAAGTAGAGTCGAGATGCCTGATGTTGTACTTGAGTTTTTTAAACGATTCTTCTACACGTCTTGAGGTCTCTATTCCGGCATTGAAAATGAGGGTCTTTTCTCCGAGAGCAACTTCTTCATAGGCAAAAATAAGCTTCTCTTGCATGAAGTAATTGGAGTAAAGCAGGTCACTTGAACTCACGGTGAAATCGCCATTTGAACCAATTTTTAGGCCATGCAAATTGACATCATAAGAGTAGGTTTCAGCATCTGATAAATAGCCATCGGCAATCAGATTAGAAATAGATTCTCCGACCAATAGCTTGTTGTAATGGTCTTTTAGTGGAAGGTTGCGGTTGCTGCTGAGTGGTGTAGCAGTTACACCTAAAATATTGGCGTCTTCGTAAAATTGGAAGATTTTTCGAAAGCTGTTGTAGTGGGCTTCGTCGACAATAACCAAACCGACGTTTTCAATGAATTGATCGTTTTCGTTAAGGCGATTATTGAGTGTCTCGACCATTGCAATATAACATGTATATTCGTTTTGATCGTCAAGTGTTTTGACTTCGGAATTGATGACTTTATTTGGAACATGTATGGCAGATAACTGCTTTGAGGTTTGAATAGAGAGTTCAATGCGGTGAGTCAGGATGAGCACTTTTTTACCCCATTTTTCGATGTATTGCTTGGCAATAGCCGAGAAGATAACGGTTTTTCCGCCTCCGGTAGGAAGCTGATAGAGTAAGTTAAAATTGTTGCCGTTTTTGTCGAGTTCGTCAAGAACTTGCGAAACAGTTTTCTCTTGAAAAGGGTAAAGTTTTTTGGCTTCGTATAAATCGATGTCTAGCATTGGCAATTGGGAAGTTTGCAAAAATACAGTCTTTTCCCTGATATTGCTAATTCAAAGTTACGATTTTGTAAAATGTTGTAATAAGATACCAGTAGCAACCCCAACATTCAAAGATTCTGCTTGTCCAATACGAGGTATGGTGATTTGATTCACAAGCAGTTCGGTAATTTCAGGGCTAATACCTCGACCTTCATTTCCCAGAACAAGTAATTTCAAATCATTTGGAGCAATACCTTCAAAAGCTGCACCAGTCATAAATGCTCCGTAGGCGTTCGTACTATATTTTTCAATGAGCGGTGCTAATTCTTCATAATGCATTTGTACCCTGAATGCGGAAATCATGGTGCTATGAATGACTTTTGCATTGAGGAAATCTACCGTATTGGGAGAGCAAAAAATATGTCGAATGCCATACCAATCAGCGGTCCGAATGATACTACCTAAGTTTCCGGGGTCTTGGATTTGATCGAGCAAAAGAACTTTTCCTGTGCCGTCCCAAGCTTGAGAGCGTGGATAGCGGACCACTGCATTTATTTTTTTAGCTGTTTTGAGCTGGGTGATTTTTTGAAGATCGTTTGTAGAGGCAAGAAAAATAGGTGTTTCAAGGAAGCTCCACTCATCGGAAATACTTTGATCAATTACTAGAAAATCAATTAATTCCGGAAAATATTGCAAAAGATCCTTGATGAGTGTTTCACCTTCTAAATAGAGGCATTGAGCTGCATCTCTGTTTTTTTTGAGTTGCAAACTTTTAATGAATTTGATCTTTTGTTGACTCAGCTTTTCCAAGTGAATATTAGTTACTTTTGTACTTATGCAATTGCGCTCAAATTTACGATTATTTGCTTTGCTGTCAGTTATTGCCATTCTTGCAAGTTGTAGCTTGTCTAAGCATGTGCCACCTGGTAACTATTTGCTGCACAAGACCAACATAGCCATAGCCAATCCATTGACTACAAAACTCGATCGCTACGAGCTTTCTCAAGTGCTACGTCAACAACCAAACGCACGTTTTTTCGGACTACCTTGGAAACTCTGGCTCTACAACAGCCTTGACTCCGCAACCGTAGCTAACAAAAAAATCAAACGGCTCAATCGATTTGAGAAAAGACTCTCCATTAAAAGGGAGAAGGTAAATAACATCAATACCAAACGCAATCAAAAAGCATTATCAAAAGGGCATTCAGATTACCGCTTCAAAGCCTTGCCTGATAGTACTTTCAAACAAGTTATTTGGGCCGAAAAACTCAAATACAAATTTGGGCAAAAGCCTGTTGTTTTGGATACCTTATTGCATCTCAAAAGCAAAGAACAATTAGCTCGGTATTTGGTAAAAAAAGGATACTATTATGCACAGGTAAGTGCGGCCATCAAGTACAATGACGACAAACGATTTGCACAAACGACTTACA
>JBJTCG010000122.1:0-21017 GCA_046091725.1 Flavobacteriales bacterium | reverse complement strand
GATTTGAGGTTGCCGTTATTCCAACGCAAACCGAAAGGATTTTCGATGTTGTGACGCAACATGATGATTCCGCCGCGTGGCCCTCTTAGTGTTTTGTGTGTTGTTGAAGTTACGATATGACAATATTCGAGCGGATCATTGAGTAAGCCAGCTGCAATAAGACCTGCAGGATGTGAAATATCGGCCAATACAAGTGCGCCAATTTCGTCTGCAACTTTGCGAATGCGCGCGTAGTCCCAGTCACGGGAATAAGCAGATGCCCCACAAATGATCATTTTTGGTTTTTCACGACGTGCGGTTTCTTCCATTAAGTCGTAGTCAACAAGGCCTGTTTCTTTTGAAACTCCATAGAAAAAAGGTTGATAGAGTTTTCCTGAGAAGTTAACAGGCGAACCATGAGTAAGGTGCCCACCATGTGAAAGGTCGAAACCTAAGATTTTATCGCCAGGTTTCAAACAGGCTAAAAACACAGCAGCATTGGCCTGTGCACCTGAATGTGGTTGAACATTGGCCCAAGTTGCACCAAATAATTGACACAAACGATCGATGGCAAGTTGCTCTACTTTATCGACAACCTCACAGCCACCATAGTATCTTTTACCTGGAAGACCTTCCGCATATTTGTTGGTTAAAACTGAACCCATGGCTTGCATGACGTCGTCACTGACAAAATTCTCGGAAGCAATGAGTTCGATACCGTGAAGTTGTCTTTGTTTTTCAGCATTAATTAAGTCAAAAATGGCTTGGTCTTTCATGTTCAATTATATTTTTTACAAATATCGGAAGAATGCTTTAGATAGCGACTTTTAAGCGTGAATTATTCGCCTTATTTCAAAGAGTAGGTGGGTTTGTAGTTGCGCTGCTTCATTCCAAATGCCGCTAGGGCTAAGGCTATCAATTCTGACTTGTCCGGATGCATGAATGATTTGAAGGTCTTTATCAATAAGACCAACATGATGGATTTTTCCTTGGGCGTTGATGAAGAATGCGAGGTCCAGTGCTTGACGCTCTTCGAAGTCAATGAGCGTACCGTGTTCAGCTTGTTGGTAGGCATCTCGAGGTAAGTTGTAATCGAGTTGTCTAAAAATATTTTGCATGAATCCAGAACAATCAATGCCAAAAATGCTTCGGCCTCCCCAAAGGTAAGGTGTATTCAGAAAGCTAGAAATGTAAGGCCAAATATTGCCATGATTTAAAGTGGGTTTAGTAGCATCTTTAGGCTCGCTTATTTCATAGCTAAATTCGCCAATTTGAAATGTGTTTTGCTGACCAATAAAACAGCTGCCTGGCAAAAGCTGTAGGCCCATGGGTCCATTAATAGTTGCTAATTTTTCTGGGTTTGGCTTTTTCTCGTCGAGCCAGCGTCTGAGTTCTTTCTCGGTGAGGGGGAGTACTTGTTTGAAGTCAATGAATCCTTCGTAACCATCGTGTAGGGTCCGGATTTCAATCCAAGGATGGTGCATTGCCAATATTTCAATAGGCTCTCCAAATAATAATTGGGTGCATTGTTCAGCAGCGTCACTTGGTGAAGTGCGGACGGGTATAACTCCGAGGGCGCAGAAAGCATATTGCTGCTTTGCTGTTATCCATTTGATTTTCTCACTCATTGCTTCAAAATTAGCATTTTCAACACGATATTTGACTAATTTTACCTCATGAAAGCACCAGGTAAGCCCTTAATATTAATTACCAACGACGACGGCATTGATGCTAAAGGTTTGGCTGCTTTGACCCAAATTGCCATGAAATTTGGTGAGGTGATTGTTGTGGCACCTGACAAACCTCAATCGGGTATGGGCCACGCCATCAGCATTCACGATCCATTGCGTCTTTTTGAAAGCAAATTGCATGCACCCTCCGTAGCATACGCCTGCAGTGGTACGCCCGTCGATTGTATCAAACTGGGTATCTACGAAGTTTTACATCGCAGGCCAGAACTCATTCTTTCAGGTGTCAATCACGGAGAAAACTCTTCCACCAACGTACTTTATTCTGGCACCATGTCTGCAGCCATTGAAGGAGCCATGGAAGGTATTCCATCCATCGGATTTTCCCTGTGTAATTATTCCCCTGATGCAGACTTCAGTGCAGCTCAATATTACATCGAACAAATATTACAGCTATTTTTTGAGAATGGTTTGCCTCCGAATTGCTGTCTTAATGTCAATGTTCCGGACCTTCCATTGCAAGCAATCAAAGGCATTAAAATCGTCAAACAAGCACACGCTTATTGGGCAGATCGCTTTGAGAAACGCCAAGATCAATACGGCAGGCCCTATTTTTGGCTTACCGGTGAATTTTCTGACCTCGATCAAAGACCAGACACCGACCTCCACGCTCTAAAAGAAGGTTACGTGAGTGTTGTCCCCACTCATTTTGACCTGACGGCCTATGCTCATATTCAATCCTTAAAATCTTGGGAACATGAAACAAAATCTCAATAGCGCATTTTTTAAAGGGCTCTTCATTGGTGCGTTATCACCACTTGTTTGCTTGCCGATCATCGTATTTATTTTGTCTCAGTCCTATGGTCAGAGTTTTCAATATTTATGGCATCAGACCCTCGAATTCCCTGATTTTTTAAGCCGTTATTTATCCTTAGGTTTAATCGGAAACTTGGGCTGGTTTTATTTTTTCTTAAATAGGGAGCAATATTTCATTACCAGAGGCATTGTTTTTGGTATGTTGCTATATGCACCATTCATGATTTACGTAAACCTCGAACACCTATTTTAATTTAATTGAAAACGAATCCTCAAATTTATTTGCTTTGCGGTGAAGCTTCCGGTGATTTACACGCGGCCAACTTGGTGGCAGCCTGGAAACAAATTTCTCCAGAGATTCAATTCAGAGGGTGGGGTGGAGACCGGCTTCAACAAGAAGGCGTGCTCCTTGATAAGCATATCCGAGAACTAAGTTTTATGGGGTTTTGGGAGGTATTTAAAAATCTGTCTGTCATTCGCAAGCAATTTAATGCTATCCAACAACAACTACTGACTCAAAAACCAGATTTACTGATTTTAGTTGATTATCCAGGATTCAATTTACGCATGGCGAAATGGGCCAAAGATCACGGCATCAAAGTGCTTTACTATATTTCACCAACTGTTTGGGCTTGGAAGCAAAAAAGGGTTTTTAAAATTCAAAAATATGTAGATCAGCTCTACTGTATTTTGCCTTTTGAACCGGCATTTTATGCAAAATTTGGTGTTCAAGTTCACTATTTCGGACATCCGCTTATCGATGAAATTGAACGGTATCGTAGTTTGGCACCAAATCAACAACTTCAGCAACAACATTTGGAGAAGCCTGTGCTGGCCTTACTGCCTGGTTCTCGAAAACAAGAGTTGCATAGGTTGCTTCCTCGTATGCTTGAAGCCGCTCAAGCTTTTGAACATACACATCAAATTCATTTAGTTTGTGCGCCGCATATTCCGTTGGATTTTTATAAATCGTTTGGTCTGAATGCCGCCGTTCAATGTGTGCAAAGCCATACTTATGATACGTTGCGCCATGCCGACATGGCTCTTGTGACCTCCGGAACAGCAACCCTAGAGACGGCCTTATTTGAAGTGCCACAAGTTGTGTGTTACAGAAGTTCTGCACTATCTATTTGGTTGGCTAAAAAACTGGTGCACATCAAATACATTTCTCTTGTCAATTTGATTTTGGATCAATTGGTTGTTACAGAACTGATACAAGAACGTTGTTCGGTTCAAAATATTGTTGCAGAGCTGCATTTAATTGCACCAAAAACAACAGGTAGAGCAACACAAATTGAGCAATATCGCCGTTTAAAATCGCAGCTCTTTCTTGAGGCGTTGCCAAGTAGCCTTGTGGCCAAATCAATGCACACTTACTTATGATGAAATTGAAGTTATTCAGTTTGATAATGTGGATCAGTGTGTTAGGATATGCACAAACCTTGCGTATCGGTTTGTTTACCGGAACAAAAATCAAGGAACTACAGGTTCAAATTGGGCAAGGTTCCTACTTGATGCATTCCAAGACAGAGAGCGGAGAGGGTGGGTCTATCCAAATCATAAACACTTCAGAGATATATGTCTTTAAAATATACAATGGCTTGGTACAAGTTTATTCTAAAGGGCAGTTACAGCAACAAGCCGAGAAAATTCTTTTGACACAAAAGAGTCAAGAGGATTACTGTAATTGGACCGTTACTAGCCCTTCTGTTTCAAAAATGCGATCTTACGAGGGCGACTTTGAAATTGGCATTTGGAAAGGGATGTTAAGTCTCATAAATTGTGTTGAAATGGATACTTACCTTGAAGGAGTCGTCAGTTCAGAGGGAGGATCCGGTCAACGCTTGCCTTACTACGAGGCACAAGCCGTTATTTCACGTACCTATGCACTCAGTAACCTCAATCGGCATCAAAGTGAAAATTTTGCTTTGTGTGAACGGGTTCATTGTCAGGCCTATCTGAATAAGCGCACAGGAACGGCAACCATTGACACAGCGGTTCAACTAACCAAGGGTTACGTATTGTTAAACACGGATAACACTTATTACCCGACTTTCTTTCATGCCAATTGTGGTGGGCAAACCTGCGAGCCGCAATATATTTGGAATGAACAGATCAATGGCCTTCAAAGTTTTCAGGATACTTTTTGTATTCACACGAAACAGGCACAATGGGTCAAAAGCATACCCCTGGACCAATGGACCAATTTTTTGGTCAATAAATATAATTTTCCACTGCAAGATTCTACGAGTCAAGCGCTCTTGCAAACTTTTCGTCAAACACAGCGCATGGCATTTTACTTACATCCTGTTTATGGTATTCCACTCAGAGATATACGTGAACAATTTAAATTGAAATCTACTTTTTTTGATGCCGTTGTTGTTGGGCAGGAAATGGTCCTTTACGGCAGGGGTTTTGGCCACGGTGTAGGGTTGTGTCAGGAAGGAGCGATGCAAATGGCCCGCAAAGGCTATACATTTGATCAAATACTGCGTTATTATTATCCAGGAGCGGTGCTCACAAAGTGAGCTTATTCTTTGGTGACAACAAAAATTTCTTCGTCGTCGCGTTTGAAAAACTTTTCGGAACGAGCATAGGCCTCAAGTTCGTCTAGTTTATGAAGTTTTCGTAGTGTTTTTTTGGTATCCTTAAGCTGTTGGTGCATTTGTTCGTCTTGCTGTTCTATTTGCGCCAATTTGCGTTTTTGTCTGACCAAAGTAAAAATATCCCAATCGTCAAGGAACAAGAAATAAATGGCAAAAATAATACTAGTTAGGATGTATTTGTTTTTGAGCCAATTGGGTAGTTTCTTGAGCATATGGGTACTACGTTAATGCTTTTCTAGCGTTTATTGTCCTTCAAATCTTTTGAGTTTAACCTCATAATAAGCAATCCATTCCTTATCGTACTCAAACCATTTTTCCGCTTTTTGCATGATTTTTCTGGCGGTTGCAGCAGAAGTATCTTTTTTAGCCTCGGCCTGAGCTAGTAACGCTTGTGAACTTAAAATAAGCCCTGTTCTTAGGGCGTCTTTGTCGGATTGTGTCCAGTTGTCGAAGTCTTTGTCTTTGATGTTGAGCAAGTTTGGCACTTCTGTTTTCCAAATAAGGTTTGCTGTTTTCGCATCTTTGTTATTGTAACGAATGGCAGCTTCAACAAATTTGATAGCGACAGGATTTTTTGAAATAGTACTGTATGAATCACAGGCTTCTAGCATGCTACCAAGTGTTTCAGCCGTTTTTTCTTTGTCTTGGTTGTTATACAAAATAGGGTAGTCGTCTTGGCTATCAAGAATAAAACGCACGCCGTTATTTAATAATTCTTGCTGGATGCCATTGAGCCACATTTTGTGAATTGGCATTTCAAATACACCATTTGCATCTCTTTCAATAGCTGTAGCACAAGCTGTAAGAGCTTCTTCAAACGGATCTTGAATCATTGGATCCTTGAGTTGTTTTCGGTAAACACCATATAACCCTTTAGCCAAAAATATGTAAGGGGTAGGGTCATTGGCGTATTTCTCTTTGATGGAATAATCACCGGCTCTTTTCACTAACTTAATAAAATTGGAATCGGCATGTAATTGGGTAAGTTCGTCGAGGTTATTGGTAACGGTAATATAGTTATCGTAGTCAACAGAAAGGTCAAGTTCGTCTGGTTCTTCTTGCCCTTTTTTTAATTTTTGATTTGGATCAACGTAGGTTACTGATAAAGAAACGGAATAGTTTCCGACGCGTTTGAAATTGAGTTCAACCTCACCTTTGGTGAAATCTCCTTTGGTAATTTCCCAATCTTGACCTTGGACGCCCGTAACAGCCCATTCAAGCGATCTTTGTTGTACCCCATTTTTTACAAAATTGGATTTGAGCGATACTTTAGTTCTTGCCTCTTGGGCTTCTTTTACTTTATTAGGATCAACTTTTTTACCTGTTTGATTCGTTTCCTCTAATTTTTCGTCGTCAAGGGTGATGACGCGTTTTGACGCAATAATATCAAGGGTTGGTTTCTGTGCAAAAGTGGTGAAACTCGAGAGGTAACAAAATGCACTGAGCAAAAATGTTGTTTGAAGTAGGTGTTTCATGGTTGTTCTCGTGTAATGATCAATTCTGTTCGAAGTTAATAAAATTTATTGATGGCTCTTGATCAAAAGATGCAAGATTTCCTGTGCGGCCAATGCAATTTTAGTGCCAGGCCCATAAATGCCAAATACACCAGCCTCAAAAAGAAAGTTGTAGTCTTGCTGAGGGATGACCCCGCCTGCAACAACCATAATATCCGGACGGCCTTGATTTTTCAATGCCTCAATTACCGCAGGAACTAGTGTTTTGTGCCCTGCAGCCAACGACGAAACGCCTAAAACATGGACATCATTTTCAATAGCTTGTTTAGCCGCCTCTTCTGGGGTTTGGAATAATGGCCCCATATCTACATCGAAACCAAGGTCTGCAAAAGAACTGGCGATCACCTTGGCACCGCGGTCATGGCCGTCTTGTCCCATTTTGGCGATCATAATGCGTGGTCTTCGGCCTTCTAGTTTTCTGAATTGGTCGACAAGCGTTTGTGCTGTTAAAAAATCTTGATCTTGCATAATTTCTTTGGCATAAACACCACTAATTGTTTGAATTTTAGCCTTGTAGCGCCCAAAAACTTCTTCTAATGTAGCTGAAATTTCACCAAGTGTACACCTTGCTTGTGCACAACGTACAGATATTTCTAATAAATTTTCATTGGATGCCGCAGCGTTTTTAAG
The DNA here is from genome assembly GCA_046091725.1 of Flavobacteriales bacterium. Lineage (GTDB taxonomy): Bacteria > Bacteroidota > Bacteroidia > Flavobacteriales_D > Crocinitomicaceae > UBA952. Next base: position 13,784 of record JBJTCG010000122.1, on the reverse strand, counting down.
CTCTTGTAAGAGGCGCTCTACTTCCTGATTATTGCGTTGTGCCTTTAATTCTTGAAGGCGCTTGATTTGTGCATCGCGCACTTGGGTGTTATCAACTTCTAAGATATCAAGCTGCGCTTCTTCTTCTGTTTGAAACCTGTTTACACCAACAATAATGTCAAGCCCGGCATCTATTCGTGCTTGTTTTTTGGCTGCGGCTTCTTCGATGCGTAATTTAGGCAGGCCTGTTTCGATGGCTTTAGCCATGCCTCCAAGTGCTTCAATTTCTGAGATCAATTCCCAAGCTTCATCAATCAGTGCAGCAGTTTTTTGTTCAATGGCTTCACTTCCAGCATACGGATCAATGAATTGAGTAATACCGGTTTCTTTTTGCAAGTAGAGCTGTGTATTTCGGGCAATTCGAGCAGAAAAATCGGTTGGCAAAGCAATTGCTTCGTCTAATGCGTTGGTGTGCAAAGATTGCGTACCGCCTAAGGCTGCAGAAAGCGCCTCCAAGCAGGTCCGTGCAACATTGTTAAATGGGTCTTGTTCTGTTAATGACCAACCCGAAGTTTGGCAATGCGTCCTGAGCATCAATGACTTATTTGATTTAGGTTCAAAAGCCTGCATCATTTTTGCCCATAAAACACGTCCGGCTCTTAGTTTGGCAACTTCTGTTTGATGGTCCATACCAATGGCCCAAAAGAAGGAAAGTCGTGGTGCAAAATCATCGACATTCAAGCCAGATTGTATTCCTGTCCGAACATATTCCAGGCCATCGGCCAATGTGTAAGCTAGTTCAATGGCAGCAGTTGCACCCGCCTCATGCATATGGTATCCCGAAATCGAAATGGAATTGAATTTCGGCATATGCTGCGACGTGTAGGCGAAAATATCCGCGATGATGCGCATTGAAGGTGCTGGTGGATAAATATAAGTATTGCGGACCATGAATTCTTTGAGGATATCATTTTGGATGGTACCACTTAATTGATCTTGGCTTACGCCTTGTTCAAGCGCACTTGCGATATAAAAAGCCATGATTGGCAATACCGCACCATTCATAGTCATGGAAACAGACATTTGATCCAGAGGAATTTGGTCAAAAAGCATTTTCATGTCTTCTATTGAATCGATGGCCACGCCTGCCTTACCAACATCGCCCAAAACTCTTTGGTGGTCTGAATCATAACCCCGATGCGTGGCTAAATCAAAAGCTACACTAAGGCCTTTTTGCCCCGCTGCTAAATTTCTGCGATAAAAGGCATTGGATGCTGCCGCAGTGGAAAAACCAGCATATTGCCGTATGGTCCAGGGTTTGGCCAAATACATGGACGCATACGGACCACCTAGAAAAGGTGCAATTCCCGAACGAAAGTTGCTCAGTTGCTGATGATCAGGTTGCGTGGCTAGCAGTCCTTGTTGCGCCTGGTGCGCTTTGAGTGATATTCTTGACATGCTAAATAAGTTCGAAAATGAAATAAGGTAAGCCTAATGTACTTGGCATCTTGCCCCAAGTTTTGACACGTGTTTCAAACGTGTTTTGATATTGTGTAATTCCGATCAAAAGTTGTTGACCTGACTGTATTTGTTGGAGGCGTTGCTGCCTTGTTTTTTCTATGATTGGTACAAATGCTATGTTGTCTGTAAAGTCATCGGCTGTCATCAAAGCTTCCCAGGTTTGTTCGGCAATAGCTGTGGTTAGTGCTTCTACTACTCGTGCATTTTTAAATGGGTCGTTGTTGCGCTTCATGAGCGCTTCTTCCTGGATTAAATTACCAATATTGAGGGCCATTCGTCTAGAAAAATCGTCCGAACCTTCAGTGCTTAAGTCGTCGTAAGCTTGAATACAAAGTGCATCGCAGCCCCCTGCGATAGCGCTCAGGGCTTCTGTGGCTTGGCGCAATAGATTGGTGTAGGGGTCTTTGAGGCTTTTATTTGTCCAACCTGTCTTGACAATCAATTCATAGTTTATTTTAACCTGATGTACCGCTTCAAGTCTGCTGATCAAGTGTCTGAAAGCTCTGAGTTTTGAAAGTTCTGAAAAGTACTGAGTGCCAAGACCTAGTTCAAAAAAATAATTGTTTTGTAAAGCATTGTTTTCGAGCGCTCGGTGAAGAGATAGCAATAGGTAAGCTAGTTGCGTACTGATATTTGCACCTATTTGCTCAATATCAAAAGCGGAAAAATAGTTGACGTTTATGCCTTTGTCAAACAGAAAAGAAATGTGGGGTTTTTTAGCTAAAAGTTGAGTTTGTTCAAACGTTTTGAGTTCTTCAGGACTCGAAAGAATGATTCGGCAGTCAATATAGGCTACTTCTACATTTTCAAGCACTTTATGCCAATCAAGGGCATCTTTGGCACTTTTCAACAAGAGACCAGTTGCACCTTGCATGAGCGCTGTAAGGATGCGCTCATTTGCAACGTTTTCTTGCTGGACGTCTAAATGAAAAAAATGTTTCCATTCCGAATTTGATCTTGCCGGCACACCAACCAAATTGGGTTCTTGGGTTAAGTCTATTTCTAGGCCTTCAATAGGATCTTTGAAAATGAGTAAGTCGGATTGATTTTGCAATTCTTTGTGCAGCTGCTTGATCCATTCTGAATGATCTGTTTGGCTAAAGGGAAGAAAGGTTTTTGGCATATTGAAATGTGTCCTCAAATATACGGAATCTCATTAATTTCTGCAGAAAACGCTGAAATACAAGTGAGGCAACTGACCTAGTTTTGGCAATTATGAAAAACCAGTATATTCATCTTTTTGTTGCCGCCTTTTGTTGGCAGTTGTTAACCGCACAACTTGTTGGCAATCTATCTTTTCTGGGGCCTCAGGTCTCTATTACACAAAATGCTCAACAAATCAATCCGGCCGCATTTTCCAACACTGATCAACTTCAATTGCAAATTCAGGGAGCTTTCATTGCCCAATTGCCTGGGTTTCAGCTCTTGAATGTTGCCCTACAGCTACCCAGAAAAAAACTATGCTTGAGTCAACAAATGAACTTACAAGGGATTCCCAGTTATCAGATCCTTTCCAATCTAACAAATGTTGGACTTGAGCTTAATTCTCAAATCAAAATGGGCGTTGGCCTTGGTTTTCAAACTTTATTTCAGCCAGCGCATTACGGTGCGAGTTGGACCTCCATGGTTAAATTTGGACTGCAATACCAATTAGATGCCCACCAATATTTTGGGCTAACATTTGAAATCAACACTCCTTTTGAACTCGCTCAATTTAAATGGGCCTATGCCAATCAATTAAGTGCTGAGCTCACATGTTTTGCCCATTTATGTTGGTATCAAAGTATTCCACCCCAATTTTGTTTTGGTTTTCAGCAAAAAATGAAAACCTATCATTTGCTTTTCATGGCTGCGTTACAGCCTCAACTTTTCAGTTTGGCGCTCCAAAAACAGACGCTGCATCCATTTTCGTGGTCAGTAGGTATCCAATGGCAACATAATATTGGTTTGGGCCTTGTTTGGGGTTTTAAGTTTTGTCGAAAATGAAGTTTAAAAATTGCATTTTCTTACCATTCTTTTTAAGTTTTTTCGCTACTAAATGCGTGGGGCAAATTGAACAGCAATTGGTTTGGCAAGAATTTCAAGAAGACCCCGTCATACTTGACTCGAGTCTTTTGCTACTCTTTTACGAATACCAGTTGCTCGATTCTTCTCAGTTAGCTGTATTAAATGGTTTACTCAAATCAAATCATTTGAAGTCATTTTATCAATTACAAGGTTACACTTGTTTCGATCTCAAAGTTATTCAACAGTTAGCTTTAGTTACATTTATCAGTCCGGACCTTCCCAGAATCGATAACAAGGTATGGCAAACAGGAGCCAATTATAACGGTACTTTCATTTTACGTTTATCCATGCCGAGCTTTGTTTGGACCGATCATGTTGCCGACACAACTATTGGCAATACTTATTTAGGTAATCAATTTGCTTTTCAACAGAAATTTCAGATTCAATGTACCGAACATTTCAAATTTACCTTAAATAGTGCCAAGGATAGAGGAGAGGCATTTGGGGTAAATGACAAGCAAATTGGCATTGATTTTTTAACTGCCTCATTTTTTTACAAAGCAAAAACTCCTGTTGCTAAGTTGGCAATTGGTGCTTATCAATTTCAATGGGGGCAGGGGCTTCAATTATGGACATCTCGTGCAATGGGGCGTTCGATTGATCTATTACAAAGTGTACGCATTGCTCAAGGTTTACAAGCTTATAACGGTGCTGATGAACAACGCTATTTGAATGGTATTGCAATCCAATGGAATGCAGCCTCACAAGAATTTTATGGCATTAGTTCTAGAAAATTAATAGATGTTCCTACCACTCAAGATACTTTAGCACTTGAATTTGGTTCGTTAAACGCTAGCGGATTGCACCGAACAAATCTAGAATGGCAACGAAAAGATCAACTACATGAGAGTTTGTTTGGCGCAGGTTGGCAATGCCAGAAGGCAAACTATCAGCTTGGGGTGCTATTGCTTTATCAAAGTTATGCTCCAAGTAGGCACGCCGATTCTTTAGGTCAATTTTTTTTGTTGCACCGACCAACTGACTTACTGAGTGTTGGTTTTCAATGCAAAGGCAATATCAGACAGAGTTTTTGTTTTCTAGAAGTTGTACAGTTGTACCGCAAAGACCAACCCTTGCAATATACCAATGCAGTCATTTTTGGCGCCTTATTACCGTTGCATTCAAAAGTGCAGTTTGCCTTGCATTATCGTTATTATGGTCTGTATTATACAGCCTTTTATGAACAAGGATTTCATGCTAAAAATACAGCTCAAAACGAACGTGGTATATTTTTGAGCATGACTTATCAATTGCTTAAAAAATGGAAATGGCAGAGTTACATTGATCAGTATGTATTTCCACAATTGACCGCGATTGCTTTTGCCCAAAGACAAACTTTATTGAGAACCCAGTTGGTTTATTCCCGCTCAAAAAGTTCAAAAATGCAATTTAGTTTTCAAAAGTCTTTTGGTCAAAATTCGAGTATTTTGAGGTTAGAGGCCCAAAGCGAATACAAGCGTCAACTGACACTCAATACTGGCGCTCAAATTGGTTTTTTGAAAGGTGGCCAACGGTCCTATAGCGTTTTTTATACGATGCAATTCCAAAAATTAGGAATGCCTTTGCGCTTTATTTTACACATCGGATCGTTTCTTGTGCCTCCTTTTTTTTTAGCGCACTATCAAATGAACTATCAGTTAGGGTTTGGTACAGCAACGCTACAATTGACTGGGCAGGGTTACTTTTCGCAGCAAACGATTTCCTACCAAATCAATCAAAAATTCAACCTCAGTTTAAGAACACAATTGCAATTTAAAATGGCATCTTCAGCTCCTGAACTCGCAGCTCAGACCTATCAGGCACAGCGTAGGAATTTTCAAATAGACCTTCAGTTTAAATATCACTTTTAAATGATTTTATTTTTTTTCTGTTAAACATGTACCAAAAACAATTATTTGGCGTTATCCCGGTAATTGAGGACTGCAAGCCTCTATTAAACTCTTGTTAAACTTCTTAAAACCAAAAGACTATGGCTCTCCAACTCTCCGCCAACCAGCAGTCTTTTCTCCTCGAAGAGGAAAGAAAACTCGTCGAACGCGCCAAAGAAAACCCGCGTTATTTTGCACCGCTTTACGAGCGTTATCACGATGCTATTTTTCGTTACATCTACAGAAGGGTAGACGAAGAAGAGCAAGCATATGACATCACGTCAAGCGTTTTTGTTAAAGCCCTTCAAGGTTTGCACAAATATGAATTCCGTGGATTGCCATTTTCAGCTTGGTTATATCGCATCGCCAAAAGCGAACTTTACCAGAGTTTTCGAGATCAAAAAGCTCAGCGCACTGTTAGTATCGACAAGGTTGTGCTCAAACAGGTAATAGAAGACTGGACTGATGAATATCGCCAAGAAGATGTGGATCGTTTGTTGCGCAAATTGCGTTTACTCAAAGATGGTCAACTCCAGCTGATTGAGATGCGTTTTTTTGAAAAAAGATCTTTCAAAGAGATAGGCGATATTACTGGTTTATCCGAAAACAACGCAAAGGTTAAAACATTTCGCGCCGTATTGAAACTCAAACAATTTTTCCATCAAATCGAATAGTTATGCTTAAAATTTTACTCGATCGCACTGAACCAAGTGTCGAAAGTGTGCAGCAACGTCAAAATTTCAATGAGGTGCTTGCTGCGCTTTCTTATCAAAAGCAAATCATGAACCCATGGCGCTATTGGTATTATCCTGCGTTTTTACTCGTGGTTCTCTTCCTTTGCTAGCACTTGAGCACAAGAAATAGTTTGTACATTTGTGTATGTACAAACTGTTTCGTTTTTTTCTTTTTCAGTTCGACGCCGAACGCGTTCATTATTTTGTTGTAGGATTGCTGCGTTTGATGCATCAAATTTTACCTATTCGCTGGATTTTTCGGTCTATTTACGTGAAGAAGGATCCTCAATTAAAAGTACATCTTTTCGGATTAGATTTTGAAAATCCAGTTGGTTTGGCCGCCGGATTCGACAAAAATGCAGCCTACATAGATCCGCTTTCCGATTGTGGTTTTGGCTTTATTGAAATTGGAACCATTACACCCAAGCCACAACCCGGCAATGATCAACCACGTCTATTTCGCTTAAAGGCTGACCAGGCTATTCTCAACAGAATGGGTTTCAACAATCATGGTGTAGAAGCAGCCATAGAACAACTCAAAAACAGAAAAAATAAGCAACTCATTATAGGTGGAAATATTGGTAAAAATAAATGGACGCCAAATGAGCAAGCCACGCAAGATTATCAAATTTGTTTCGAGGCTTTGTTTCCTTATGTAGATTATTTTGTAGTGAATGTATCCTCGCCAAATACACCCAACTTAAGAGCGCTTCAAGAAAAAGGGCCTCTTTTAGCCTTATTATCGACCTTGCAAAAACTCAATGATGAAAAGGAGCAGCCAAAACCAATTTTACTCAAAATTGCTCCAGATTTGACAGATACCCAACTAGACGAAGTCATAGAAATTGTCTTTGAAACCAAAATTGCAGGGCTTATCGCTTCAAATACTACTATCTCCAGAGAAGGATTAAAAACCTCAGAAAACGTTGTTGAAGCACTAGGAGCTGGCGGCATTTCCGGTAAACCACTCACAAAAAGATCTACTGAAGTAGTTCGTTATATTCATCAAAAGTCCGCAGGTAAAATTCCGATTATTGCCGTAGGAGGAATTCATAGTGCACAAGATGCACTGGATAAAATTGAAGCCGGAGCTTCTTTGGTTCAGCTTTACACTGGTTTTATCTATGAAGGTCCAAAATTGATCAAAGCCATCAATAGCGCGCTTTTACAACAAAAGAGTCGAGCATGAACAAAGCGCTGATCATTACAGAATGTCCCCGTGATGCGATGCAAGGTATTCAGCAATGGATACCAACAGCAACCAAAGTAAATTACCTCAATGCGCTATTGGGCTGTGGTTTTGATTACCTCGATTTTGGAAGCTTTGTGTCAGCCAAAGCTATCCCTCAATTACAAGATACCGCAGAGGTACTCGGGCAATTGCAAGCCTCTGAAACAAAACTTTTAGCCATCATAGCAAATGCGCGTGGGGCACAAGAAGCTGCGGCATTTGATCGCATCGATGTTTTAGGGTATCCTTTTTCAATATCAGAAACCTTTCAAAAGAGAAATACCAATAAAACACTAGAAGAATCATTACTATTGCTTGAACAAGTGGCAGACACCTGTGTGAAGTCCGGAAAACTTTTAAGAGTTTATCTTTCTATGGGTTTTGGAAATCCCTATGGCGATTTATGGTCAGCTGATCTCTTGAGTCAGTGGGTTGAAAAAATCAAAAATAATTTTGAGATTCATGAATTTGCGCTATCAGACACCATTGGTGTTGCTGTTGCGCCCCAAGCAAAAGAACTTTTTGGCCAGTTAATACAAGAATTCCCCACTCAAAAATTTGCAGCACATTTACATGTGGTACCAGGTAAAGAAAGCGCGCTTGTAGAGGCTTGTATAGAAGCGGGTTGCATTCATTTTGATACGGCTATTGGTGGTTATGGAGGTTGCCCAATGGCCAAAGATGAGCTCACCGGAAATCTATCCACAGAGTATTTATTGCGTTATTTGAGTGAAAAAAAGGGTACAACACATATAGATCTCAATGCTTTTGAAATAGCCAAAATGTTATCACAATCAATTTTTAACTAATGCAAAAGAAAAAAATCATACTCATCTCAGCCGCATTGTTAATCGGACTTTTGGTCTTAGTTTTTTACAGGAAATCTGAAAAAAATGTATCAAAAAAAGAAGATCAATTATTGGTTTTGAAAAAAACCAAGGGTCTTGAAATTTCAACGGATTTCACAACAAATGTTTTTAAAGGTAAAAAAGAAGCGCTTTTACTCAAGGAACTTCGCTTATGTGATTCAACTTTAAACTGGAGTGAGGATGAAAATCGACCTTCTTGTACGCCTAATTTCTTTCGAATATTTCCGTTGCGCAAAGGACTCAGCCTTGATCAAGGCTGCATGGTGCTCATGAAAGCAGGCGTCAATCATTTTCCGGTAAGGCGTTTTATCATTTATGAGCGAGAGGCAACAAAGTATGTGCAAGCCAATGGTTTCATTGGTTATCCTATTGAATTAAGACCAAGAGTAAATGGTTATGACGACATTGTTGTCCGTTTTTTTGAACGCTATCAAGGAGAAAAATACTTCTACAATTGTTTGTTCAGTTGGAAGCAACACCGCTACCAATTTGTTTGTTGTGAACAAATTAACGATGCCGATATCAAACCTGAAAAGCAAGCAGAAGTTTCTGCCCAAATCTGGAAAATCCTTTATGAGAAACAATTGGCTTTTTAGTTTCCTTTTGCTCATTTTGCTGGGCAGCTGCATCAATGGTGAGCAAACTTATCGGGTAGATTACACCAATATACTGTGTGGCGGCAACAGCAAAGTTTGGGAGCTCGATGTGACTAAAGCCACCGAAAATGGTGCACAACGCACATATCAAAGGGGAGAAGGTTTATTCATTTTTTATGGAGGTGGAAAGGTAGAGATAGGCTCGGTGAAAGATTTGTCTGAGCATACTACTGATAAGGGGTCTTACACGTTTAACCAGACCACTCAAATACTTACCATTCGCATTGCAAAAGAATGCTGGAAATTCAACTTGAGTATGGATCGTGACGGGAACTTATGGCTCAAGACACTGATAGGTCATGGTCTTCATAAGTACATGCATTTAGTGCCACTCAGAGCACCTCAAAGCAATTAAAATTTTTCGTACACCCCGAGGCCAAACAAAGCGAAGTCATATTTGGCTGGGTCTTGAGGATCAAGTTTAACGCACTTTTCATAGAGTTCTTCATTGGCCTTCCAGTCATTTTGGATGCGTGTCAATATGCCTAATTTTCTGGAAATATTGCCCGTATGAACATCTAGCGGAATCATCAGAAAACGAAGGTCGTCTGATTGCCACAAACCAAAATCAACACCATTCTTGGCAGGGCGGCACATCCATCTTAAAAACATAATGAGTCTTTTGGCAGCAGATCCACTGCTTGGGTTAGCAATATGTTTTTGACTCCGGGATTGAAGAAAAGGAGTAAAAAGCGTCCTGAAATTCATGATCCGATCATAAACTTTTCCTGATTCAGCATAAAAGGCTGCCTCCAAACCTCCGTTTAAGTAACAACATTGTAGTCCTAATAAAAAGCCGTTCAAATCAACTGTATTGAAAGTCCGATGCACAAATTCGGGGCAAGTACCATCTTTGTAGTTGAGTACGTAGGCGAGGGGTTCTGGGCCTAGTATTTCAAGTAGACGCTCGCCACTTTTAATGATGCTACTGCGTTTGCCCCAAGAAATGGTCGCGACTAAAAAGCCAACAATTTCGATATCTTCTTTTTTTGAATAACGGTGCGCTAAAGATATTGGGTCCTCAACTATAAAATTTGGAAGTTCGTACTGGGCTGTTTTTTGATCAAGGAATTCTTTTAACTCCTGGGTAGTCAGCTTAGATAAAACGTCCATCTTTCATTCTGAGGCAGCGGTCTGCCATTTGTGCAAATTCTTCGTTGTGTGTCACGATCACAAATGATTGTTTGAATTCTTCGCGGAGTTCAAAAAATAGTTGATGCAGAGCAAGCGCATTCTCGGTGTCTAAATTACCTGATGGTTCATCGGCAAAAACTAACGCGGGTTGATTAATCAATGCACGCGCTACTGCAACCCTTTGTTGTTCACCTCCGGAAAGTTCGTTCGGACGGTGAGTAGATCTGTGTGAAACCCCGAGTCGTTGCAGCAGAACTTCAGCAGATTTAAAGGCGTCTGTTTGGTTTTTGCCTCCTATCATGGCCGGGAGGGCAACGTTTTCAAGTGCAGAAAATTCTGGTAAGAGCTGATGGAACTGAAAAATAAAACCAAGTCTTTGGTTGCGAAAATAAGAGCGTTCTTTTTCTGATAAGGAAAAAGGATCTTTACCTTCGATCAAGAGCTGACCCGAATTAGGTTGGTCGAGTGTTCCTAAAATTTGCAAAAGCGTTGTCTTGCCAGCTCCTGAAGAACCCACTATTGAAACCACCTCAGCTGCAGTTATTGCGAGGTCAACTCCTTTTAATATTTGGAGTTCGTTGTAGTTTTTACAAAGACCTTTTGCTTGTAACATTAATGATCCAATTTAAGGGTGTGTCCCATCTTATCGCGCTTGGTTTTCAAGTAATGTTCGTTGTGTGCGTTACTTTGTGTTTCTAGCGGAATATTTTCGACGATTTCAAGGCCATAACCGATGAGGCCAGTCCTTTTCTTAGGATTATTAGACATCAGTTTCATTTTGCGAATACCTATGGCTCGTAAAATTTGAGCGCCAATGCCGTAATCGCGTTCATCAGCTTTGAAACCTAATTTTTCATTGGCTTCATAAGTATCTAAGCCTTCTTCTTGTAATTTGTAGGCCTTCAATTTATTGAGTAAACCGATACCTCTTCCTTCTTGATTCATGTAGACAATAGCACCTTTTCCTGCTTGATCAATGAGCTCCATGGCTTTGTGCAGTTGCGGGCCGCAATCACAACGGCAACTTCCAAAAATATCTCCGGTTAGACAAGAAGAGTGGACTCTTACAAGTACTGCTTCATCTTCCGTCCAGCTACCTTTGGTCAGTACTAAATGGTCTTGGTCATTGCTTTGATCTTTGAAAGCGCGTAGTTTGAAATCGCCGTAAACGGTTGGCATTTCGACTTGAACTTGTTCTTGCACTAAAGATTCATTGGCTACCCTGTATTTGATCAAATCTGCGATGCTCACAATTTTTAAATCAAACTTTTTGGCAATTTCAAGCAGTTGAGGCAATCTTGCCATTGTGCCGTCTTCATTCAATATTTCAACAATGATACCCGCTTCCTCAAATCCAGCGAGTCTCGATAAATCGATAGCAGCCTCTGTATGCCCAGCTCTTCTGAGTACGCCACCTTTTCTGGCTCGCAAAGGAAAAATGTGCCCTGGTTTGCCAAGCTCTTCGGGTCTGATCTTTGGGTCGATCATTGCAAGTATTGTCTTGGCTCTATCTGAGGCTGATATACCAGTTGTACAACCGTGTCCGATGAGGTCCACACTGATTGTAAAAGGTGTTTCATAGGCTGCTGAATTATTGCGTACCATTAATTCTAGACCAAGTTGATCACAGCGATCCTCTGAAATGGGTGCACAAATCAGGCCCCTACCATGAGTAGCCATAAAATTGATCAGTTCAGGGCTTGCATTGCGCGCCGCAGTAAGAAAATCGCCTTCGTTTTCGCGGTCTTCGTCATCGACTACAATGACTACCCGACCTTGCTGGATCTCGTAGATGGCTTCTTCTATGGTATGGAGTTGTTGGCTCATGGTGTTGGATTATCTGTTAGGAATTTGTTGTAGGCTTGCGAGGTAAAATTGCCAAAATTTTTGAACGGAAGATATTTGTACCATTTCATCTGGTGAATGTGCGGCACGAATGTTTGGTCCAAAAGAAATCATGTCAACACCAGGAAGTTTCTCGCCGAGTAAGCCACATTCAAGACCAGCATGGCAAGCCTTGACTTTTGGTTCTTCGTTGAACAATTGGCGATAAAGGGTGGTCATGGTTTGTAAAATTGGCGAACTCATGTTAGGTTGCCAACCAGGGTAGTCACCGGATTGTTCAACCTTGGCGCCCATATTTTCAAAAGCACAACGAATGGTCATGCTGACTTCTTTTTTGGTACTTTCAACAGAACTGCGTTGCAAAGATTGTGTCAAAAATTCTTTGTTTTTGATGATGACTCTTGCCAAAGAGGAAGACGCTTCTACCAAACCGCTGATTTCGGGGCTCATGCGAAACACACCATTGTGTACATTGCAAAGCGTGCGAAGAATTTTATTGAAATCTGCAGCGTCCATCATTTGTGCTGGGCATGTTCTGACTTCAGCCTTGATCTCAAAGTAAGGTTCTATGCTCTTGAATTCGTTTTTGAAATCAGAAATGATGCTTGCTATTGTTTGTTCAAAAAGTCCAGGGTTGGAACAGCTTACGGTTGCGCTTGCCTCTCTAGGAATGGCGTTACGCAAACTGCCGCCATCGAATTCGTGTAAGTGAATTTGTTGAACGAGTTGCAATTCCCACAATATTCTTGCCATCCATTTGTTGGCATTTCCTCGGCCCTTATCGATGTCCATGCCAGAATGCCCACCTAGTAAACCTTTGATGCTAATTTGAAAGCAAGTGTCTGTAGGGTTGGTATCTACTTCTTTGTATGTGTAGAAAGTATTGGTATCGATTCCGCCTGCACAACCTACAGAAAGTTCGTCGTCGTCTTCGGTATCTAGGTTCAAAAGAACGGTTCCTGACAACAACTGTGACTCCATTTCTTTGGCTCCGGTCATGCCTGTTTCTTCATCAATAGTAAAGAAAGCTTCAAGAGCTGGGTGAGGGATGTCGTTACTAGAAAGTATTGCCATGATTGCAGCCACACCTATACCGTTGTCAGCGCCTAATGTTGTTCCGTTTGCCTTGACCCAATCACCATCGATGTACATTTCAATACCTTGCGTATCAAAATCGAATTGGGTTTCGGCATTTTTTTGGTGCACCATGTCTAGGTGAGATTGCAAAATGACTGTTTGCTTGTGCTCCATGCCTGGCGAGGCCGGTTTTTTAATAATGACGTTGCCGGTTTTGTCAACAAGTGTTTCAAGACCAAGGTTATCGCCAAAAGCTTTCATAAAAGCAATAATGCGGTCTTCTTTTTTGGAAGGTCTTGGCACTGCGTTAAGCGCAGCAAAATGTTGCCAAAGGGCAGTTGGTTCTAATTGTGATACAGACATCAAGGAAATTTTGGATATTGTTGAAAATTTGGATCTCGTTTCTCTAAAAAGGCATGTTTACCCTCTTGCGCCTCTTCAGTGAGGTAGTAGAGTAGGGTTGCATCACCTGCAAGTTCCATGAGTCCGTGTTGGCCATCGAGTTCGGCATTCATAGCTCTTTTAATCATGCGAATGGCAAGCGGACTTCTTTTCATGATGATTTTTGACCATTCAACAACGGTATCTTCGAGTTCAGCTAACGGAACCACTTTATTGACCATTCCCATTTTTTCGGCTTCCTCTGCTGTATATTGATTGCATAAAAACCAGATTTCTCTTGCCTTTTTTTGACCTACGTGGCGTGCCAAGTAGGATGAACCAAAACCGCCGTCAAAACTGCCTACTTTAGGGCCTGTTTGACCAAAACGAGAATTATCTGAAGCAATGGTGAGGTCACATAC
>JBJTCG010000121.1:0-15156 GCA_046091725.1 Flavobacteriales bacterium | reverse complement strand
AAAATGATGCAAGTTGCCAATAACCTTTATGGTAAGTATTGTTGGGGGCGCTATGACGTTTTGGTCTTACCCTATTCTTTTCCATTTGGTGGCATGGAGAACCCCATGTTGACCTTTGCTAATCCTACACTTCTTACTGGCGACAAAAGTTTAGTTTCCGTTTTAGCGCACGAATTAGCCCATTCGTGGTCGGGAAATTTAGTTACCAACCATTCTTGGTCGGATTTGTGGCTCAATGAAGGCACAACTGTTTATTTTGAACAGCGCATTATGGAAGCGCTATCCGGTAAAGAAATTGCCGATATTATGGCACTCATAGAATTCGATGAGCTACAAGACGCCCTTGAAGAAATTGCCAATAGTAAAAATCCACAAGACAGCAAAATGCACCTAGAACTTGCGGGTCGAGACCCTGATCTCGCCTTATCAGATGTAGCTTATGTAAAGGGCGCTTTCTTTTTCAAAACCCTCGAACAAAAAGTAGGTCGAGCAGTACTTGACGAATTTTTGAAAAATTATTTCGCACATTTTGCATTTCAAACCATTGATGCCAATACTTTCATAGACTACCTAGAGCAACATTTGCTCAATGCACAACAAACTGACTTCAATTACCGTCAATGGATTTTCGAACCGGGCTTACCTAAAAATTGCCTTCAAATCAATTCGCCAAGATTGGATGAAATGAAGCTTTTTGCCCAGCAATTCAACGCGGGTACCAACCCTTTTAAGCCGACGTTTAAATACAAATGGATTCGTAAAAATGGTAAACGAAAGAAGGTTAAAGTAGATTTAAGTATCCATTACCAAGACAGAATTATCCAAGAATGGCAAATTTTCATTAGAAACCTCAGCCCTCAAACAAGTGCTGCCCGCATGCGCTTACTTGACCGTGACCTCCACTTCACTTCTTCACAAAATAGTGAAGTATTGAAAGAATGGTTTGTGCTTGCTGCTCAAAATGCATATGCCCTTGAAATCAGGTCTTCGATTGAAGCGTTTCTTGTCAAGGTAGGCCGCCGCAAGTACCTTGTGCCTATTTACGAAGCATTGAATAATAATCCGAAAACCAAACAAATGGCAAAGGATATTTTCAATAAAGCCAAAGGAAATTACCACAGTGTATCTCGGAGTTCTGTGGCCAGCCTATTGGAAAATTAAAGGGAAAAATAAAGCATCTTAGTGTCCGAATTCAGACAAAAATTTGATGCGCACTAAACGCAGCTCTTCTTCTGTATAACAGCCATCAAATTCATGATAAGCAGCAAGTAGATCATCGGACTCTGCTTCAAGGAAATAATCTATGATTTCTTCTTGATTATCGCTATCGAGCACTTCATCGAGGTAATAAGCAATATTGAGTTTTGTTCCTGAATTGACTACTGTTTCAAGCTCTTCAATGAGTTCATTGAAAGATTTACCTTGCGCCTTAGCAATATCCTCTAAATTGAGTTTGCGGTCAATATTTTGAATGAGTTGAACCTTGGCACCCGATTTATTCACCAAAGACTTGACCACAAAATCAAGGGGGCGCTCAATTTGTTGGGTTTCAACGTGTGCCGCAATGAGGTCTAGAAATCCCTGACCATAGCGCTGCGCCTTACCCACACCAACTCCTTGAATTGCAGTGAGCTCTTGCATGGTAATCGGATATTGTACGCACATATCGCGCAAAGACGGCTCTTGGAAAACTACAAAAGGCGGAACATTGGCCTGCTTAGCTACAGATTTTCTAAGGTCTAGCAACTGGGAATATAGTAATTCATCAAGGGCAGCACCTTTTTGATTTATTGCAATGATGGAATCGTCGTCGTCGGTGTTAGAGAAATCGTGTTGCTTGAATATTTGGAACGGCACAGGAGCTTGTCTGAAAGCGCGTCCTTTGTCTGAGAGCTTGAGTGTTCCAAAGGTTTCGACATCTTTAAAAAGAAACCCATTGACAACTGCCTGTCGAATTACGGCATTCCAAAAATGTTCGTCTTGGTCTTTGCCCGCTGCAAATAATCGAAGTTGGTCGTGTTTGTATGCTTTGATATCGGCATTTAAGTGCCCTGACAAAAAGGCGCAATAGTGCTTGGCTTTTTGGGTTTCATCGAGCAAAGCAACTGCGTCAAGCAACAACTTTAAATAAGCCTCGCCTTGCATTTTCTCTTGCGGATGGCGACAGTTATCGCATTGCTCGTTGCAATTTTGTTCGTTGAACTCTTCGCCAAAATAGTGCAAAATAAATTTTCGACGACACACAGATGTTTCTGCATAAGAAACAATTTCATGCAGTAACTGACGGCCAATTTCTTGTTCGGTGATGGCTTTGCCTTGTAAAAATTTATCGAGTTTTTCGATGTCTTTGTAGCTGTAAAAGGCTACGCACTCGCCCACGCCACCGTCACGGCCGGCTCTTCCGGTTTCTTGATAATAACTTTCTATGGACTTCGGAATGTCGTGGTGTATGACATACCTGACATCTGGTTTATCAATGCCCATTCCAAATGCAATTGTGGCCACAACGACATCGACTTCCTCCATGAGAAAGGCATCTTGATGCTTGGCTCTTGTACCTGCATCTAGGCCTGCATGATAGGGAATTGCTGAAATTCCGTTGACTTGTAAAAGTTCAGAGATTTCCTCGACTTTTTTACGACTGAGGCAATAGATGATGCCACTTTGCCCCTCTCGTTGTTTGATGTAACGGATAATTTGCTTTTCAACCTCTCGTTTGGGCCTAATTTCGTAATAGAGGTTATCGCGGTTAAAAGAGGATTTAAATACGTCGGCATCGAGCATATTTAAATTCTTTTGAATGTCGTATTGTACCTTTGGAGTTGCTGTTGCAGTGAGTGCAATGATCGGAACTTTGGAAATTTTCTCAAAGATTTCGCGTAGCCTGCGGTATTCTGGCCTGAAGTCATGGCCCCACTCAGAAATACAGTGGGCTTCGTCAATGGCAAAAAATGAGATTGGCACTGCCGCTAGAAAGTCAATGTTTTCTTGCTTTGTAAGCGATTCAGGTGCCACATAAAGCATTTTGGTACGCCCAGACAGCACGTCTTCTTTGACTTTTTGAATTTCAGCTTTGCTTAAAGATGAATTTAAAAAATGTGCAATGTGCCCTGTTTCACTGACTCCGCGAATGGCATCGACTTGATTTTTCATAAGGGCAATCAGTGGCGATACAATAATGGACGTGCCTGGTAAAATAAGAGAAGGCAACTGATAACACATGGATTTACCTCCACCTGTTGGCATGATCACAAAAGTATTGCGCCCAGCAAGGATGTTTTCAATAATTTGTTGCTGTGCGCCTTTGAAATGATCAAAGCCAAAATGCTGACGCAATGCGCCTTTGAGGTCGTATGTTTGGTCGATTACGGACATGTGTGCAGTACTGTAACAACGATCGGTTACAGTTGTTCATTTAAAGATAAGGCTAATTTTACAACTAGCTTACAAGAATTGCTAAAAATCAACCATTAAATGCAACGACTTCTTGAACTTCAGGCAAGTGTTGTTTCAGTAAGTTTTCGATGCCGCCTTTGAGCGTAGCAGTTGAGGAAGGGCACCCTGCACAAGAGCCTTTCAAAAGGACGGTTACTTTGCCGTTTTCAAAACCTAAAAAATCAATGGCGCCACCATCGTTTGCAACAGCAGGGCGCACATATTGATCGAGTAAATCTGCAATGGCGTCATCAAGGTCTGAAGCTTCGAATTTTGGCAAAGCTTGTGGTTTATCAGCGGTTTTTTCTTCAGTTTGTTCTTCGTGGTCAAGTTGTATTTGACTTGGCATAGCAATTAGGACCTCTTTACCAAAAGCAATCCATTCACGGATAAACTCGCGGAGCTCCATGGTAATGAAATCCCAGGGAACGTTATCTGTTTTGGCTACAGTGACGAAATTTGACGCCACGAAAACTTTAGCTACAAATGGGAAATCAAAGAGGGCTTCAGCCAGAGGCGAGTAGCCCTTTGCACTCATTTTAGAATCAAATTCTACCGAAGCACCAGTAGGCAATAAGTATTTATTGGCCACGAATTTCATGGTGTTTGGGTTGGGCGTCATTTCGCTGTAAACTGTAACGGGAATCATGGGATTTGTATTTCGTTACAAAGATAACCAAATCTAATCGGCTTTGTTCGCCAAATGTGCACTTTCTAAAAGGTCAATAACAGATTTTACAGGAGAAAAAATAGCGGAAGGCAATTCCACAAATAAGGTGTTCCAATGTGCCATAGCGCCGTTCCATAAACCGGGTTGCTCGACAAATTTTACTTTTTGGCCACCATGTTGTTTTTCAACTACAAAACAAGTATCTGCATCTTTGAACGCTTGCAAGTTGTGGGGCTTGTTATAAAGATCACAAGGGCTCAAGACCATCAATACAGGGTTGAAATGGGTGCTTTGCAATAATAGCTGACTGGCATTAGCTAAATGCATAAGTTGAGACTTTTCAATGATTTGTTTCGACTTTTTGCCTTGTTTTGAAATAAAGAAAGGGCCACCACCAGGTTGACCATCATTGCGTACCATGCCACAAACCCTTAGCGGGCGATTGAGTAAATCTTGCCAGTTGGCATCTTCAACTTCTAAGAGCAGTTGCGGATCAAACAGACCCATAGATTCATTCCAGCTGCAAAGTCCTTGAAAATCATTGTTTTCTACAAAAGATTTCAGTGCTTTACGGATTTCAATTTGCAGCCCTACTAAATACTCCCAGTTTTGGTTACTGGCTTCTTGCTGCGAAAAATGCTGAACGTTATCGATGTTTTTAACTAGGATATAGGTAGCATTCAATGCTTGAAGGTTGACCAGTAGCGTACCATGCCCTGCGGGTCTCCGTACTGCCTCCCCGTTTGTATCGAGCAACAAGTCTCCGTCTGTTTGAAAAACAAAAGCATCGGTTGTTGTATCTTGAGTTGAATAACTTACAGCATACTTTTGGGCAGTTAGCGCTTCTAAGTCTTGGATGGAACGCTCAAAATCTTGTTCAAACGCTTCTTGTATTGTAAAATGAAAAATACAGCTTTTAAATGGTAAAGCTGAACCTTGCATGACGTGCTCTTGAAACGGGTTTAAAATAAAAGGCTCGTGGGTATGAAATGGAATCAATCCTTTTGGGGTTTGGGCATAATTCAAGCCTTGTTGACCCAGTAAGTATTCAATGAGCGTTGCCAATTCAAGTGTGCCTTCATGATAAGCCAGTTGAAGTTCGGTTGGTAACTTTCTAAACAACGCAAATTCAGAAAGTCGACTAAAAAACCGTGCTGCCTTTTGGGAATTTTCAGGATTGGGGTACTGCATGAATTCTGTTAGAAATTCAAACATCCGCGATCCAGAACCAGAGGCCGGTACAAAATAGCATACTTCTGGCGCGTGCAAATTTGCCAACTGACGGTATTGATCTTTTTGATCCTCGGAGAAACTCAAAATACCATCGCCTACCCTGCAAGCTGACAGCACATCTAATGGTGTGGTACCGTTTAGAATGATGTCGCGTTGTTGTTGAATGGTGTGCTGAGGATCCATTTGATTGGCTGCTTTTTTGTTACTTTGCACCGTGTTTAATTGGCTCGAATTTACTGCTTTTATTTGGAAGGCCAAAGGCCGTCACGGCACGCATTCGCCATTTGCCTACTTTTTAGTGGATATCGTTCGACAAGTAGATATTCAAGCCACTCACAGCAATAGTACCACCAAAAAATGGCAGCAAATCAACCGATTTGCCTTACAACTTTCTACCGCACTGCCTGAATTTGAATGCGTTGAAGCAATAAACAACTTTCAATTGGCAGATGCCAATAAAAAACAAATTATTGTAATTGCACCCATTGCAGATACAAGCATTTACCAGCAAATTGCAACCTTGGAAATCCACCCAGAAAGCATACTGCTCTTGCCTGCAGATTTTGTCAGAAAACAAAAAAAACATTGGCAAGCTCTTTACCAACAAAAAAACTGGCATTTTAGTGCAGATGCATGGAATTTTGGCATTTTAAGTCCGCGGCCCCAACAAGCCAAACAACATTTTTTGTTGAAATTAACCTAAGACACCAATAATCTTTAGCTTTGTTCGTTGTATGACCATGCGTTTCGTTACTTATTGTTTGGTACTTTTAGGTTTGTCTGTCTGGGGCAGTCTTAGTTCGTGCAACAAACAAGTATTGCTTTCAAAAGCGCACCTTGAATTTTCTACGGATACTTTGGTTTTTGATACTGTATTCACGACTGTCGGATCAACGACGAAAGCGTTTAAAATCTACAACAACGAAAACAAAAGCGTCAATATTGACGCCATTGAGCTCATGGGTGGTTCTCAATCTGTATTTCGCATCAATGTAGATGGCATTCCTGCCGATTTACATGAAGACGTCCTGCTTGAGCCCCAAGATTCACTTTTTATTTTTGTAGAAGTGACACTCAATTCAAATGGCTTGAACCAACCTTTAATTATTGAAGATTCAATTCGTTTTCGCACCAATGGTAAAGATCAATTTGTAAAATTAGCGGCTTGGGGGCAAGACGCCTATTTTCATTACACCAATTTTCAAGCGCAAGTTTTTGACCTCAATGAAGGTATTTGGCCTAACGACAAGCCCCATGTAATTTACGGTGCAGCAATCATTGATTCATCCAAATCACTCACCATTCAAGCAGGAACACAAGTTTACCTGCACAAAAACGCACTACTCTATGTCTACAAAGGTTCTTTACAAATTGAAGGGCAATTGGGTAATGAAGTCGTTTTTCAAGGCGACCGGCTCGAGCAAGATTATCAAGACGTCAGTGGACAATATTATGGCATTTATTTCCACGAGGCTTTACCTTCAAGCATTGACTACGCCATTTTTAAAAACGGTACCAGCGGGGTTCATCTTTACAGCGAAGACCCCAGCAATTCAGGCTACACGTTAGCGCTTACAAACACTCAAATATATAATCAGGCTCGTTATGGTGTTTTTATTTATGCTGGCGCTAAAGTAAAAGCAGAAAATTGCGTCATTTCGCAGAATGGAACCCATGCTCTTTTGGTTTTACAGGGTGGTGCATTTAATTTCAACCACTGCAATTTATTAGGGTACGGCACCTCCACCAACCCTGCAGTTGGCATTAGCAATTACTTCACCAATTACCAACTCAACGAGACCTATGTTTCAAATATCGAAGAAGGCGTCTTGAAGAACTGCGTATTGGACGGAAATTTAAAAACCGAATTAGCAATAGACACCATTCAAATGACGGGTGTTACGCTCAATTTTGACTTCTCTTATACGTTGATCAAATCAGAAAAAATCTATACGGACAGTTTTTATGGCGATCAGATTTTCTGGAACAAAGCCAGTGCTTTTAATGATCCTAATGAGCGCAATTTTACTTTTGCAAACAATTCTTATTTGAGCAACAATGGCATCACATCTAGCGTTTTCAACGACATTTTAGGCAATGGGCGTGGTAATCCGCCAGATATCGGAGCCTATGAAATTCAATAACATCTGTATAAGCTGGATTTCAAAAACATTAGTTTGAGCTTGAAGCAAAAAAGAGAGGGCCGCTGCGCGGCCCTCTCTTTTTATTGTTTTTTTGAGACTTAAAAGTCCTATTCAACTTGTAAGGTCAATCTGAATTATGCAGTAGCAATCATGTTGTCCAATACATCCATAACGCTTTTTACAGCTTCAGCTGAGTCAGCAAGTAACGCTTTCTCTGCATCGTTGAGTTGCAGTTCGATGATTTTTTCGATACCGTTTTTACCCAAGACAACTGGCACACCCAAATAAATGTTTGAGTAACCGTATTCACCTTGTAACCAAGCGCAAACTGGGAAAATGCGTTTTTGATCGCGCACAACTGCCTCAACCATTTGAGCTGCAGCTGCTCCTGGAGCATACCATGCTGAAGTACCTAATAACTTAACAATTTCACCACCACCAAATTTTGTGCGCTCGATGATTTCATTAAGTTTAGCTTCTTCAATCAATTCAGTTACAGGAATACCACCTACAGTTGTATAACGCGGTAGTGGCACCATTGTGTCGCCGTGACCACCCATGAGTACTGCTTGAATATCTTTAGGCGAAACATTGAGTTCTTCAGCTAAAAATGCGCGGTAGCGAGCAGTATCAAGTACACCAGCCATTCCGAAAACACGTGAAGAAGGCATGTTTGCATTCAAGTACGCGCAATATGTCATGACATCAAGCGGGTTAGAAACCACAATGATGATTGCGTTTGGCGAGTATTTCACTACGTTTTCCGTCACGGTCTTAACGATACCTGCATTGGTAGCGATAAGGTCGTCACGAGACATCCCTGGCTTGCGTGGCAAACCTGAGGTAATGACCACAACGTCTGAATCTGCTGTACGCGAATAATCATTGGTTGAACCCACTGTACGTGAATCATAAAGATTGATTGGGGCCGTTTGCCAGATATCGAGTGCTTTGCCTTCTGCAAATCCTTCTTTGATATCTAATAAAACAATTTCATTGGCGATTTCTCGGGTAGCCAATACATCAGCACAGGTTGCTCCCACGTTTCCTGCACCTACAACAGTTACTTTCATTTGCTTATTTTTTAAATTGATAAAAGCGATAGCGTGACGAATTTACGCATTAGTTAAGAAAAAAATAGCTTTTTTTGACACGAATTCAAAAACCATCCATCTAGAAGGCAACCCTTTTTAGTTGGTTGCGTTTCTTAGACATTGAAAATTGGAGCAGCAAAAAGAACTCAAGTCAATTGTGGAGGCTTGCCTCAGGGGTGAACGGCGCGCACAAGAGCGTTTGTTCCAAACCTACTACGGCAAAATGCTTGGAGTTTGCATGCGGTATTTAAGCGATCGCGATAGCGCGCAAGAAATCCTCCAAATTTCATTTTTGAAGGTCTTTGATAAATTGGAATTTTTTGATTTTACTGGCTCTTTAGAAGGCTGGATCCGACGGATTGTTACAAACACCGCCATTGACCACCTCCGAAAAGCCAAAAAAAATCCTTTCCTCAGTGACCAAGACAACGATTTTGTTGCCCAAAGCGCTGACCCAATGGTCGAAGCAGAACACACCGATCTGGTTGAACTAAAAGGTCAAGTTGCCATAGAGGCCATCGGTAAACTCTCACCAGCCTACCGTGCAGTATTCAACCTCTATGTCATTGAAGACCACACTCACAAAGAAATTGCCGAGATTTTAGGCATTTCCGAAGGGACCTCAAAATCCAATTTAGCAAAAGCAAAAATGAATTTGCAAAGGCTTTTAAAAGAACAATTTACACTGATCGAAAAACAATGAAAGATCAATTTGAAAAAAATATCAAGTCGTTAGTTGAAGATTTCTCCTACGACTACGACCCTAAGGCTTGGGAAACGCTCTCTAAAAAGCTACCATCGAGCCCGAAGGCTGGTTCTGTATTTGGTAAAATTGCAGCGCTTGTCGTTGTTATCACTGGTGCTGCTGCATTGTGGTTCTATACAAATCCTACACAAAACCAAACGTCATCTGTTCAAGAACAAAAAATCACCAGAAGCAAACAAAGCACATTTAAAAACCAAGAAACAAATACTAGCCTTCAACACAACGTTTCAAAAGATCCGGCTACTCAAATTGATCAAAACAACGCCTTTTCGCAAGTTTCAAGCTTCTCTACAACCGCAACTGAGCAAAATGCTGCTCAACCTTTAAATTGGACAAGCCCACTTTTAGAATCTCCATCGCTTTCCGATTCTCAGACTCAAAGAGCTGATATCAGCGCTTGGACTGCACCTGAGTTAGTTTCCGAAAAGCCAAAGTTAGCAGAACCTGCAACCGAGTTCCAAAACAAACCAACTGCTCCATGCCAAGGCCTCAAAGTGTTGCTCTCTGCGGAAAACATCTCTTACGAAAGCGGCTATCCGATGGTGCATATCAATGCGGAGTCATCTGTTTCAAATATCACTTGGAGTTCAAACGGCAGTCTTATCAATCAAAAATCAAAAGGAACCGACCTACTGGCTTTCAAGCAACAAACCTACACCGTAAGTGCTCATGTTAGTCAGGAAGAATGCAATGCCACTGAAACCATAACCATTTCTTCTGATCAGAACTACAACCTATTGGCAGTAAATGCGTTCAATCCGCAATCTAGAGACGAACGCAACGCGCGCTTCATGCCTTATGCCCTCACTATCAGAGAGGTTCGCTTTGCACTTACCATCATCGACCCTGATAACGGCGCCGTCATTTTTAACACTGCGGATGCACAAAACGCGTGGGATGGCATAGATCAACGCACAGGCCAGCTCATCAAAGCACAAAAAGCTTATATCTGGAGAGTCCTTCTAGAGAATCCACTTCCCGGAGAAAAAAACACCTACACGGGTACAATCGTACGTATTTAAGAGCGCTAGACTGATTGGAATTGCTTACATTTGTTGAGCAAGATCCAGTGCACCCCATGAGCATTATTCACGTACTACCAGACCACATTGCCAATCAAATTGCAGCAGGTGAAGTCATTCAAAGACCAGCCTCCGTTGTCAAAGAATTGCTTGAAAATGCCGTAGATGCCGGCGCAAGCCAAATTTATTTATTGGTCAAAGACGCTGGTAAAACACTCATTCAGGTAGTTGACAATGGCAAAGGAATGGATGTCACAGACGCAGAAAAGTGCTTTCTGAGACACGCCACTAGTAAACTGAGCAGTGCTCAAGATCTTTTTCAGCTTCAAACCAAAGGCTTTCGCGGCGAGGCCCTTGCCTCAATTGCTGCCATTGCCCACGTTACACTCAAAACCAAACAGGCTTCACAAGAAACCGGTATCAAAATTGAAGTAGAGGGCAATCAAATTAAAAGTAAAACACCCGCCGTATGCGACAACGGCGCCTCTTTCGAAGTCAAGAATCTCTTTTATAATGTCCCTGCCAGACGCAATTTTTTAAAAAGCGATCAAATAGAACTTGGGCATATTCAAAATGAATTTGAGCGCGTTGCCTTAGCCCACCCAGACCTCGGGTTTTACTTTATCCACAACAACCAAGAAATCCTGACATTACCACCATCTAATTTACGAATGCGTGTGGCAGGTGTTCTTGGCCGAAACAGCAATGAAAAGCTTGTTCCAATAGAAGAAAGCACAGATATCGTAAGGGTTACTGGATACGTTGGTAAACCCGATATGGCAAAAAAAACCAGAGGTGAACAATTCCTTTTTGTCAATCAGCGTTATTTCAAAGAACCCTATTTTCATCACGCTATTACCAAAGCGTTTGAAGGCATGATCAGCGACAAACATCATGCGAGTTATTGCATATTTTTGGAGGTAAATCCTCAAAAAATTGATGTCAATATCCACCCTACTAAAACAGAAATCAAATTCGAAGAGGAGCGCTTCATTTACTCCATTTTGCTAAGTAGTGTCAGACAAGCGCTCGGAAAACACAACATTTTTCCGTCTCTAGATTTCGACCAAGATACCGCTTTTGATGTGCCGCTCGAAGTCAGAAAATCCGAACCCATTGAACCACAAATAGTAGTCAATCCAGGATACAATCCATTTGATAGCCAGCAAGTTAAAACATCCAATGCTTCCCCAGCCTATAGCAGTGCAATCAGAAGCACAGGATTCGAAAAACAAAACCTAGACACCGCCGGATGGCAAGATTTCTATGACATCGAGCAAAAGCAAGAAGTCGAGCAACAAGAATTTTTTGAAAGTCAAAGCAGCCATTCAACCTTATTAATCAACGATAAATATCTAATTAGCCCGAGTAAATCAGGCTTTTTGTTCATCGACATCAAAAGAGCGCAAAACCGCATTCTCTTTGACCAGCTCATGCAACAATTTGTTGCCCAACCACTCCACTCACAACAGCTGCTCTTCCCTATTGAAAGACAACTAAGTGGTGAGGCTAAATTAAGCTGGAGTGCCCATCAAAGCCTTTGGCAGCAATTGGGCTTTAACTATGAATTAGCCGACACGCATTTATCAATTCACGGAGTTCCTAGCTTACTCACTGAGCAACACCTCGACGAATGTCTGGACCAACTAACAGATGCCGCCAGCTACCGCGATATCGATAGTGGAGATGTCGCACACTTCTTGGTTTCAAAATTGGCACTCTTTGCAGCCAGAAATTTTAAGCTCAATAATCAGCAAGAAGCGATTCAATTTGTCGAAGATCTTTTTCAATGTCCACAGCACAGCCATACCCCTGCCGGAAAAATCATTATGAATACACTTACCTTAGAAGAACTCGCTAAAAAATTCTAATATGTTGCAGCAACTACCACAAGTTACCAAAAATATCCTGCTACTAAATATTGCATTTTTTGTAGCAACTATTATTCTCAATAGCCAAGGAATCAACCTTGAAATGACACTTGGTGCACATTACGTAAATTCTCCTTTTTTTGAACCGTATCAGGTCGTTACACACTTTTTTATGCACAGTTCCAATGACTTCTTGCACATATTTTTCAATATGTGGTTGTTTGTCATGTTGGGCGCTTACCTTGAAAGAATTTGGGGCCCTAAACGCTTCTTTATTTTTTATTTAATCAGTGCTCTTGGGTCATTTGCACTCTACAATGTCATCGGTTTTTTGGAAATACAAGCCCTCAAAGCCCAACTTTCCCAACAATTTGACATCGAACAATTCAATTATTTTCTCAAACATAGCGTTGATTTGAATTATGAACTAGAATCCCAGATCAATAGCTATCTTGTAGACAACCAAATTGCCGTCACCCCTGAAGTCAATAGCTACCTGACTAAGTCTATTACCCCTATGGTTGGCGCATCCGGTGGTGTTTTTGGTATCATGACCGCTTTTGCCATCTTATTCCCCAACACCGAATTCAGGTTGTACTTTGCCATCCCAGTCAAAGCCAAATATTTGGTAACAGCCTATTTCTTCTATGAATTGTATTTATCTTTTCAGCCTCAAGCCGGAGACAACGTTGCACACCTAGCGCATGTTGGAGGCGCACTTGCTGGCGCCATTATGGTCTTGTACTGGAGAAAATCTGATCGTTCAAATTTCTGGTAATGAATCCGTTTATTGCTCAAATTAAACAGCTGTATCTTAATGGTTCCATGACCGTTCGTTTGGTGATGGTCAATGTAGGTGTGTTTGTCATTATTCAAGTATTCAACGCCCTCGATAGATTGCAAATTCTCTCTTCTAGCACAGCACTTATCGATAACAACTGGAGTCATGTTCTTTTTGCATTACCCGTTGAGCCCATTGGAATTGCGCTGAAACCCTGGACCCTATTAAGTTCATTATTTGCGCATTTCAGCCTGATGCATCTGTTCTCTAATTTGCTGTTTTTATTTTTTGCAGGTAATACCTATGAGCGTTTTTATGGCGCTAAAAGATTGCTACACCTTTACATCATCGGAGGTTTAGCTGGCAATTTAACTGAAATAATTGCCCATCTCATCTTTCCTGCACTTGAAGCATCAAGTTTTTCAATTGTAGGCGCTTCAGGGGCAATAATGGCCATTTTTAGTGCATTGGCATTCGCCCAACCGCAGCTTCAAGTCCAATTATTTGGAGTGTTTCCACTGAAAATTATCTTTCTTGCCCTCTTTTTCTTTCTCAAAGACCTCTCCTCTATCGGAAGCCCAGATCAAATTGCCCATTTTGCCCATTTAGGTGGTGCACTTTTTGGTTTTTTCAGCATCCAGCAATTCTGGCACATCAGAATGGCACAACCTTGGCTCGGTATCAGTTTTAATACTTCAAAACCTGCTTTCAAAGTGAAAAAAGGGGGGCGGCCTATGAACGACGACCAATACCGAGCAGATAAACAGGCCAAACAAGTCAAACTCGATCAAATTTTAGATAAAATTTCCAAAAAGGGCTACGATTCTTTAAGTAAAGACGAGAAAGACTTTTTATTTCAACAGAGCAAGAATGGCTAAAAAGGGAAATATACTTTTGTCCGGGCCCTTTAAATTGGCCAGCGCACTTAGCTTTATAGGCTTACTGCTCAGTTATTTAGCACCATTTATTCATCCGAGCTCTATACCAGTTTTGCCATTTTTTGGCCTCAGTTATCCGATCTTTTTGGCTTTGACACTCTTTTGGCTGGTTTTTTGGGCTTTTTTCCGCTCCAAATGGGCCATCTACAGCTTGCTAGTCTTGCTCATTGGTGGTAAGTTACATTTCAGAAATTTTGCCCTTACAGGAACCAATACTGAAATAGAAACACAAGGCCTTAAAGTCTTGACTTACAACGTTCGGTTGTTTGATCTTTTCAACCCTTCTTTTGATGCTGCATTAGCCTCGCGCAATCAAATTTTCGATTACATCCGATCAGAGCAACCCGATGTACTTTGCTTGCAAGAATTTTACAGACAAGACAAACCCACTCGTTTTGAAATCATGGATTCATTGAACCATATTTTAGCTACCAAAGATTACCATGAACGAAGCGCTCACAAAAGAGCAACTCGCGAAAATTACGGCATCGCTTTGTTTTCAAAATACCCAATGATTGCCCGTGGTGACGTCATGTTTGAATCACAAGGAGTCAAAGATTTCAATTACTGTATTTTTGCCGATATCGTTAAAAATCAAGATACTTTTAGAATCTACAACGTTCACCTGCAATCAATTAGGCTGCATACTGATCCGCATATTGAAGGTGCAGAAATGCAAACCTACGGCAGTAAAAAAGGAGCTTTGGCTGCCTACCGCAAACTTAGAAGCGCATTTGAAAAACGAGCTGAACAAGCCCGAAGAGTCGTAGAACACATCAAAACATCTCCTTACCCTGTTATTGTGTGCGGTGACTTCAATGACACTCCGATGTCTTACACTTACAATCAAATTCAATTATTCTTGCTAGATGCGTTCAGAACCGGAGGGCAAGGATTAGGTACAACCTATGTCGGAAGGCTACCCGCAGGGCGCATCGATTATTTATTTTACAGCCCTCTTTTAGCGGTGTCCGATTTCAAAATCCAAAAAAATACAGCCAGTGACCACCGTGCTGTAAGCTGCATTTTTCATCCAATTCAACCATGATTGCCATCATCGATTGCGGCAGCAGTAAAACCCCACAAATTGTGGGGCAACTTGAAGAATATATCGATGTTGAGTATATTTCTATGCTTGATTTAAAACAGGAAAACTGTACAAACTTTACTGGCTTTGTGATTTCAGGTGCTCCTATTATATT
>JBJTCG010000120.1:0-23413 GCA_046091725.1 Flavobacteriales bacterium | reverse complement strand
TGCTGCCTATATGGATAGTACCGAACGCTTTGTGCGCGACTTCCTCATTGAAGTAATGGGTTGTACACAAAATATGTTATTGCCTGCTAATCAAATGCAGCAGCAAGCTATATTGTACCCGACTACCTACTGCGATGGTTCAGCAAGTAACGAAATATGTACTGGCGTTGGCACCAATGAAATTACGGCCATTGAAACACTACATTGTTATCCAAATCCATCAAATGGTCGATTTACAATTGAAACAACACAAGGATTCAAAGTACTTCGCGTTTTTGACCTCTCCGGAAAAGTAATTTTTGAAACAAGTAACCATTACTTCTCAAAATATGAAATAGACTTAGGTTCTCAAAAAAATGTTCTATACCTCATCGAGGTATCATTTGAAAATGGTCAATTCATGAGAAACAAACTTTTGATTGAAAAATAACAAATGAAAAAAATTCTACTCGTTTCTTCAATTCTGTTCCCTTTACTGTTCTCTGCTCAAACATGGAGCAGTGATGTCGCACAAATTTTCTATAATAAATGTACGGCTTGTCATCATCCTGGTGGGGCGGCTCCGTTTTCACTAATGACTCATGCCGAAGTAAGTCCTTTGGCTGCTGCAGTATACCAATGCGTGAACACAGGCGAAATGCCACCATGGCCCCCAGACAACAACTACCAACAGTATCAGCATAATCGTGCACTCTCCAATTCAGAAAAGACAATTATTTTGAACTGGCTCAATAACGGTGCGCAAGAAGGCAATGCAAGTCAAACACCACCACCGCCTGTATATAGCTCAACCACTTTTTTAGGGAACGGCGATCTACAAGTTCAGATTCCGACCTACATGTCAAAAGCTACTACTCACGATGATTACGTTTGCTTCAACATTCCAACCAACCTGACTCAAAATCGGACAATTAAAGCAGTTGAGGTAGTTCCAGGTAACCGAGAAATAGTTCATCATTGTTTGGTCTACCTCGATCCTAATAGTGCAGAGGCAACAGATACTATTGGCGGTAATTGTGCCAGCCCAAATAATGGCAATACCAAACTCATTACAGGCTATACGCCCGGTGCTACCCCTATGATCCTGCCTTCTGCAGATCCATTGAAACTGGGGCTTGATATCGGACCCGGGTCCTCGATATACTTTGCCATGCATTATCCAATGGGGTCGTACGGACAATTTGACTCAACAAAAGTTATTTTACATTTTTATCCATTAGGCACCACTAACGTGCGCCAAATAAATGCTGGCCCGCTCCTAGCCGACTACAATTTCAGTTTGCCCGCCAATCAAGTAACCAATCTCAATGCTTTTTTTCCTGCCGCAGGGAATGCCACCTTGCCGTCAAACTTTTCTGTGCTTTCTGTTTTTCCTCACATGCACTTATTGGGCACCAACATCAAAGCCTATGCCTACAAAGCTGGTGCAGATACCATCAAATTTGTCAATGTGCCGAAATGGGATTTCATGTGGCAAGATTTCTATTTTTTTAAACACCTCCAAAAAGTTCCGACAGGCTATAAACTAAAAAGCGAAGGCACCTACGATAACACTGCTAACAACCCAAACAATCCAAATAATCCACCTCAGACAGTCTACAGTGGTTTCAATACCACCGACGAAATGTTCTTGACTTACTTCCACTACTTGCCTTATCTACCTGGAGATGAAACCTATGACCTTGAAGCCCTTTCGGCGCTTTCAGTCCCCGGACTCTTGGCAAATGATCAAAGTACAATAGTTGCCTTCCCGAATCCTTTCGCCGATCAAATTACGCTGCAATTTCCTTCAAGCCTGAGCACCAATGACCTCGTTTATTTATATGATGCCTATGGAAAGCTAATGAGTAAAATTGAATTCGACGAAGGCGCTACGCAAGTTCAAATACAATTCAATTCTCTCGGTCAAAATACAAACTTAGGTAACCTTCCAAACGGAGTATATTACGTTTCAGCACGCTTGAATGGCAAACTTCTTTCAAAAAAACTCATCAAGTTGTAATGGATAATTTTTTGAAACTGTAAAATTCCTTATCTTTGCATCCCCAAGGTCTCATGGCCGAGCGGTTAGGCACCGGTCTGCAAAACCGTCTACAGCAGTTCGAATCTGCTTGAGACCTCACGGAAATTTAAAGCCCCTGTTTTGCAGGGGCTTTTTTATTACATCTTAGAGCAAAGACCTGATGTTAAATCTATATTAAGAATTTAAGGTGCTTAAGGCCTGATAAAGCGATAAAAAGCTAAAAATAGAGGGCTTTGTGTTAGAAAGACAATAATTAATCGTTATTGATGCAAAATGATGCCCAATTCCTTTTGGCAAGGGCACAAAGTTTTTTTATATTTGGCGTTCAATTGTAAAAATGAAAAATTAAAAACTATCATTATGGACAAAAAACAAAAAACAGCCGGTGGGTTCTCAGCGATCATTGCTTTTCTGGCTATTGCACTTTCTTTGATCGCCGGTATCATGATTTACAAATATATTTTCGGTGACCCAGGAAACTTCGTGGATCGCAACCCAGAAAATGAGCCTGTAGAAGGTAACCTACTCGGAGTAATCTATAAAGGTGGTTTCATCGTACCAGGTCTTGTAGCGATCAACATCATTATTTTAATTTTCTCAATTGAGCGTTTGGTAACTCTTATGTTAGCTAACGGAAAAGGTAACGCCAACAAATTCATTGAAAACATCAAAGAATTGATGGCTGCTAAAAACTACGCAGGTGCCATCGAAGCTTGTGATACTCAAAAAGGATCGCTTGCAAATGTTGTACGTGCAGGATTAGTTAAATACCAATTGATGGCTAAAGACAGCCACATGGACAAAGAACAAAAATTAGAGTCTTTGAAAAAAGAACTTGAAGAAGCTACCGCACTTGAATTGCCAATGCTTTCTAAAAACTTACCTGTTCTTTCAACAACTGCATCTATCGCTACACTTATCGGTTTGATTGGTACCGTACTTGGTATGATCCGTTCATTTGCTGCGATGTCACAAGGTGCGCCTGATACAGCAGAACTTTCTACTGGTATCTCTGAAGCCTTGATCAACACAGCATTTGGTATTACCGGTTCTACAATCGCGATCATCATGTTCAACTTCTTCTCTACGAAGATTGACGCCATGACCTACAGCATCGATGAAGCTAGCTTCACGATTGTCCAAGACTACGCTGCCAACAATTAATCGTTTACTCATAAGTAAAATCTCAAGCAATGCCAAAAATTAAAATGCCCAAAGGGACTCCATCCATAGACATGACGCCTATGGTGGACTTGGCGTTCTTGCTTGTAACCTTCTTTATGTTGACGGCTTCATTTCGCACAGCAGAGCCAGTAACCGTTGAAACGCCTTCAAGTATCAGTGACAAAATCATTCCTGAAAATGTCATCATGGTAACCCTTGATCGCGACGGACGCGCGTTCTTTAATCTGTCAAATGCAGAAGCCCGAAAAGAAATGCTAACCAACATGCTCGGCAAATACAAAGTTTCTTTGAACGAGGAGCAAGTTGAGGAATTTTCATTCATGTCAACTTTTGGTTGTACCATGCAAGAACTTCCTGCATACATGAGTACTGAAGCAGCTAAGCGTGCGTCGTTCCCAACAAAAGGGATCCCGACAGACTCTACTCGCAATGAATTACTAGACTGGATTTCTTTCGCTGCCTCTGCAGCTGCCAACACCGGCCGAACAGCTTTTGAAGAAGCAAAGCAAAAAGGCGGTGAGCCAAAAATGGAAGACTTCAAGCCCAAATTCATCCTTAGAGTCGATTCAAAAACGCGCTACAAAGATGCTGCTGTAGTGATTGATGTATTCAGAGAATTGAATTTGAATAATTTAAATTTTGTAACCTCTGCGGAAGCAATTCCGGTTAATTAACAACACATGGCAGAAATCGCAGAAAGCGGCGGCGGCGGCCACGGCAAAGGCAAAAAAAGAGCGAAGAAGGGCTCCACACGTGTCGACATGACACCAATGGTTGACCTTGCCTTCCTTCTTTTGACTTTCTTTGTCTTGACCTCAACTTTTAGTAAGCCAAAGGTCATGCCCCTGAATTACCCCGCAAAGATCAAAGACCCTAAATCGGTGAAAGCACCGAAAGTCAACAACGCAGCTACTTTTATATTAGCTGACGACAAAGTTTACTACTATCGTGGTGAATTTTACCCTAAATCTAAGCCCGGACCAAACGGCCCTACTGACCTTCAGGAAGCAAATTTTGGATCTGGTGAAAATAGTGTCAGAAAATTGTTAGCTTCTTGGAACGAATACGTTATTGTTAATAAGGCGATTCTTCAACAAAAGCTCGACAAAAAGCAAATTGCAGATAGCACCTTTACAAGGTTAGTTGATGAACTCACAGTAGATAAAGAAGCTGTTAAAGTTTTGATCAAAACCGACGATAAAGCGCTTTGTAAAAGCTTCATTGACTTAGTTGACGAACTCAAGATAGCTAACGTAGGTGTCATTGCACCAACTGACCTATCGCCTGCAGAGAAAGATTTGTTAAAACAAAAAAACTAAGGTCATGACAGTCATATATGTAATCGTCGCACTTGTCACAGGTTTCTCTCTTTTTGATTACTATGTCAATAAGAACTGGGAAGCCATCACTTCAGTGAACAGAAACGAAGCTGTTTTTGCACACCGTAACCGCGAATACGGAGCCTACGTTTTGCGCTCTGGCTACAACAAACGCATGAGCTTAATCATGGCAGGTTTGGTAGCTTTGGCGGCACTAGGCTTTGTGGCAAATCTCATTATTAAAAATCTCCCTAAGGAAGAGATTGCAAAACCTAAAATCAGTGAAAAAAACTTCACTATTGCACCTCCGAAGGAAGATGTGCCACCACCACCGCCACCACCTGAAACACCTCCACCACCAATGACTGCTACGCAAGCATTTATTGCACCAGTGGCAGAAGATGATCCGGTAGAAGATGAAATGCCCACTCAGCAACAACTCGAGAACATTGCCATTTCGACTGAAACCAACGATGGTGAAGACAGTTGGGAAATCAATATCACCGAAGACGGCCCTGCTCTTCAAGATACTCCATCTGCTCCTGAAGAAGTTGTTGATGTAGCTGAAGAAGATGCCGAATTCCCAGGAGGTTATGATAAACTAGCCCTGTTCATTCAAGAAAACTTGGTTTTCCCTGAAGAAGCATACGAAATTGATGTCAAAGGAAAAGTTACTGTTCGTTTTGTAGTCGAGAAAGATGGTCGCATCTCCAATGCAACCGTTGAACGTCCGATTGTAGAATGTCCGGCTTGTAACAAAGAAGCCCTCAATGTCGTCAACAAGATGCCTAAATGGGTGCCAGCTAAAAACGCCGGACGTCCAGTGCGTCTTTGGGTACGCATACCGGTTGTCTTTGATGCTCAATAGAATCATTTAAACTAACTTAAATCCCCATTTCGATGGGGATTTTTTTTCTCCTAATATGCAGTATATCCAACATTTTTTAGGGTTCCTTGTCGTCGTTCTTTGCCTCGGTTTTGCAGGTTTACTTGTAACCTCCGATCTTTTTCCTATGGAGGCATGGCGTCGCAATATTTTGGTAGGTGTTTTTATTGGTTATGCCGCCTACAGAGGGTTTAGAGTTTACAACGGAATTAAAAAACAATATAAAACCGGACAAGATGAAAACTAAATTTATTTTTTTGGGTCTACTTGTTGTGTTATTTGCCTGCGACAACAACAACAATCCTTTTGTCTATCAAAAAGATGCGCATGGTCGTGGTAAAACTACCATTCAGGTTGAAGAGTCGTTCAAACCTCTTTTTACGACCTGTATTGAAACTTTCATGAGCCAATACCCAAAAGCAACAATCAAAGGGGTTTATGGTCCAGAAGACCAACTCATTGCAAATTTCTATGCCAATAAGACCAAAACCATAGTTATCTCCAGAGACCTCAATGACCAAGAAAAACAATACCTCAAAAGTAAAAATGTTTCGTACCGCAGTGATAAAGTAGCCACAGATGCCGTTACACTCATTTTGCACCCTTCCATGACTGACACCCTGCTCAGCGTTGCACAAATAAAAGCACTTTTATCATCTGATCAAGCTAAATTACCCTCTGGAAAAAATATTGAACATATCGTATTTGATCAACGTGGTTCGGCCAATTTCAATTTTATGGTCAATATGCTACAAATTCAAAATTTAGCCAAGCGCGTTTCAGCGGTCAATTCAAATGAAGAAGTCATCAATTACGTTAAAACACATCCTAACTCCATAGGCATTATCGGCCTCAACTGGGTTTCAGATCAAGATGATCCAGAGGCACTTAACTTTCTAGATGGTTTGCGCATTGCCGATGTCTATACCGATGACCCAGAAGCAGCATGTAAGCCTTATGCAGGCTTCATTTATACCAAAGAATATCCACTCATTCGCGATATCTGGATGATCAACAAAGGCAGAAGATCTGGCTTAAATACTGGATTTGTCTTGTTCATGAAAAAAGATGACAAAGGGCAATTGATCATCCAAAAATCAGAATTAGTACCCGCACTGACACCTGTTCGTCTAGTATTGCAGTAAAATATTAATAAAATAATATCGGGCACAATTTTTGTATCCGAAAAAACTAGGTTATTTTTGGCCGCAAATTGAAAGATTTAAATAAAGAAACCATGAGAAGCATTTTGCTATTTAGCTCCCTATTAATCTCCGGATTAACCTTTGGACAAACGTTGCAATCAGCAATTTATAAAACTGAAAATGAACGCTATCGCGAGGCAATTAACGATTTTAAAAAATTAGTAGCTGCTGACCCAATCAACGGTGACAACTATTTTTATTACGGAGACTGTTATTTTGAAATGGAAGAACTTGACTCTGCAAAAATGATGTGGCGTAAAGGTTTTGAAGTCGATAAATTACGTGCATTACCATTAGTGGGTCAAGGTCGTGTATACTGGTTAGAAGGTAAAACTACTGAAGCAAAAGCTGAATTTGCAAAAGCACTTTTACTTGTCAAAAAAGATAAACTTAAAAAGGCCGAGGCCATTCGCGGTATTGCTGAAATTTATATTGAAGCCCCTAACAAAAACCTCGACGAAGCTTTAATTCTTCTTGAAGAAGCTATTGTCAAAGACCCTAAAAACGAAGACAACTATCTTTTGAAAGGAGATGCGCTTTACGCACGTAACTCTTCAGATGCTTCTGAGGCTTTGAAAGCATACAACCAAGTGCTCGTGATCAATCCGAAATCACCACGTGGTATTGTGCGTAAAGCCTTGATTTATCAAAGAGCAAAAAATGAGGATGAAGCCAACAAAATGTACAATGAGGCAAAAACCATTGACCCTACGTATGCTCCTGCATACCGTCTCAATGCTGAGCTATTCATGATGTTCGGTAAAAATAAAAAAGCGATTGAGAACTGG
Source organism: Flavobacteriales bacterium (assembly GCA_046091725.1). GTDB lineage: Bacteria > Bacteroidota > Bacteroidia > Flavobacteriales_D > Crocinitomicaceae > UBA952. Next base: position 16,007 of record JBJTCG010000120.1, on the reverse strand, counting down.
GAAAAATACCTCGAACTCAATAATAACCTTGAATCTAGATACCGTTATGCAAACGCACTTTTTGGTGCCAAAGAATATGTTACCCTATTGCAACAGCTCGATTATTTGACCAACAATGGCCTCAAGAACTTCTACACTGAGCGTATGTACGCCTTTGCTTACAGTGAAAACACCACTGACTCTTTAGCACTTGATAAAGCACTTGCAGCTTCAGATCGCTTCTTCGCTATTGTTCCACAAGAAAAAATCAGTTTCCAAGACTACAAGCTTCGTGGTACAATTTTTCAAAAGAAAGGTCAAGACACTTTAGCGATCTCTGAATTTGAGCGCGCATCTGCGCTTAGTGAAACAGCCGCGAAAGAACTTTCAGCGGAGCTCATTAAGATGTACAACAAAAACAAAATGTACGAAAAGACCATTTTGGCTTATGAAAAACGCAGAGTCTTGAATGGTAAACTGCTCCCTCTAGAAGAATACGATCTTGGAAAAGCAATTTACAGCGGTAGAAACGATTACAAAACTGCCGACAGTATTTTTCAGGGTTTGATTAAAATGGACTCAACTTATGTTCCTGCCTATATTTACCGTGCAAGATGTAATTATAAACTGGATACCAATAATGAAAAATGGATGGCTTTCCCATTTTATTTAAAAGTCACAGAAATCATCAAGCCAGAAGATCGTCAGGCTGCATCTAAAAAAACATTTGCATTAGAATCTTTGCGCTACGTTGCTGATTACTATTCTAAATCTCCAGAAAAAGACTTAGTGAAAGCTAAATTTTATTTTGAAGAAATATTAAAAGTTGATCCTAATGACGCCACAGCGAAAAAAGCACTAGGCATCAAGGATCCAGCACCAGCAACAACCGGCAACGGACAAAGCGGCACTACTCCTAAGCCAGCTGCACCAGCTCGCAATTAATACATTTCAACTAGAAACAACAAGGGCGGCCCTGCGGGCCGCCCTTGTTGTTTGCTTTCATTTTTCTTTATGCTTGTTGTAAGCTCAGGTAACGTGCTACATACTTTCCTATGATATCAAATTCTAAATTAACGATATCGCCTGCTTGAAGTTGATGGAAATTAGTGTGCTCAAAAGTATAAGGGATGATACAAACAGAAAATTGGCCCTTCTGAGAATTGACAACAGTTAGGCTTGTGCCGTTGACTGTAATTGATCCTTTTTCGACCGTTACAAAATCTGTAGGATGCGTAAAGGTATAACGCCACGAACCATTTTCGTCTGTGACCTCAGTACAGACACCAACACAATCGACATGGCCTTGAACCATGTGTCCGTCGAGCCTGCCACCCAATTGCATACAGCGCTCTAAATTTACTTTGCTGCCTTCTTGCCAAGTTCCTAAATTGGTTTTGAGCAAGGTTTCTTGGATTGCCGTAACGACATGATTGTGCTCATTTTGGGCAACAACAGTCAAGCAACAACCATTGTGGGCAATACTTTGATCTATTTTTAAAGCTGAAGACAGCTCAGAAGCTACTGTAAAATGGATATTTCCTGCCTCTTTTTCAATTGACACAACAGTGCCGATTTGTTCAATGATTCCTGTAAACATGCTATAAAATTAACCAATCTGTTGACTATTCTACAACTCGAAGGTCTTTGATTAACAATTGAAGTGTAGTTCGGTTCTGAAAAGTATTAGCGGTAATTTGAAAAACGAGGTCTATATAGATGCCAGGTGCGAGCTCTTGGTCAAAGGATGCTAAATTAAATCCTATGGCTTCCAATTGAACAGGATAAGCGTCTTGAGTAACTTTTAATTTGAGATGCGCATCTTTCAAGACGCGGTGTTCGATTACTACACAATTCTTGGCTAAGAATGTGCCATGTAAATTGCCAGGGCCACAAGGCTCAAAGGAATCTAAGATTTTTAATACTCGTGGAAAATGAACCAATGGATTGGTACCGAGATCTTTAAACTCAAGCACTGAATCGATGTGCAGTAGACGTTGCAAAGGTTGTCCTTTGAGTTCAAGCGCCACCGCTGCTTCAAATGCAGCTTGAAAAGCTGTTAGGTTTTCTGGTAAAAGACTGAGCCCCGCTGCAAACTGATGCCCACCAAACTGCGTTAAATGAGTACTGCAGGAATCAAGTAAAGCATAAAGATCAAGCGGCGGCATGCAGCGCGCAGAACCGCTTAAAACACCATTTGCTTCCGTAAGAACAATGGTTGGTTTATAATGCTGTTCTATGATTCTTGAAGCGACTATTCCGACCACACCCTTGTGCCAATTTGGATCATGTACAATGTTTGCAAAGCGCTTGCTTTGTTGTGGGTCATTTTCGAGCTGGGACAGTGCTTCTTCGGTCATTTGTTGGTCCAGGGTGCGGCGATACGCGTTATCTTGATCAATTTCTTTGGCTAATACCTCTAATTGCTGCTCGTCATTGCTCAGCATCCAGGTGACAGCTCTTGCGCCTGAAGCTATTCTGCCCGCTGCGTTGATACGAGGAGCCAAGACAAATACGAGGTCTCGAAGCGTTAACGGAAATGACTTTTTGGCAAGTTCGAGTAAGATTTGAAAGGCTTTTCGGGGTTGCGAATTGATTTGTTGCAGACCTGCAGCACAAAGTATTCTATTTTCTCCGAGTATCTCGACAATGTCTGCGCCAATTGCTAATGCTACTAAATCAAGACTTTGGTATAGGGCTGATAGATCGTGCTCGTATTTTTGATAATATGCCTGTAACAATTTGAAGGCAACACCACAGCCACAAAGTTCTTTGTACGGATAGGGGCAGCTTTTTTGTTTAGGATTGAGAATAATCCCCGGTGGCAGAACGTTTTCAGGTTGATGATGATCACAAACGATGATGTCAATGCCGGCATCTGCCGCCCTTTGTAATTGTGTATGTGCTTTGATCCCGCAATCTAGGGTAATGAGTAATTGAACATTGTTTTCTATTGCCCAATTGATCCCTGCTTCACTAACACCATAACCTTCTTTGTAGCGGTCAGGGATGTAATATTCACAATAGAGGCTTAGCTTGTCCAGTTGTTCGTGCATAAGTGCTACTGCAGTAGTGCCATCGACGTCGTAGTCTCCGAACAAAACTACTTTTTGTTGCAACTCAATGGCCATATGAAGTCTGTCAACAGCAGCTTGCATATGGAGCATTTCAAAGGGTTGATGTAACTGACTTAGTTTTGGTTTGAAAAATGAAACAGCTTCAGCTCTGGTATTTATTTGACGCTGAGCTAATAATTCAGCGAAAAATAAAGGGACTTGAAGTTCTTTAGAAAAAGAATGAGTAAACTCAGCTGGCGCTGAATCTTTGAGATGCCAGTTTGCTTTCATGAAACAAATTTACAGGAAGATCTGCTCTTGAGCTACGTTAATCTACGTAACTCAGCTTCAACATGTTGGTGCCGCCAAGATCTTCAAGTGGAATAGATGCCACGTTGATCACGACATCACCGGCATGCAAATAGCCATCTTCTTTCATCAGGTGCTTGATATCGGCAATAGTGTGATCTGTTGAAATTCTTTTGTTGTAGAAAAATGCGCGAACGCCCCAAACTAAATTAAGCTGAGTCAGGATTTTGCGGTTGCTAGTAAAGACATAAATAGATGACTCTGGGCGCTGGGACGCAATTTTATAAGCTGTGTAACCTGAGTAAGTCATGGTGATGATTCCTTTGGCTTCAACACGTTGTGCCAAGCGGCAAGCATTGAAGCAAATAGAATCCGAAATAAAGCGCGGACTACCTTTTGGTGGTAATTCTTCTTTGTGATACAAACTTGGGTGCCCTTCCATTTCGGTAATGATATTGGCCATTGTTTGAACCACCTGGACTGGATATTGTCCGACTGAAGTTTCGCCAGAAAGCATCACTGCATCAGCGCCATCTAATACAGCATTGGCCACGTCATTGACCTCAGCTCTACTTGGGGTGAGGCTATTGAGCATAGATTCCATCATTTGAGTCGCGACAATGACAGGTTTTGCTTTTGAAATGGATTTGCTGATGATCATTTTTTGGATGAGCGGTACATTTTGGTACGGGATTTCTACACCGAGGTCACCGCGGGCTACCATGAGGGCATCGCTCGCTTCAATGATTTCGTCAATGTTTTCGAGGGCTTCTGGTTTTTCAATTTTAGCAACCACCAAAGCAATACTGCGCTTTTTGGCAATGCGCTCTTTTAAATCCGTGATACATTTTGCCGTTCTAACAAATGAAAGGCCAATCCAGTCGACGCCGAGTTTGAGTGCAAAATTGAGGTCTTCAATGTCTTTTTCTGTCAAAGAGGGCATTGAAATTTTTGTATTCGGGAAGTTGACGCCTTTCTTTGAACATAATAAACCACCTTGAACAACCTCGCAGCGAATTTTAGATTTTTTATCTGTTTCTAGGACTTTAAGCACTAATTTGCCATCGTCAAGTAAGATGCGTTCGCCAGGATTGACGTCGCGGGGCAATAAGTTATAGTTGATAGAAAAGCGTTCGTTGTTACCTACTACTTTTTCTACGACAATATCGATTTGTTGACCAACCTCAATTAACACGCCGTTGTTTTCCATTTCATGCGTTCTGATTTTTGGACCTTGGAGGTCTGCTAGAATGGCAACATTGAGGCCTAATTCTTCATTGAGTTCACGGATCAGGGCAACCGCACCGGCATGATCTTGGTGAGAACCGTGTGAAAAATTAAGGCGACAAACATTAAGCCCAGACAGCATCATTTCTTTGAGTGTTTCTTTTTTCAGGGATGCTGGGCCCATGGTTGCAACGATCTTTGTTCTTTTCATATCAACTTGTTAAATAATCTATTAATTCAAACTCTTCGTGGTTGAACTCAAAAATTGCCACCACCCCATTTATGCTACGGAGTTGTGTTTGAAGCTCAGACGAAGGATGAGAATTATTTTCTTTCAGTATGAAAAAATAATCAATCCTGGGGCGATCTGCCTGCAAGAGTTGTTGCTCTTGCTTGTTTTTCACTAAAAAAAACTTTGTCAGTAATTCTTGATCTTCATAAAAAAAGTACCTAAAATGTTGATTACTTTTTGTTTTGGAAAGATAGACCTCGAAACTTTCTTCTGTTTTTTCCAAGTGAATGCCCAATATTTGATTGTGTTCCCAAGTAAGTCTGTAGTCGGCAAATGCCGAGGAAATGCCATAAATTTCGAAGGGCTGCTCTTCATCGAAGGTCAGTTCGTATTTTTTGACTTTTCCCATAGTGTCAAATTTACACATTTAAGTCCAACACGACATCAACAATATGTTGTCAATTCATTTCATCTCTGTAAGTTTTCACGTATAATTAAATAAGTACTTTTGGTATACAAAACACAACATGAACAACAAACAAGCCCTCCTTATTCTCTTTGTTTTATTGGCTCAAGCAAAATTTGTTTTTGCGCAGCCTGACAAAATGATCACCAATCGCGACAACTACTTTTGGCAATTTGGAATTGCTTGGACAGCAACCGATGACGACGGCCAAGAATTAAACCCAATGCCTGCAGATCAATTGCATGGTGCAATTGTGCCAACAAGATTATACGCGGATCGCTACATCTATAATGGCTGGAGCGTTGAAGGCGTATTAGGTGCCCAGACCTATGACTCTACAAAAATGGTCAATGACTCAATGGGTGTCAATGGATTTTTAGGTTATTTCGATGCAGCACTAAAGTATTCGTTTTACAAGCAATTAGGGCGTGGTGCGATTGACCCTTACTTGGGTGCCGGAGCCGGATTCACGATCAGAAACAATGATCCTAGACAAAGTGCCCCAATGCTTACACCAACGGTTAATTTGTCAGCAGGTTGTACTTTTTGGATGAGCAAACAAATTGGCCTCCAAGCCCAAGGAGTTTATAAATTTGGGCTAGTGGATATTCTTGGAGCTGCGTCTTACAGCCAATATAGTTTGGGTGTTGTATACCGAATTGAAAAAACCGATGGCTACAAAAGTGATTTTCATAAGTCTAAGTACAAGATACCTAGAAAGCCATCGAGAATTAAAATCGAGAAGTCATCTGACGAATCTTAATTCTGTACTTGCATTCTTTTGGTGGTCTCTTGATCGGAGGTAATGATTCCGTAGTAATAAACGCCGTTCTCGAGCGCGGTTGAATCAAAACGCAAGATGTGGCCGCCTTTTTCGAAATGCTGATTGGCTAATTCATGCAATAATTGGCGGTTTTGCCAGATTCCAAACTGTACATTTTGTGCTTCTGGACACACAAAATAAAATGCCAGTTCGCCACTTGCAGGATCTTGGTCTAGGTTGTAAAGTTCACAATAATCTTTGTGTACTATTTGACCCTTTTGAAAACGTTTGAGCAAACGTTTGTAGGCAATAACTGCCAACAATATCAAAAAACTTACGAATAAAAATTTTACAATTGCTTCCATTATAATGATATTATGCCAGGGATTTTTGAGGCGCGTTCATAGACATCAATGATGGTTTGTGCCGAAAGCATCACTTCTTTGGCGCTGACACTTACATATTTACCAGTTTGCGATTCATGAAAAACAACTTCACTATTGGCGTCGAATAGTGCGCTTACTTGAGCTAAGTGTTGGTTGTCATTGGGAACGATGAACTTAAATAAATAGACATTTGGCCATTCTTGCTGTTCTAGCTGTGCTTTTAGGTTATCAAAATTCCCCATGACACAAAATTACGAACTTGCGTTGTACCAAAGCATTCAATTTTTATATTTGTTTACCATGCGTTTGAAATATGTCGGTGTATTCTTACTGAGCTTCATGCTCCTTGCCTTTGTAAATTGGCCTACTAGTCCGGCAACTCCTCAAAATTTACAATTTTCAAATACCGAAAAGCCACGGCTCCTACCCGCTTCAGATCCTTCCATTTATACCAGTCAACTCAATAATTACCTCAATCAATACATGGATCGGTCAGTCAAGCAAGGCATCAAGCCGGTTCAAACTACTGCAGGGCTCCGCAGTGCTTACAAAGCCAAAAAACTCGTACTTGTTGATGCTCAGAAAGGATTCGTTTTAGATGAATTTCAATATTCATATGCCTTCTTGACACCCTATGCAGCCCAAATTTTAAAAGAGATAGGCAGTGCGTTTAAAGATTCAATCTCCCCTACCCATTTAGCTTCTTGTAACCTCATCGTTACTTCCATGACACGCACTCACCACACGGTTTCTAAATTGGTGAAAACGAATCGCACGGCAGTACGCAAAAGCCCACACTTGAACGGAAACAGCTTCGATTTTTCTTATGCTCGTTTCGCAGCAGAAAAAGAGCTCAGCCCTGAAGAATTACAATATCTCCAAACCACTATTGCCAAAATACTACTGCAATTCAAAAAAGACATCAAAATTTGGGTGACCTACGAAGCACGCGAAGAATGCCTCCATGTTGTAGCAAGAAAAGGCATTTAAATCGTAACTTTGCCCATGCGTTTTCTCCTCATTTTCACCTTTCTCAGTAGTTTTGTGTGCGCACAAAAGCAACTGACCGCCAAAAAAATTTCTGAGAAAATAAGCATTGATGGTTCACTCAAAGAAGTTGCCTGGCAAAATGAGTTGAAATTTGAAAACTGGATTCAAATCAAACCTGTTCCCGGGAAGGCCTCAAAGGTTGCTACTAGTGTACAACTTTGCTACGACGACGATGCCATCTATTTTGCTATTTATTGCCAAGACCACCCCGACTCTATTTCAAAAGTTCTTTCACTCCGAGACGACTACAACCCAAATTGTGATATCATTGGCATATTTCTAGACACCTACAACGACAACCAAAACGGATTTTACTTCGGTATCACAAGCCGTGGGGTACAACTCGATGCTAAAATCTTTACCAATGACTACAACGACAAGCTCAATTTAGTCTGGCATAGTGCTGTAAGTTTTGTCGAAGACGGCTGGATTGCAGAAGTACGCATACCCTATTCGGCAATTCGTTTTCCAAAAACTGAAATTCAAAATTGGGGCATTAATTTTGGCAGACAAATTTCTCGTATTCGAGAAGAATCTTCCTGGGTTACCGTAAAACCAGATCTTGAAAACATGCTACTCGAGAGTGGCGATGTGGTCGGACTTAAAAATATCACACCACCATTGCGCCTGGCGCTGATGCCTTATGTTTCGGCCTATGCCGATGAAGTCATCAACTCCGACGGAAAAAAAGGGCTGCTGAAATCTTTTAATGGTGGAATGGATATTAAATATGGGGTCAATGAAGCATTTACTTTGGATGTAACACTTGTGCCCGATTTTGGTCAAGTTGTTTTTGATCAACAAGTTTTGAATCTTTCACCGTTTGAAGTTCAGTTCAATGAGAACCGGCAGTTTTTTACGGAAGGAATGGAACTCTTTAACAAAGCCGGCATTTTTTACAGCCGTAGAATTGGAATTCAAGCGCCTTACCGCGTGAGCCAAACCTTATTGAAAGATGGCGAATATTTAGAAAACACGCCAGGTTCTTCACAACTTTATAACGCTTCCAAAATTTCAGGGCGTATGGCCAATGGTCTTGGATTAGGCGTTTTTAATGCCGTCAATGCCGAACAATATGCCACTGCAATTTTGGCTTCAGATGGATCAAAGCGCGAAGTTTTGGTTTCTCCATTGACCAATTACAATGTGCTTGTCTTTGATCAAAATTTAAAAAACAACTCTTCTGTAACTTTAACCAACACCAATGTTTGGCGCTCTGGCGCATTTTACGACGCCAATGTCTCTGCTTTTAATTTCAACCTGAACTCTAACAACAACGATTACAATTTCAACGGAAAAGGTATTGTGTCGTCTCAATTTGATCAAACCAATACCCTTGGCCACAGCATTAATTTGAACGTTCAAAAACAACGCGGAGCACTCATTGGCGGAATTGGCTACCTCGAAGAATCCGACACCTATGACCCCAATGACATGGGCTTTAATTACAATAACAACAGACGCATTTTCGAACTCAGCTCGTCATACAGACAATTCAAACCCAAATGGGAAACGCTCATGCGCTGGACATTCAACGCCAATTTTTCACAGACCTACTTATACAATCCACAGGCATTTAGCAGTAACATGGCCACATTGAACTTTTTTACCGTAACCAAAAAGTTCAACGCCACTGGAATTAATGTAGGCTATACGCCTAATGCAACGAAAGATTATTTTGAACCACGTACATGGGGAGCAGTTTTTAATATTCCGCGCTTTTATTTTGTAAATGCTTGGTTATCTACTAATTATCAAAAACCTTTTGCGCTCGATGCAGGCATCAATTTTGTAGATTATCAAAATAGTCCATGGAGACAACTAGCTTTTAATTTCTCTCCTAGATTCAGGCTTGCCGATGCTTTTTTCTTGACCTACAATATGGAAAAGGAACTACAATTCAATAGTTACGGTTATGCCATCCCTTTTGGTGAACCCGCACAGCAAATCGACGGAATAATATTTGGCGTCAGAGATCGCAACACGACCATTCAATCCATTTCTGCAGACTACATCTTGACCAATAGGATGGCGCTCAGTTTGCGTTTGCGTCATTATAGATCAGCGCTTCAATACTTTGATTTTTATCAGTTGCAAACAGATGGCAACCTAGCGCCGCTCACTACCTTCACCGGACTCACAGCCCAAGGAAAATCTGCTTATGACATCAATTACAATGCATTTACAATTGACTTTGTTTATAAATGGGTTTTTATGCCTGGAAGCGAAATAAACCTCGTATGGAAAAACGCTGTCTTTGCTGGAAATGACGCCGTAAGCACACCTTATTGGGAAGACCTCGCAAGTGTGCTTAAAACCGGTGCTCGAAACAGCTTCTCCATGAAATTGATCTATTGGCTAGACGCCCAACAATTGAAAAAGTCCAGACAAGATTTACCACGATGAATAATGCCCATCTCCGTGAACATAAGCTCTGTTCGATGCTTGATCCGGAGAAAATTCAGAGACATAAGGGTAAACAACCTGATCTTTCCATCTGACAATTTTTCCAGACGGAACGGTAATGACAATTTCTACTTCTTGATCACGCATTCTATCTTTTGCTGGGAAAGCAAAACCACTTGAAAAAGTTAAATTGTTGTCTTGAAGCTTGCAAGGGAACTGAATATGCGCCGCACGTAAATTTGCCTTCAAATAAGAAGATCCGTTTGCTTTTTTCAATACCCGAACATGATAAAGAGAGTCTGTAGATTCTTCGTAATTGATTTCAATACCACTGATATAGATACGGCCGTTTTCAGCTAAAATAAGTCCTTGGTCTGGATGCTTGCTCATTTTGAATCCATTGGCATTGAGATTGAACTTTTGCTGGTTGAACGCCTTCAAGTGTAGCTCGTTAGATATGGCGAGGTTCAATGAGTCACCGCTATAAGTACTGATTTCCTTACTCAGTTCACTGTCAATTGCAAAATCTTTGGCAGTGCTGACCCCTACATAAAAGAGAAGAATAAATCCTATGATTGTCAATGTGCCAAACGAGAAATACCCAATTTTTAACCATTTGGATTGAAAGGCAAACAGGAGTCGGATTCCGGTCAATAAGGAAGACAAACCCCACGAGCAACCGATCAAGGCTGCGCCAAGATAAATGTATGAATTCAGTTGAGCTGTTTCAAAAAACAAACTACTTAGCTCTCCTAATGAGGTGAATTCGCCATTGATTTGTGCTGGAATTAATTCTGGATCAACAAAAAGAAATACACCAATAGCAATCAGAACGCTCATGCCAAATAAGATCAGAAAGATCCCTGTAGCAACTTTCAAAAAGTTTACGAAGCGTTGCGCACTATTGCTGAGGCCAGAACCCGTTTTCAATTGGCTTGACCACTTTTTGGCGTTCTGTTCTACACGTTCAGCAGCTTCTTTAAACTCAGTCTTGATATTCTCGACATTGACCGCTCTACCGCGCATTTGCAATTTTTCACTTGCAGTTTTGGCGCGGGGCGTTACGATCCAAAGGATGATATAAATTGGGATTCCGGAACCAAATGCCATGGTGAAGAGCACAAAGAAAACCCTAACAAAAACGACATCTATGTTGAAATAGGCAGCAACACCACCCGCAACCCCTCCTAACACTGGATTTTCTGGATCCCTGAAGAAACGTTTCTCCGCTACAATTTGCTCTGGACCCGCAGCCGTATATTGTTGCTCCGTGTTACCTTCAGTTGTCGCAAAATTATCAGGGCTACCCAATAATTGAATGATTTGAGTGACTTGCTCAAGCTGAACCACCTGTTGCGCTGCAACTTTTTCTTGTAAAAGTTCTACGATACGCAATTCGATGTCTTGAATAATTTCGTCTATGCCCTGCTCATGTTGTAAAACTTTACGCAGCGCATCAAGGTATTGACTCAGCGCTTGATAGGCTTGTTCTTCCAGAATAAATGGAAATCCTTGAATGTGAATTGAAATTGTTTTATTCATGGCCTTATGCTTTATTGATTTTTAAAACAGCTTGTTGCAATTCTTGCCAAGTGCGCTCAAGCTCTGTATAAAATTGTTGTCCTTTGCTGGTGATTGAATAGTATTTTCTGGGAGGACCAGAAGTTGATTCTTCCCAACGATAAGTGAGTAGTTCCATATTTTTCAAACGCGTGAGCAAAGGGTAAACCGTACCCTCCACTACCACTAATTGGGCGCTTCTGAGTTGCTCAAGAATTTCAGAAGGATAAGCTTCTTTTTTATTTAAAATTCCTAGAATGCAATACTCCAAGATACCCTTTCGCATTTGAGACTGTGTATTTTCAACATTCATTGTCAAAGTTTTATACAAAGTTATATGTTTTATTTTGTATTATGCAATACATAGTACTAAAAAAATAAAAAAAGCGGTGATTATTGCCGCTTTAATTTTATTTATTTAATTCTATTTCAAGCACTTAAAGTAATCGAAAGGCTCCTTGCAATCATTGCATTGATAATGTGCTTTACATGCTGTACTGCCAAATAAACTCACCATTCGGGTGTCTTTGCTGCTACATTTTGGACATACCACACGGGGTGATTCTGCAAATAAAATTGATTTATCTGGCTCGTTGACAGGTGGCGCAATACCGTATAATAAGAGTTTTTGACGGCCCGCTTCACTGATCCAGTCGGTAGTCCAGGCTGGGCTCAAAACATGTTTAACGCGGGCATTTTGGATTTCTTTTTCTCGAAGCTTTGCCAGGAGGTCAGCCTCAATTTGTTGCATGGCTGGGCAACCACTGTAGGTGGGTGTTAGTTCAATGACCCAAGTGTCGGCATCTAGATAAATTTGTTGTACAACACCGAGGTCAATTATTGTCAGTACAGGTATTTCCGGATCACTGACTTCCTCCAAGTAAGATCTGATGAGCTCAGGACTTACCATTGCATATTCGGATAGGCGCGTTGCATGTATTGAAGTTCCGCCAGAAGGTAGCCCATGTGTTCTGAGTGCCTACCCTCTCTGCCACCCTCGAACTTCCAATTATTTGAAGGAATGGAAAGTGTGGCTTCTTCGAATACCAATTTTACATTCTCGAGCCAGCTTGAATGAATTTCTTTGAGAGATGGTACAATATTTTGGGCATTCAATTGCTCGTCGTTGTGATCCTCGTAAAATAATTCATTGGTATATCTCCATAGGTGATCTATGGCAGCTTGTGCACGTTGATGTGACTCTTCGGTGCCATCGCCCATGCGAATGACCCATTCTGAAGAGTGCTTCAAATGGTAACGCGTCTCCTTCAATGATTTTTCTGCAATGGCGGCTAGCTGTGAGTTAGGGCTTTTGCAAAGCGCTTCATAAAGCGGTTTGCGAAAAGCATCAAAGAAAAACTGGCGAAGGATTGTCATGGCGAAGTCGCCATTTGGTTGTTCAACCAGTAGTACATTTTTGTATTGGTTTTCAAATCTCAAAAAAGCGAGGTCATCGTGTGTTTTTCCTTCGCCTTCTAACTCAGCGGCTAAATCGAACAAACTAATGGCTTGGCCAATTAAGTCGAGGGAAATATTGGTTAAGGCGATGTCTTCTTCAAGAATTGGGCCATGGCCACACCATTCTCCTAGGCGTTGCCCGAGAATAAGGCTGTCGTCGGCCATTCGGAGGACATATTCAAATAAAGCGGCTTCCTTCATGACTACATGTGTTTGACACCATCCGGAACTTCATAAAAAGTTGGATGACGATAAATTTTGGTATCTGAAGGCTCAAAGAAAGACTCAGCTTCGTCGATATCTGTGGCGTGGATATGAGCAGACTCAACGACCCAAATGCTAATGCCTTCTGATCGGCGCGTGTAAACATCGCGGGCATTTTCAAGTGCTAAAGTAGCGTCAGGGGCTCTGAGACTACCGACATGTTTATGATTGAGTCCTTGTTTACTTCTGATAAAGACCTCCCAAAGTGGCCATTCTGTATTTGACATTGTCTGTGTAATTAATTAGGCTGATTTTTTCATGGCGCGTTTCTTGGCGTAAGCATTGGCTGCCTCGCGCACCCATAATCCGTTTTGCTTGGCTTTCAAGCGCGCCTCGACTCTTTCTTTATTGCAAGGACCATTGCCTTTGACAACTTGCCAAAATTCGTCCCAGTTGATTTCTGAAAAATCGTAGTGTCCACGTTCTTCATTCCACTTTAAATTCGGATCTGGAATGGTTAATCCTAATATTTCGGCCTGAGACACGGTGGCATCTACAAAGTTTTGGCGCAACTCATCATTGGTAAACCTTTTGATTTTCCAGTTGATGGACTGCTCTGAATGCGTTGATTCTGCATCGTTGGGTCCAAACATCATGAGCGCCGGCCACCAAAAACGATTCAAGGCATCTTGAGCCATAGCTTTTTGTTGTGGTGTTCCGTTGCAAAGCACCATCAGAGATTCGTAACCTTGACGCTGATGAAATGATTCTTCTTTACATATTTTGACCATAGCACGGGCATAAGGGCCGTAAGATGTTCTGCATAATGCCACTTGATTCATGATGGCAGCACCATCTACCAACCATCCAATTGCACCGATATCGGCCCAAGTTAAGGCTGGATAATTAAAGATGGAAGAATATTTGGCTTTGCCTGAGTGCAAATCATCAATGGTTTGCTCGCGATTTGCACCTAGCGTTTCAGTAGCTGAGTACAAATACAAACCATGCCCAGCTTCATCTTGAACTTTGGCCAACAAAACAGCTTTTCTTCTGAGATTTGGGGCTCTGGTTATCCAGTTGCCCTCAGGAAGCATTCCAACAACCTCAGAATGTGCGTGTTGTGAAATCTGACGAATGAGCGTCTGGCGATAGGCGTCTGGCATCCAGTCGTTGGGTTCAATCTTGATTTCGTTGTCAATTTTCTCTTGAAATCTTTTTTCTTGTTCAGCAAGGGTCATAAAGCTCCGTTTAGAATGTAACAAATATAGGAAATTACCACGCCTTCAAAACATCATTCTCGTCAGATTGTTCATTGAGAAATGTTTGCTAGGGCTTGAAGTTTATTGTTTACTTTTGAACCTGAATAATTTGAATCATGTCAACCAAGTTTTACTCTTTACAAATTTCCGATATCAAACGTGAAACTCCTAGTTGTGTTTCAGTCGCTTTTGCGATTCCAGCATCCATGGCAACAGATTTTTCATTCGAGGCTGGGCAATACTTTACTTTCAAAAAAACAATTGAAAATCAAGAAATTCGTAGGTCCTATTCTTTGTGTAGTGCGCCTCATGAAAATGAATGGCGCGTGGCAATTAAGCAAATTCCTGATGGGCTTTTTTCGAGCTACGCCAATCTAGAGTTACAAGTTGGTGACACACTTGATGTTTTGGCTCCAATGGGTAACTTTAAATTTTCACCCGTTTCAAATGCCCAAAAAAATTACGCACTATTCGCAGCAGGAAGTGGCATCACTCCTATTTTTTCCATTTTAAAAACCATCCTAGTCGCTGAGCCGCAAAGCACAGTTACCCTTTTTTATGGGAACAAAGGGCAAGGAGAAATAATTTTTAGAGAAGAACTCGAAGCGCTCAAAAATAAGTACCTAGACAAACTCAACATCGTTCATGTATTTTCCAGAGAAAACACGGGTGTGCCTTTGTTAAAGGGCAGAATCGATACAGCGCGCATTGAAAAACTATTACATGCCTTCTTCAAAGGGCAAACCATAGATGCCGCTTACCTTTGCGGACCTCAGCAAATGATACTTGCAGCCAAAGATCAGCTCGAAAAATTTGGTTTACCAGCCAAACAAATTCATTTTGAACTTTTCCATGCCGAACCAATTGAGAAAAAAGAAGTTGCTGAAAATCCGGTTGATGCTTTTGATTCACATATAGAATTAATCATGGATGGGGAAGTAACAAATTTCTATTTATCCAGTCAAGGGCCAAGTATTTTAGATGCCGCTTATCAGGCCGGGGCAGATGCTCCGTTTGCATGTAAAGGCGGTGTTTGTTGTACTTGTAAAGCAAAAGTGCTCAAAGGCGAAGTGACCATGGATATCAATTATGCCTTGACTCCTGAAGAGGTTGAACAAGGCTATGTCCTCACTTGCCAAGCTCATCCAAACAGTAAAGATGTACTCATTTCATTTGACGACTAAGCATTATGGGACTTTTCGACCGATTTAAATCCAATAAAACAGTGCAACTTCCCAAAGGCGCACATCAACTCGTGGTTAAAAATGTTATGCCACTAACCACAGAAGCTGTACAAATTAGCTTTGAGTTGCCACTAGAATTGCAAAAAGCATTTGCGTATCAGCCCGGGCAATACCTCACTGTTCAACTTGAAATCAATGGTAAACAAGAGCGTCGCTCCTACTCTATTTGCTCTGGGCCACAAGAAGATCTTGCTATCGGTGTAAAAAAGCTCGAAGGCGGAAAAGTATCTACCCTATTACAACAAATTGAAAAAGGTCAACAAATAGTTGTCTTTGAACCGGAAGGATCCTTTCTTTTAAAGCCTGACCATAAAAAAGTTGTGGCAATTGCTGCCGGATCCGGCATTACGCCAATCATGAGCATGCTCAAGTCTGCTGCTCCAGCAGTTCATTTCCATTTGATTT
>JBJTCG010000119.1:0-10617 GCA_046091725.1 Flavobacteriales bacterium | reverse complement strand
GTCTTCAAGCTCAGTTAATGACTTTTTACCAAAATTTCTGAATTTCAATAAATCAGACTTGGCATAAGAAACGAGATCACCAAGAGTTTCTACATCTGCTGCCTTCAAGCAATTGAGTGCACGAACAGAAAGGTCCATGTCAACTAATTTAGTTTTGAGTAATTGGCGCATGTGTAATGAAGTTTCATCGAATTCTTCTGATTCTGCTTTGATTTCGCTATCAAGAGTGATGCGCTCATCAGAGAAGAGCATGAAGTGATGAATCAAAATTTTAGCAGCTTCTTTTAAAGCTTCTTTCGGGTGAATTGAGCCATCAGTTTTGATGTTAAATACCAATTTTTCATAATCGGTTTTTTGCTCAACGCGGTAGTTCTCGATAGTATACTGAACATTTACTATAGGAGTAAAAATTGAGTCAATAAAGATGGTACCGAAAGGTGCATTTGCTGTTTTGTTTTCTTCAGCTGGAACGTAACCGCGACCTTTGACGATGGTCAGTTCCATTTCAAATTTCACAGAAGATTCCATGTTGCAAATCACTAACTCTGGGTTGAGTACTTGAAATGCGCTAGTAAATTTCCCGAGGTCTCCAGCAGTAAGTTGCTGTTGTCCACTCACGGAAATAATCACTGTTTCAGAATCTGTTCCTTCGATTTGACGCTTGAAGCGAACTTGCTTCAAGTTCAAGACGATTTCAGTAACGTCTTCTACAACTCCTTTGAGGGTTGTGAACTCGTGGTCTGCACCATGAATTTTGATAGACGAAATCGCGAAACCTTCTAAGGAAGAAAGCAAAATTCGACGGAGGGAGTTACCTATAGTAATTCCGTAGCCCGGTTCTAGCGGACGAAACTCAAATTCTCCGTGAAAATCATCAGAGTTGAGCATGATAACCTTGTCAGGTTTTTGAAAATCCAATATTGCCATTTTCTATCGCTTAGGGGTTATTTAGAGTATAATTCGACGATCAATTGCTCGCGAATATTTTCTGGGATCATTTCTCTTGCAGGCATGTTCAACAATTTACCTGACATGCTTGAGTTATCCCAATCTAGCCAATCAAAAGTTTTGTTACTTGCAGTTAAAGATGATGTAATTGCTTCTAATGATTTAGATTTTTCACGAACACTGATTACATCACCAATGCGCAAAGTGTAAGACGGGATGTTTACGACTTCACCATTCACAGTAATGTGTTTGTGAGAAACTAATTGACGCGCTGCACGGCGTGAAGGAGCAATACCAAGACGGAAAACAGTGTTGTCAAGGCGAGATTCGCACAATTGCAACAAGTTTTCACCGGTAATTCCTTTCATGCGTGAAGCTTTTTCAAACATGTTAGCAAACTGACGCTCAAGGATACCGTAAGTGTATTTTGCTTTTTGCTTTTCACCTAACTGTACTGCGTATTCAGATTGCTTTCCACCTCTTCTTTTGGATGGACCGTGTTGCCCTGGACCGTAATTTCTTCTTTCCAAGGATTTGTCTGGACCAAAAATTGGGTCACGGAAGCGACGCGCAATTTTGGATTTAGGACCTGTGTATCTTGCCATTCTAATTAAAATTGTGTAGGAGTCATGAATTAAGGCATTCCTTCGATGACAATTATCCTACTGGTTAAACTATATTATACTCTTCTTCTTTTCGGTGGACGACAACCATTGTGTGGCATAGGTGTCACGTCAATGATTTCTGTTACTTCAATGCCTGAATTGTGAATTGCACGGATGGCAGACTCGCGTCCGGCACCTGGCCCTTTTACAAAAACACGCACTCTACGTAGTCCGAAGTCATGTGCTTCTTTTGATGCATCCTCAGCTGCAACTTGTGCTGCATAAGGAGTGTTCTTTTTAGAACCTTTGAAGCCCATCTTACCGGCAGATGACCATGAGATCACTTGACCAGCATTGTTCGTTAAAGAGATGATTACGTTGTTGAAACTCGCTTGGATGTGAGCTTCGCCAGCGGCATCTACTTTGACGTTCTTCTTCTTTTTTTGATTTGCTTTTGCCATTGTTATTTGGAACTAGTTATTATTTAGTTGCTTTTTTCTTGTTCGCAACAGTCTTACGTTTTCCTTTACGTGTGCGAGAGTTATTCTTAGTACGTTGACCACGAAGTGGCAAACCTAAACGGTGACGAATTCCACGTTGACATCCGATATCCATGAGACGTTTGATGTTCAATTGAACTTCAGAACGCAACTGACCTTCAGTCTTGATTTCGTTCACTGTGTTACGAATAGCAGACAATTGATCATCGTTCCAGTCTTGAACTTTGATGTTTTCATCGATGCTGTTGTCGTTAAGAATTTTCTTAGCTGTACTTCTACCAATTCCGTAGATGTATGTCAAGCCTATTACTCCTCTTTTGTTTTTTGGTAAGTCTATACCTGCAATACGTGCCATATACTAATTATTATCCTTGACGTTGTTTTAATTTCGGATTCTTTTTGTTAATGACGTAAACTTTTCCTTTACGCTTAACAAACTTGCAATCTTCAGTTCTTTTTTTAACTTATTCTCTGACTTTCATAATTCTGCTTATTTGTATCTAAAAGATATTCTACCTTTTGTTAAATCATAAGGAGACATTTCAACCTTTACGCGGTCTCCCGGAAGTATTTTAATATAGAACATGCGCATTTTACCTGAAATATGGGCAGTAATGACATGTCCGTTTTCTAACTCTACTCGAAACATTGCATTTGGCAAAGCTTCTAAGATGGTTCCGTCTTGCTCTATGGAAGTTTGTTTAGCCATATTACATTCCAGAAAATTCGTTTGCACCTCTACGACCTCTCACTCGGGTCCCGTCCATTAATGAATCCATGTTACGATTCAATTGGTAAGTCTCGATTTGTTGAAGTGTATCAAGAACAACACCTACCATGATCAAAATGGAAGTACCACCGAAGAACATGGCAAAGCTGTCATTGACACCTACTAATTTTGCAATTGAAGGTAAAATTGCGATCGCTGCTAAAAACAATGAACCTGGAAAAGTGATTCTTGAAACCACTTCGTCAATATGTTCAGCAGTTTCTTCACCCGGACGAACGCCTGGAATAAAGCCACCACTCTTTTTCAAATCGTCTGCAATTTTACTTGGGTTGATCATGATTGCAGTGTAGAAGTAAGTAAACACTACAATAAGAATCACGAGCAAAAGGTTGTAACTAACTCCGTATGGATCACCAAGGGTTTTAGTCAACCATCCAGCATCTTGCTGTTGGGTAACTCCTTGATAAACCATCATTGGAATAGTCATGATAGCCTGTGCGAAAATGATTGGCATTACACCACTTGCATTGATTTTAATAGGCAAGTAGTTGCGAGCACCATTTACATCCTCAACTGCTCTTGTTCCGGCAACTCTTTTAGCAGTATTGAGCGGAATGCGTCGGACACCTTGAACTATCAAGATAGTTACTAAGATGATGACAAAGAACATCACGATTTCTAATACCAAACGAATCAAATTACCTGCTTCAACAGATTTTCCGAATTCAGCAAAAAACGCTCCAGGTAGACGAGAGAGAATACCTACAGTAATGAGTAATGAAATACCGTTACCAATTCCGCGTTCGGTAATACGCTCTCCTAACCAAACTGCAAACATAGAACCTGCGATAAGGAGCATGATCGTTTGAGTCCACCAGAAAGTATCGGCAACATCTGGCATGGCATTTTTGTTACTTACATAAAGGGTAAGATAACTTGGTGCCTGAAGTGCACAGATTACGATTGTGAGTAAACGCGTGTAATTGTTAATTTGCTTTCTACCAGATTCTCCTTCATTTTGCATTTTTTGGACAGCAGGAACAGCCATACCAAGTAATTGCATGATGATCGATGCACTGATGTAAGGCATGATACCAAGCGCCATAATAGAAGCATTGGTAAAGCCACCTCCTGAAAATACAGAAAGAATGCTCTCTAGAAAGTTTTGATCTGTGGCATTGCTTGCTAAGGCGTCGTATTTGACACCAGGCAAAATTACATACGAACCCACTCTGTAGGTAAGTATTAGGCCAAGTGTAAGGAGAATGCGCTTGCGCAATTCCTCAACTTTCCAGATGTTTTGCAGGTTTGTGATTAATCGTTTCATCTAAAAGCGTGCAAAGATAGTTAGATTTTTGTACATGTACCACCTAAAGCTTCAATTGCTGCGCTTGCTTTAGTAGAAAAGCCATTCGCAGAAATGTTCACTTTAGCTTTAAGTTCTCCGCGACCAAGTACTTTAACTAATTCATTATTAGATAAAAGACCGTTTTCACGTAAAACTTCTGGTGTGATATCAACGATACCTTTTACAGTTGCAAGGTTTTCGATGATATCTAAGTTAATTGCTTTATACTCAACACGGTTGATATTTTTAAAGCCAAACTTAGGCACACGACGTTGCAAAGGCATTTGTCCACCCTCAAAACCGATTTTAGTTTTGTAACCAGAGCGAGACTTGGCACCTTTATGACCACGTGTAGATGTTCCTCCACGACCTGATCCTTGACCACGCGCGATGCGTTTTTCGGCTTTAACCGAACCTGATGCTGGTGTTAGATTATGTAATTCCATTTATTTGTAAGTCTATGATTCAACTACTTGAATGAGGTGTTGTACCTTATTCACCATTCCCATAATTTGAGGAGTTACCTCTTTTTCGATAACTTGATTCAAGCGACGAAAACCTAAAGCTTTGATAGTAGCTTTTTGATCAGCTGGACGCTTAATCGCACTCTTCACTTGTTTGATTTTGATTGTGCTCATTGCTGCTAATTTTATCCGTTGAATACTTTGTCAAGTGAGATACCACGTTGGCGAGCAACGGCAACTGCGTCACGCATGTTAGCCAAGGCATCCATGGTTGCTTTAACCACGTTGTGTGGATTAGAAGAACCTTGAGATTTCGCCAATACGTTGTGAACTCCAACACTTTCTAATACTGCGCGCATCGCACCACCGGCGATAACACCTGTACCTTCTGTTGCTGGTTTTAAGAAAACTTCAGCACCACCAAACTTTCCTTTTTGTTCGTGAGGAACAGTACCTCTTAGAATCGGAACTTTGATAAGGTTCTTTTTGGCATCATCGATACCTTTAGTAATTGCTTCAGTTACTTCTTTTGCTTTACCAAGACCGTGACCAACTACACCATTTTCGTCACCTACAACAACAATTGCAGAGAAACTAAATGTACGACCACCTTTGGTAACTTTAGTAACACGGTTTACAGCTACGAGTTTATCTTTTAACTCGATGTCCGCTGATTTAACTCTATTTACGATTTGAGCTGCCATTTTTCTTAAAATTTTAGTCCTCCTTCACGAGCTGAATCAGCCAAGGATTTAATTCTACCATGATACAAGTAACCATTGCGATCGAAAACAATACGTTCGATACCTGCTTTGCTAGCAACTTCGGCAATTTTCTTACCTACGATAGAAGCCTGGCTCACTTTGTTAACTTTTTGTGCATCGTCCATTTTCAAAGAACCTGCAGATGCCAATGTACGACCAGTTGTATCGTCGATTAATTGTGCATAAATCTGTTTGTTACTTCTAAAAACAGTAAGACGCGGAATAGCTGAAGTACCAAAAATCTTTTTTCTGATTCTTCGCTTAATTTTTGCTCTTCTTAATACTTTATTTAGTGCCATAATTCGTTCGATTATTTTTTACCTGCTGATTTACCAGCTTTTCTACGGATTTCTTCACCAACAAAACGGATACCTTTTCCTTTGTATGGTTCAGGTTTTCTGAAAGAGCGAATCTTTGCAGCTACTTGACCAAGTAATTGATTGTCGTGTGACTCTAGGGTAACGACAGGCGCTTTACCTTTTTCTGTAACTGTGGTAACTTTCACTTCTTTAGGAATTTCCATGATAATGGCATGCGAAAAACCAAGGGCTAACTCGAGTTGTTGACCAGTTGCATTTGCACGGTAACCAACTCCAATTATTTCCATATCCTTCTTGAAGCCTTCAGATACACCATGAATCATGTTGTAAACAAGAGCGCGGTATAAACCATGCTTTGAACGATGATCAGGTGCTTCTGTAGTGCGACTGAATGTAATGACATTGTCTTCAATGCTTACGCTTACCGAAGCATCAATGTGTTGTGCTAATTCTCCTTTTTTACCTTTAACCGTCATGACGGAATCCTTGAACGTCACTTCGACGCCGCTTGGGATGGTAATGGGTGCTTTTCCAATTCTTGACATTGCTATAATTTTTTAGTAAACGTAACAAAGAACTTCACCACCAATGTTGTGCTGACGAGCTTCTTTGTCAGTGATCACGCCACGGGAAGTAGAAACGATGGCAATACCTAAACCGTTTAATACTCTTGGCATCTCAACTGCACTGCTGTACTTTCTAAGTCCTGGGCGAGAAGCACGTTGCAATTTGGTAATTGCTGGAACACGCGTAGATGTGTTATACTTCAAGGCGATTTTAATCATACCTTGTTTGTTGTCATCCTCAAATTTGTAATTGAGGATGTAACCTTGGTCAAATAAAATTTGTGTCATTGCACGTTTGATATTTGAACCAGGGATATCTACGGTCTTCAAGCCTGCTGCACTCGCATTTCTGATACGAGTCAGGAAATCTGCTATTGGATCTGTATTCATTTCTTTTCTTTTTTCTTAATTACCAACTTGCTTTCTTAACTCCTGGGATTTTACCAGCCAAAGCCATTTCACGGAATGTTACCCTTGAAATACCAAATTGACGCATGTAACCTCTAGGACGACCAGTCAAACCACAACGATTGTGTTTTCTGATTTTAGAAGAGTTAGCCGGTAATTTTTGCAATTGCATCATTGCATCCCATTTTTGAGACTGAATTTCTTCAGATGCATCTGTTGACTTCAAAACTTTAGTTAGTTCTGCACGCTTCTTTTCGTAACGTGCTACTAATCTTTCTCTTTTGCGCTCGCGCGCTTTCATTGATTCCTTAGCCATTTCTTTTATTTTTTAATAAATGGAAAACCAAATGCATCCAACAATGCTTTTGCTTCTTCGTCGCTGTTGGCTGATGTAACGAAGGTGATGTCCATTCCGAGGATACGATTTACTTTATCAATATCGATTTCAGGGAAAATGATGTGTTCCTTGATACCGAGGTTGAAGTTTCCACGACCGTCAAATCCTTTTGGATTGATACCGCGGAAGTCACGTGTACGAGGCAAAGCAACTGAAAGCAAACGATCTAGGAAATCGTACATACGATCGCCACGAAGCGTAACTTTAGTTCCAATTGGCATCCCTTTACGTAACTTAAAGTTAGAGATATCCTTTTTAGAGATGGTTGTAATTGCTTTTTGACCAGCAATACGAGATAAGTCTGCTGCAGCACTGTCAATTAACTTCTTGTCTGCAACTGCATCACCCATACCTTGGCTAAGTACAATCTTTTCTAATTTAGGAACGCTCATTACAGATTTGTAATTGAAACGCTCTTGAAGCGTTTGCTTGATTTCGTTCCTGTACTTTTCTTTTAATCTTGGCGTGTAACTCATTACTTAATCACCTCCCCTGATTTTTTTGAATAACGTACTAATTTTCCTTTAACCTCTTTTCTTCCTACGCGACTTGCAACACCGTTGCTCACAACCATAAGGTTAGAAATGTGGATAGAACCTTCTTTTTCTTCGATTCCTCCTTGAGGATTTGTAGCGCTTGGCTTGTTGTGTTTTTTAATCATGTTAACACCTTCAACTGTTGCGCGCATTTTTTCACGATCGATGGTAGCAACTTTGCCCTCACGACCTTTGGACTCACCTGAAATCACTTTCACGGTGTCTCCAATTTTGATGTGTAATTTCTTTTGCATTACTCAATGAATTATAACACCTCAGGTGCTAGTGAAACAATTTTCATGTAGTTACTTTCGCGCAATTCACGAGCAACAGGGCCGAAGATACGTGTACCACGCATTTCACCTGCTTGGTTGAGGATCACACAAGCATTGTCGTCGAAACGGATGTAAGATCCATCTGGACGGCGAATTTCTTTTTTTGTGCGAACTACAACTGCTTTGGCAACTGAACCTTTTTTAACGGCTCCGTTGGGCATTGCACTTTTAACGGCAACAACAATTTTGTCACCAACTGAGGCATAGCGTCTTCTTGTTCCGCCTAATACTCGGATGCACAATACTTCCTTGGCTCCTGAGTTGTCTGCAACTGATAGTCTGGATTCTGTTTGTATCATTTTGTCCGATTATTTAGCGCGTTCTACAATTTCTACCATTCTCCAGTTCTTTGATTTACTCAAAGGACGTGTTTCCATGATACGAACGGTATCACCAACATGACAATCGTTGTTTTCGTCGTGAGCAACGAAACGGGTAGTTTTCTTAACGAACTTACCGTATTTCGGGTGCTTCACTTTACGCTCAACAGAAACGACAATGGATTTTTCCATTTTGTCACTGGTAACGACACCAATTCTTTCTTTTCTTAAATTACGTTTTTCCATGTTCATTTTTTTATCTCAGGATTAAGCCTGATTTGAACGTTTAGTTAACTCTGTACTCAATCTTGCTACCAATTTGCGCATGTGGTGAATACGCAGCGGATTTTCAATTGGAGCCATTTTGTGTGTCAATTTCAAATTAGTCAATTGACCTTTGAAATCTTCCAAACGGCTTTGTAAATCAGCGGTAGAAAGTTTTGTGATTTCTGCTTGTTTCATCTGCTTAGATTAAACTGGTATAACAAAATCATTGCGAACAATGAACTTACATTTCACAGGCAACTTCTGTGCTGCAAGGCGCATTGCTTCTTTTGCAATGTCGTAAGGTACTCCGTCTGCTTCAAACATGATCGTTCCTGGTTTGATCACGGCCACCCAGTGGCTAGGAGCTCCCTTACCTTTACCCATACGTACTTCAGCTGGTTTTGAGGTAACCGGCTTGTCTGGGAAAATTCGGATCCATACTTTTCCTTCACGCTTCATGTATCGAGTAACGGCGATACGAGAAGCTTCAATCTGACGTGAAGTAATCCATCCTGGTTCCAAAGCCTTTAATCCGAAAGATCCGAAAGCGATGGTTGAGCCACGATGAGCTAATCCTCGGTTTCTACCTTTCTGTACTCTTCTAAATTTTGTTCTTTTAGGCTGTAACATTTCCTGTCAATTTAACTGTCTTATTACTTCTTCTTTCTTTTGAATGACGCTGGCTTGCGATCACCTCCTTGGTTGTTAGCGCCACCGGTATTCATACCGATATTTGGAGCTAAATCGCGTTTACCATACACTTCGCCACGGCAGATCCATACTTTCACACCAATACGACCGTATGTTGTGTGAGCTTCTGATACTGCGTAATCGATATCTGCGCGGAATGTATGTAAAGGTGTACGACCGTCTTTGTACATTTCTGTACGTGCCATTTCAGCACCATTTAAACGACCAGAAATCTTTACTTTGATTCCTTCAGCGCCCATTCTCATCGTGCCGGCAATAGCCATTTTAATTGCACGACGGAAAGAAATACGAGCTTCCAATTGACGAGAGATGCCATCAGCAACTAAGCGAGCATCTAATTCAGGACGCTTCACTTCGAAGATGTTGATTTGAATCTCTTTCTTCGTCAATTTTTTTAATTCTTCTTTTAGTTTGTCAACTTCTTGACCACCTTTTCCGATGATAACACCAGGACGGGCAGTATTGATAGTTACTGTAACTAGTTTAAGGGTACGCTCGATAATAATCTTAGCGATGCTAGCTTTTGCTAGACGAGCGTTTAAGTAACGACGAATTTGATCGTCTTCAACGATTTTATCTTTGTAATCGTTACCTCCGTACCAGTTTGATTCCCATCCGTGGATGTAACCAAGTCTATTACCTATTGGATTTGTTTTTTGTCCCATTTCTTCTAGTTATTTTGTACCATCTACTACGATCGTCACGTGGTTCGATCTTTTTCTAATTCTGTGTGCACGACCTTGTGGTGCTGGCTGAATGCGTTTAAGCATTGTACCACATCCTACTTCAATGCGACTCACAACCAATGTTTCTTGGCTGATGTCTGCACCCTCGTTTTTTTGCTCCCAGTTTGCAATAGCAGAACGGAGTAATTTTCCGAGGCTCGTAGAGGCATCTTTACTATTGAATTGAAGAATGTTTAAAGCCTTATTGACTTCAACACCACGGATCAAATCAGCCACCATTCTCATCTTACGAGGAGAAATTGGTGAATCATTCAAGCGCGCAATGGCCATTGACTTCTTATTTTCTTTCAGCTCTTCAGCTTTTAAGCGTTTTCTAGCTCCCATGACTGTAATAATTCTTAACGTTTCTTATCTTTTTTATTACCGGCGTGTCCACGGAAGTTACGGGTAGGGGAGAATTCTCCTAGTTTATGACCTACCATGTTTTCCGTTACGAATACAGGAATGAACTTGTTGCCGTTGTGAACAGCAAATGTCAAACCAACAAATTCCGGAGTAATCGTGGATGCTCGTGACCATGTTTTGATAACAGCTTTGCTGCTAGACGCTTGAGCATCGTCAACTCGTTTCATCAACTTATAGTGAACAAACGGTGGTTTCTTTAATGAACGACTCATACCTTAATTATTTCTTTCTTCTTTCTACAATAAAC
>JBJTCG010000118.1:0-8151 GCA_046091725.1 Flavobacteriales bacterium | reverse complement strand
CATATTCTTTAACACCTCAACATCAATCTGTTTCTTCGCTTGATTTGTTTTATACCGCATTAAAGGAGTATGGCTATTTAGATCCGTTTCGTATGCTAAAGTGGTTATCGATCCATTTAACAAACCTCTAATTGAGTCTTTTTTCTGAGTCAATTCCTGTTCGGTTCTTAGCAATTTACCCACTTTGATATCCAAATAAAGTTCTATTGCATTTTTTACAAGTGCCTTCGAAAATAAAAATGCCCATTTTTCATTTGAATCATCTACATCAAGATTAATAATTGTGGTCTTTTTGTCGACTCTTTCTACCTTAATCTGATTTTCTCGAATGTTCTTAGTAATTAGTAATAGTATGCTGTCTTGTTCGCGATTAAATCTTTTATTCAGAACGTTTTTAGGGAATAACTTGATCTTTTTCTTTTTGAGTTGTGATTTGAAATGTGATTTTATATAAAGATTCAAAAGGTTATCACCAGCCAGATCATATTGATTTTCTTTGAGTGACTCATGTATAATTCTATTCGATTTGATAAGATGAAGGATATTTTCACCGCCAAACATACCTGTTGAATTGGTTGTCGGTAAATCACCTAAGCCAAGTGAACTAGCTAAACCACCAAGGGAACCCATTGAAGAACCCTTCTGCTCCAAGGTAAATGAAATATTGGATGTATAAATATTTGAAGCTAAGAAAACTGAATATAAAACCCCTAATATCCCTCCTATTACTGATGCTATTATTAACTGTATTTTTTTGCGAACAACAACCTGTTTGGCTATTTTAAAAACCTCAATTAACCCTTTTTCTTCCTTCATCAAAGTTGTTTTATTAATAAACTAACCGTCAACATTGAGGAAATCGCCTGAAATGACCTCGTAAAAATTGCATCGTAGTCAATATCTTTCTTCTCCCCTTTTGTTTTTTCTTCACTCTTTTTGGTAATGACAATTTCTCCACCGTTTAAAACGGTTGGCATGTCGTTGAACATTAAAAATGTACGTTTAGTACCATCAACTTGGCCAGATGGGTAGGAAACTGCAACCGAGCGCTTGTCGGCGTCTGGGGCAAAACCACCTGCATATTCTCTGATATACCATCTTGCAGATTTTTTACCTTGATAAACAAATTGCATGCGTTCTGTCAAAACGGTATCTACTTGTGGGTATTGCGTGCCTTCTAAACGAATGCCAAAAGTATTTTGATAAGGTAAAATACTCACCACGTCGCCACTCATCAAAATAGGGTTGCGTTTGCTCGAGTGCTTGTGTCGGAGCGCTTTTTTCAAGTCTACACCTATTGGACCCACGTCGTTTGTACTTCTGTATATGACAGCCAAATCTTTACTTGCCATAGCGTTGAGGCCACCTGCTTCTGTAATGAGGTCTGCCAAACGGTAAACTTTTGCAGGCATAGGATAAGTGCCTGGGTATTTAACTTCACCGGCTACCTCGACTTGCTTGGTGGTGTTGTAAAGCATGAGATCCCTTACCAATACTTGATCATAGGGCAGTAAGGTGAAATCAGTGTTGCGGCCCAAAATATTATAGTTGCTATCAAGTTTCAAAAGGATGCGCTCATAGCCCGAACCTTTTTTATTGTTGTAATTTAAGCGGAATATTTCTACCCTATTGAGGTCAGCCGATGGTTTTTTACCACCAGCCATCAAAAGAACATCTTTGATCTTTAGATCTGAACTGTAAGGCATGCTTTGCGGCTTCTGAACCGAACCACCTATATTGACATTGGCTGCAACACTGTAAACACTTTTATCATAGATCATGAGGTGGTCACCGGCGCGCAATGCGAGTGTAGAGCTAGTGTCTTTTAAGTTTACTTTAAAATATTGATAAGTATCTGGGTTGTACCAATCACGGCGGCGCACATAGGCTACCTCAGAGGCTGTAGGCAATAACCCTCTACCCAAAGCAATGGCATCTTGGAGCTGAAGTTGGTCTCCGAAGGCCATCTCGCGCTCAAAGGGCTCGCGTACAGCACCACTCACTTCAATTTTAGCTGCATTTAAATATTCTTGGCGGTCAAATACCCTGAGGTGGTCGCCGGCTTTCAAGATGGTACTGCCATCTTTTGACGGAACCACAGCAATATATTCTAAATGCCCAGGCTTGGTAAGATTTTGTCTTAAAATGTAGGCGGTATCTGTTGCGGTTGCTTTTAAGCCACCGGCCAAAGCCAAGGCATCAGCAACACTAACCGCATCTTGCAAAGCCAATAATTTTTTAAATGGCATGCGTACTGCGCCACTCACTTCGAGTTGTTGTTGGTCGGTGTACACTGATAAATCAAAGACGCTGATCTTATCTTTTTTGTCGAGTTTAAAGTTTGCAACTGCAGCACTATCTACTTTGATAATGCGCTGCGTACCATCTAGTAAGGTGCGCTCCACAAAATAAATTTCAGTGCTGGCTTGTGGCTTCAACTGCGCTTTGGAAAGCAAGCCGCCTAGTGTTAGCCCTTCGGTGAGCTCATAGGTGCCAGGATAAAATACGGCACCTAATACTTCAGCGTATTGTTCTAGTGTTTTAGTGTTGGTGCGTACACGCACTACATCGCCATCTTGCAATTCAATTTTGAGTTTGCCACTCATAATATCAGACAACTTGTATTCCAATAAAAGTGGCTCTAGACCACCTGCCCGTTCTACCTGGACATATTCGGCATAAGTATTATAATTGAGCCCCCCAGCAAAGGCAATGAGTTCTTTGATGCCTTCTTTGCCAATGAGTTCATAACGCATCGGGCGCTTGACACCACCTTCAAGGGTAATTAACTTTTGAACAACCGGCACAAACAAGATGTCGTTGTGCTGGAGGTCAAACTGAAATTGTGCACCAGGGTTGTTCAAAAAGGCATAGAGGTCTATTTTTTTGCGCGTTTCGCCTCTGATGAGTTCAATGGCGCGCACAGAACCTAATTCTGTTGGGCCACCAACAGCAGCCAGTGCATTAAGTGCTGTGTTGAGCGCTGAGAGCTGAATACTACCTGATTTTTGGGTTTCACCAAAAATATTGACACTGAGCATGCGGGCTTGTTGTAGCGTCACTGCAAATTCATCTGTCTGAAAACGGTAGGCTACCGAAAAACGGTTTCGTACCAATTTACGCGCTTCCTTGAGTGTAAGGCCCTTTAGATAAATTTGTGCCATACCAGCAGGCGTAACAAAACCAGCTTCATTTATGGTTAGGAGTAAGTCTGCTTGAGAAATACCAAAAATGGTGATGCGAATTTGGTCACCGGCTCCTAAAACATAGGTTTCGGGTGCAGAAGCACCATCTGTAGTTTTGATGGGGTCGAGTTTTCTGTCACTGAATATCTGATGGCCGTAAATACTTGGTGCAACAGGGAGTTGTTTGGCGCTATCGGCTACCACAATAGGATTCACAGGTGCACTTTCTACGGGCACAGGCTTTTCTTGGGTAGGTAAATCTTTTTGCTCTGCTGCGGGCGCCTCTTTCATTTGCGCGTCTTGCTTCACTTCAACTTCCTTAACCTTGCTAGCAGCAAGCTCATCAAGAATGGCCGAGATTTCTGATTTCTTGGCAAGCATGTCTTCAGGCGCCATTTTTTGTACGTCTATACCTTTGGCTTTGAGGGCGGCCTGTGCTTCAGCTTCAGTGAGGCCTCGTTTGTCTAACTCAGATTTAATTAAATACCCTTGGTCAGCCGGAAGTTGTGCAAAGGCTGGGGCAGCGAAAAGAAAAATACTCAAGAAAAATAACGCGTGTAACGTCTTCATATGTGGAAATTTAAAGCAAAATTACTGAAATGCTTGATGTTCACCTAATTTACGTTTTTTGATATGGCTTCGCCGTGGTGAGTCACAGATGCTCACCGAACCAATAAGCCGCAAAAGCCAGCCCAATTACAGCTACAAGACTTTTACAAAACTTTTGGGTACATTGATGCTAAAAGACACCCCAAGGTGCTTTATTTCTATAATGACCCGCAATGCATTTAGTACCTGAACTGCAGTGCCAATGATTCCTTTAAAAGGGCCGCGTTGCACTTCAATAGCTACACCAGGGCTAATTTGCATTTGCTGCACCTCTGGAGCTGCAGATTGTTGCAACAAAATTTGCAAGTTCAAGATTTCTTGGGCTTGCACCACTGCCGGACGGCCTAAATAGCGCAAAACACGGCTGACGCCTTGAACTGTATAAACGCCATTGAGCGCCACTGCAGTGCAGCGAACAAATACGACAGAAGCAATTAAAGGGCGTTGTATTTTTTTCTTGCGATCAGACCACTGTTTGAGCTCTTCTACTAAGGGCAAATATACCTCATAACCAGCGCGTTGCAGGCGCTCGGAGGTCTTTTTTTCAGCTTGGGTTTTGGTATACACTACAAACCAACTCAAAGTAGGGTCAGATACAGGAAAAGCCTGTATTTGTTGGTTTAGAGTGGTGGTATTGGCCATAGGGTCAATTAAGTGCTTAGCACTGCAAAAGTACGTGTTTTCGCTTATTTTACCCTATAAAATTAAAATTAATGGAATATGAACTGAACAAGTAAGCCCTTGAGGTGAATGTTGTTGCCAAAAATCCTTTTCTTTGCACTATGAAAGGTATTCAGATGGTCGATCTTTCGGCCCAATATGCTAAAATCAAGCCAGCCATAGACAACGCCATTGCCGAAGTGCTAGACAGCGCGTTGTTTATTGGTGGCCAAAAAGTAGACAACTTTGCTGCAGAATTGGCCACATATCTAGGCGCGGCGCATGTCATCCCGTGTGCCAATGGCACAGATGCCTTGCAGATTGCCCTCATGGCGCTGGGCCTCAAACCCGGCGATGAAGTCATTACACCAAGCTTTACTTACATAGCTACCACAGAAGTCATTGCTCTTTTGGGCCTCACACCCGTGTTTGTAGAGGTTGACCCCCAAACCTACTGCATTTGCCCTGCTGCTATTGAAGCAGCAATTACCCCACGCACCAAAGCCATTGTGCCGGTGCACCTTTATGGGCAAGCCGCCAACATGAATGCCATTATGGAGTTGGCTCAGAAGCACCAAATCTTCGTTGTAGAAGACAACGCCCAAGCCATTGGCTCTGACTATCACCTATCTGATGACCAGCGAGTTAAGACCGGCACAATTGGCCACATTGGCTGCACTTCTTTTTTTCCGAGTAAAAACCTAGGTTGTTATGGCGATGGTGGCGCACTTTACACACAAGATGCCGAGCTGGCTCAGAAAATCAAGATGATTGCCAACCACGGCCAAAAAGTAAAATACATTCACGAAGTGGTGGGTTGCAATTCTAGGCTAGATAGCCTCCAGGCTGCCATTTTAAGCGTTAAACTGCGTCAACTAGACAACTACATTGACGCCCGCCGTGCTGTAGCCGAGGCCTACGATGCCGCATTTGCCCAAGTGAGCGGCTTAAGCATCCCGTTCAGGGCCCCTGACTCCAAACACGTATTTCATCAGTACACCTTGCGCGTTGCAAATGGCCAACGAGCTGCCTTACAAGCGCATTTAAAAGCAATGGACATTCCTACCATGATTTACTACCCTATTCCAGCACACCAACAACAGATGTTTGCCAGTTTTGGGGTCCAAGACCTCCGTTTGCCGCTTACTGAACAATTGTGTACTGAAGTACTTTCTTTGCCCATTCATACAGAAATGGAAGCGGCGCAACAACAATATATCATCGATTCCGTTTTATCTTTTTTCGAATGAAACAAATTGCAGTTATAGGTACGGGTTATGTAGGTTTGGTTACCGGAACTTGCTTTGCCGAAATGGGCAATCAGGTTATTTGTATTGACAACAACCATGAAAAAGTTGCGCAAATGCAATCGGGAAAAATACCAATTTACGAACCCGAACTAGATGTGCTCTTTGAGCGCAATATCAAAGCAGGGCGTTTGCATTTTACGACCCAGCTTGCTGAGGGTATTGCTGCTGCAGAAATTATTTTCTTGGCACTACCTACCCCACCGGGGGCAGATGGTGCCGCAGACCTCTCTTTCGTATTGGGCGTAGCCGAAGAACTCGGCAAACTCATCACTGATTTCAAAGTAATTGTAGACAAAAGCACAGTGCCAGTGGGCACCGCCGAAAAAGTACATGCGGCCATTGCCAAAAATGCCAGCACACCATTTGCGGTGGTATCCAACCCTGAATTTTTGCGCGAAGGATTTGCGGTCTCTGATTTCATGAAGCCAGACCGCGTAGTTATTGGTTGCTCAGATAGCCGTGCGGCTGAAATCATGGAAGCGCTCTACAAGCCTTTTGTGCGTCAAGGCAACCCCATTTATATCATGGACGAAAAATCAGCAGAGCTGACCAAATATGCTGCCAATGCATTTTTAGCCACTAAAATTACATTCATGAATGAAATTGCCAACTTCTGTGAGTTGGTTGGTGCAGACGTAGATCAAGTTCGTATTGGCATTGGTGCCGATGCGCGTATTGGCAAACGCTTTTTGTTTCCGGGCATTGGCTATGGCGGCTCTTGTTTCCCGAAAGATGTACAGGCACTGGCTAAATCTGGCCAAGAAAAGCACTACGATTTCAAGATCTTGCAGGCAGTAATGGAGGTCAATGAAAACCAAAAAACCATTTTACTGCCCCGCATTAAAAATTATTTCAGGGGTAGTTTACAAGGCAAGCGAATTGCCGTTTGGGGTTTGGCCTTCAAGCCAGACACCGACGACATCCGCGAAGCCCCGGCTTTGGCACTCATTGATGCGCTACTCAAAGAGGGTGCGCACATTTGCGCCTATGACCCTGAAGCTATGCCTAATGTCAAGCGCATTTTGGGCGATCAAATCAGCTACGCCACAGACGAATATGCAGCTACCAAAGATGCAGATGCCCTACTCATTTGCACAGAATGGGGTATTTTCAGAAACCCAAATTTTGTGGCGCTCAAAGATTTAATGTCAGACACCGTCATTTTTGATGGCCGCAATCTTTATGAGGCCGAACAAATGACTCAACATGGCTTTTACTACAGCAGTATAGGCCGCAATACCGTGTTCAGAAATTCATGAAAAATATACTCATCACAGGTGCCGCAGGATTTTTAGGTTCACATTTATGTGATCGTTTTATCCAAGATGGTTTTCGGGTCATTGGCATGGACAACCTCATTACGGGCAGCCTCAAAAACATAGAGCATCTCTTTGGCAACCCAAATTTTGAGTTTCACAAACACGATGTCAGCAAGTATATCCATGTGCCCGGCGAGTTGCATTACATTTTGCATTTTGCATCGCCCGCCAGCCCTATTGATTACTTAAAAATTCCGATCCAAACCCTAAAAGTTGGCTCTTTAGGCATTCATAATTGCTTGGGCTTGGCCCGCACCAAAGGCGCCCGCTTGCTCATCGCATCTACCTCAGAGGTCTATGGTGACCCTACAGTGCACCCACAACCCGAAAGCTATTGGGGCAATGTAAACCCTGTGGGGCCACGCGGCGTTTATGACGAAGCCAAGCGCTTCCAAGAAGCCATGACCATGGCCTACCACACCTACCACGGGCTTGAAACACGCATTGTACGCATCTTCAACACCTATGGGCCGCGCATGCGCCTCAATGACGGACGTGTGCTGCCAGCATTCATTGGCCAAGCACTCAGGGGCGAAGACCTCACCATTTTTGGCGATGGCTCGCAAACGCGCTCTTTTTGTTACGTAGATGACCTCATTGAAGGCATTGTGCGCTTGTTGTTCTCGGACTACGCCGAGCCAGTCAATATTGGCAACCCAGACGAAATTACCATTGCACAATTTGCCGAAGAAATCATTGCCTTGACCGGAACTACACAAAAAGTTATTTACAAAGACCTCCCGGTTGACGACCCCAAACAACGCCAACCCGACATTACCAAAGCGCGTGCACTTTTGAATTGGGAACCCCAAATAGACCGTGCAGAAGGCCTCAAGCGCACTTATGCTTATTTCAAGAGTCTGAGTGCAGAAGAACTGCGCCAAACTGAACACAATAATTTCGATCAATACATTCAAAAATAATGAGCTATTTTGCCCACCCCACTGCTGTCATTGACGAAGGTTGCCTAATTGGTGCAGGCACCAAGATTTGGCATTTTTCTCACCTGATGCCCGGCTGCGAGCTCGGAGAAAACTGCAACATTGGGCAAAATGTCGTGATTTCACC
>JBJTCG010000117.1:0-5576 GCA_046091725.1 Flavobacteriales bacterium | reverse complement strand
GTTAACAAAGCCTCCGCCTTAATTAACCCTATTTAAGAACCCCCAACTCTAACAGACCGTTGTCTCAATTGCGGGGTGCAAAGATATGTACTCTTTTTGGTTTCGCAACAATTTTTTGAAAGAAATTTTAATTTTTTTTCGATCAAAAATATAACTGCTTGATTTTAAAGCAAATTACGCTTAAAGATTTTTCATCTTTTCTTTTAGCTCCAAAAGAACGCTATCTGAGATAGCCGTTGAAGGAGAAAAATGGAGGTTGTCAAATGATGTATTTAAATCCGTAATGAAATGCTCTTTTACATAGAGCTTACATCTTTTGTTATTAGGCTCAAAGGCCAACACCCAATCTTGTTTATAAAGGTACCCCTCTCCCCAAGTAGCAAGAACTAGTTGCAGTATCACACTTATTTTATCTTCGAGTGTGCTTTCACCTGAAAATTTCAATTCAGATAGCGCGATGCCGAGTTGATCAATTAAAATGATTTGGTCTGATTTAGACCAAGTTTTGAAATTTGGTAGCAAAGATTCAATATGATAACGCTCGTTGGTATTAATAACATAGCGTTCTTTACGATCATTGATTTGCCTTGCAACTGCAAACCATTGTTTGAGTGCAATGAGTAAGCCTATTAATAATGCTATTCCCGATAGCTTTGCTGGCAATACAAAGTTTTGCCATATTAATATTGGTATGAGCAATAGTAATATGGCAAAAAATGGCAACCAAAATTTGAAATGAAAATTATTCAGCGATCCATTTATCATTGCGCATTTCACCTTTGATGGTTACGTCTTTAGTTCTGGAGTAATCTTCGGCAGCCATGATCATTTGCTCACGGGTGTCTCTTCTAATTAGGATGGCTGATGATCCTTGAGACTTTACTTCTATGTAGAATCCGTTTCTTAAACGAGCGGGTTTTGTTGGTGGTCTTCCCATTGTGATATTGGTTAAAGTTTGATAAGCGTTGACAATATAACTATTTTATTCAATAATTGTTTTGTTTTGTCAAAAATCATGCCTAAATCATTTCAAGGCAAAGCACTAACTTTGCACTATGATTCAATTAGACCGTCTCGGATACTTTCTGCCGCAAGGCCACCTTTTTGCCAATGTGAACCTACAAATAAATAAAGGTGATAAAGTTGGTTTGGTGGGTAAAAATGGCGCAGGGAAATCAACTTTACTCAGGATTCTTTCCGGTAAAGTTCAACCCACAGAAGGGCAAATACACCACCCAAGAAATTTAAAGTTTGGATTTCTGACTCAAGACATTCATATTGAAGTCCAGAAAAGTGTCTATGACTTTTTGTTTTATTCTAATGAATTACTAAACGGCATCAGACACCGAATTGAAGAGATCAATGAACAACTGACAACACGCACCGATTACGAAACCGAAGGATATTTGACTTTACTTGACGAACTGAGCGAACTCAATCATAGCTTCAATGTACATGAAGGATACCAATGGGAAGAAAAAATCAAAGCCACACTTGAAGGGCTTGGTTTCAGTGAGCTAGATCAGCAAAAAAATATCGCCCAATGTTCGGGAGGTTGGAAAATGCGTGCAGAGTTGGCCAGAATTCTTGTCAATCAGCCAGACATATTGCTATTAGATGAACCTACAAACCACCTAGACATTTTATCTATTAGTTGGCTTGAAACCTACTTGCAACGCTTTGACGGAGCGGTCATTCTGATTTCACACGACCGTTTGTTCTTAGACAACGTGAGTACCAGAACCTTAGAAATTTCTAGACAACAAATTTTTGACTTCCCTTACCCCTACACCAAATACAAGGAACTCAGGGCAGAGGAGCTCGAACGCTTAGAACAAGCCAAAAAACAACAAGACAAAGACATCAAACACGCAGAGGAGCTGATTGAAAAATTTCGCGCCAAGAAAAATAAAGCTGCATTTGCCCAGTCTTTGATCAAGAAATTAGAAAAAACAGACCGCATTGAAGTTGAAAAAGACCAAGTTGCACGGCTCAAATTACGTTTTCCTCTTGCCGTGCAGCCCGGTAAATGGGTCTTGGAACTAAGCGGGCTCGGCAAAAGTTATGACGACCGACAGCTCTTTAAAAATATATCCATCACCATTGGTAGAGGAGAGAAAATTGCATTGTTAGGACCAAATGGCGTCGGGAAGTCAACTTTACTGAAGGCGGTCATGGGAAATATTGAGCACGAGGGCAATGTTACACTTGGACACAATGTCAGCATTTCCTATTTTGCCCAAGATCAAGCTGAAAAACTTGACCCTAAACTCAGTATTTACGATACTGTTGACCTAATAGCGAAAGGAGATTTACGTAAAGACCTGCGCAGCATTTTAGGAGCGTTTCTTTTTTCAGGTGAAGATGTAGACAAAAAAGTAGCCGTGTTATCTGGTGGAGAACGCACCCGCCTAGCCTTATGCTGTTTACTACTGAGCCCTTCTAATTTTCTGATTCTTGATGAGCCTACCAATCACCTGGACTTACAGAGCAAAGAAGTTTTGAAAGAAGCCCTTTTGCATTACGAAGGAACATTTATAATTGTATCGCATGACCGAGAATTTGTCGATGGCCTTAGCAATAGAATTTGGGATATCGAAAAAGAAAATATTTTAATACACCACTTCAATTTACAAGAATACCTCGATTACAAACTTCAAAAAAATGTTGGCACTAACAACGAGAAAGCCAAAGCGCAACCAACAAAGGAGCATAAAAAACCAAGCGCTTATGAGCTAGAAGTGGTGACTCAAAAACCCAAATTTGACAAAGCCAAGCAAAAATTGGAACGCGAAATCAATAACCTCGAACAACAAATTGAGCAGCAAGAGCGTTTATTGACTGAGATTGAAAATGAGCTCGGAACGCTTGATTATGAAAATAAACTACAATACAACCAAGTTTTGAATCGCTACGAAACCGAAAAAGTAAATCTTGAAAGCCTGTATCAAAAATGGGAACTCAAACAAAATGAACTCATAGAAGCTTAATTCTGCTAATTTTATACCGTGAAAACACTTGTCTTTCTTTTGTTTGGTTTATTGCTCATTTCAGCAAATTGCAAGCAGCAAAACCAGCATCCTGTGCCATTTGTTCCTGTAGATGTTACAATTGATATCCAACTACCCAGCTATAGTGATTTGCAAGGTGTTGGTGGCTGGACCTACCTAAATGGTGGCTCTCGCGGTATCATCGTTTATCGCAGAGGCATTGATGATTTTGTTGCCTTTGACCGACATTCACCAGCAGACGTGAACGGAACTTGTTACTTACCGCTCTTTCCGGAAGCTCAGAATTTTTTACAACTGAAAGACACTTGTAACAACGCCGTTTTTTCACTTTATGACGGATCGCCAGTAAGCAACAGTATTTATGGCCTCAGGCAATACGCCACCCAATTCAACGGAAATAACTTATTAAGAATTTACAATTAAAATGGCAGATATTAAAGTTACAATCATTGACCGCGACGGGCAAGCACATGATTTAGAAGGCCCAACAGACATGAATATGAACATCATGGAACTTTGTAAGGCTTACGAACTTCCAGTGAAAGGAGAATGCGGCGGAATGGCCATGTGTGCAACTTGTCAATGCTACTTGGAATCTGATACTGAATTACCTGAACAAAGCGATGCCGAACTCGATATGCTTGATCAAGCATTCTTTGTCAAATCAAATAGTCGTTTGGGTTGTCAGATTCATCTTGATGAAAGCATCGATGGCATTGTGTTAAGATTAGCGCCCGAACAAGACTAACAGCTCTTTTAGAATGCTTTCGCACTGAAATTTAGTAACCAGAAGGCGCTAAGCGATCCGCAAAAACTTTTCTAAATTTTTCAACCTTAGGGCGCACAACCGCCTGACAGTAAGGATTACCCGGATTATTTTCAAAATAATTGTGGTGATAATCTTCAGCTTCAAAATAATTATTGATCGCTACGATTTGGGTCACGATTGGTTTATCCCAAACTTTTTCAGCTTCAAGTTTTTGGAGGTATTTAACAGCCAATTCCTTTTGCATTTCGTTGTGGTAAAAAATCACTGAACGGTATTGCGTACCAATGTCATTGCCTTGTTTGTTGAGTTGCGTCGGATCATGCACAAACCAAAACACCTCTAATAATTCCTCATATGAAATGACATTGGGATCGAATACTACCTGGGCCACTTCTGCATGACCGGTTTTTCCTGTACAAACATCTTGATAGCTTGGGTTTTGTTTTTGTCCGCCAGCATAACCCGGCACGACCGAAATAACACCCTTCATATCTTTATAACAAGCCTCGATGCACCAAAAGCACCCAGCTCCAAATGTTGCAATTTCAGTAGTTTCTTTCATTTTATCTTTTGATTGATTGTTTAATATTGGTTCAAAATTGAGCGCAGCAGAATTTACGCAATAGCGTAACCCAGTTGGTTTGGGGCCATCCTCAAAAACATGTCCCAAATGCGCCTGACAATTGGCACATTTAATCTCAGTACGCACCATTCCATGAGAACGGTCGAGGTGCTTGCTTACATTTCCATTTGTCAGGACATCATAAAAACTTGGCCAACCAGATCCGGAATCATATTTGGTAGCACTTTCAAACAAAGGTGCATCACAAGCGACACAAACATAGGTGCCGGCTTCATGATGATCCCAATATTTACCTGTGAAAGGGCGTTCTGTGCCGCCATTGACAACATAACAAACGTTTTCGGGCAGAGCTCTACCATTGAAAGTGTTTTTATTCGATGAACCATCCTGATTGGGTTCTTGACCGCAAGCGTTTAAATTTAAAAACATGAGCAAATAAACTAAGTATTTCATGAATAGCTAACAAAGTTCGCTCAGAATAGTTTAATCCAACTAATTTTGCACCGTGATTAAATCCTACCCCAAAGATTTCTGGTTACTGAGCGCCAGTATGTTCTGCTTTATGCTCAGTTTCAATTTAATCCTACCAGAAATGAACCAATTCATTAGTTCACTTGGTGGGGCCGCCTACAAAGGAAGTATCATATTTTTATTTTCAATTGCTGCAGGAGTTTCTAGGCCATATGCAGGTAAATTAGCTGATATCATGGGAAGAAAAAAAACCATGAATATTGGTCTACTCATTACTATCATTGTGAGTTTAGCCTATCCCTTCACCCGAAGTATTGGACTTTTATTTGCATTGCGCTTCATTCATGGCCTTAGTGCTGGTTTTAGCCCTACTAGCGCCACCGCCCTACTTACCGACCTCTTACCAGCAAAACGCAGAGGAGCGGCCATGGGTATTTGGGGCACGTTTATTTCTTTGGGCATTGGTGTTGGGCAGTCTTTGGGTTCTTACATTTTTAGTTGCAGTAACTACGATACACTTTTTTTATTTGCCGCAGGTTTTGGTTTTCTAGCCGTTATTTTCAGTGCACTCATCCAAGAAACCCTTTCAAACAAACAAGCTTTCAGTTGGTCTATTTTGAAATTAAAAACAGAAGATATCGTCGAAAAACCAGTAAAACCTGCAGCCTTGATCATGTTTTTAACTGCAATCAGTTCGGGTATGATCTTTGTACTGACACCCGATGTCTCTGATTTTCTACAC
>JBJTCG010000116.1:0-33948 GCA_046091725.1 Flavobacteriales bacterium | reverse complement strand
GGTGGGATGGGTGAGAGGCTGAAACCAACAGTTTGCTAAACTGTCGTACGGGTAACTGTACCGCGGGTTCGAATCCCGCTCCCACCGCCACTAAATTTAGACCGTATCGAACTTCAGTTCGGGGCGTAGCGTAGTCCGGTCATCGCGCCTGGTTTGGGACCAGGAGGTCGCAGGTTCGAATCCTGCCGCCCCGACAAGGGGGATGAGCAATCATCCCCCTTTTTTGATTATATCGGTCCCGTAGCTCAGCTGGATAGAGCAACTGCCTTCTAAGCAGTAGGTCTTTGGTTCGAATCCAAACGGGATCACTTTTAAACCCCACAGAAATGTGGGGTTTTTTATTTTACCAGCATCGGCTTCCATGAATGCGATATCAGGTGATTTACTTTTATAAATGAGTTCTCCCTTATTGTTGGCATAAATTTCTAGCGTGGAATATTCAAATTGGTTTTCGATTCGTTCTTCCCAACAGTCGGGTTCGCTGATTGAAGTATAATTTTCTATTCAAAGTCAAGGTTTAGTTCTTGTTGGGTATTTTGTAAACTAGAAAAAACGTCTATGTCTTTGTTGGATGTTTTTGCCATTGAAATACGCTCCTGATAGGGTAAATTGCCCAAAGCAAGTTATAGAAAGGCAGCAAAAATGAGCGCAAAAGGAAGCTGTGTCATCAATCTAAGATAACTTTTTCAATTGCAATTGCGTATCAATAACTTGCTAACTTTAAACAAAAACAAACTATGAAAAAACTACTTCTACCTATTTTACTTCTTTGTGGCGTAAATTCTTTGCACGCCCAATTGAGTTTTGATGCACAAGTGAAATATGCCTACAGCACGAGTGCTTTGTTTAACAAAAACATTTCTGATTTAGGTGCTTCACAAGATTATGACTTCGCTTTTAATTCGAACTACGGTGCAGCATTGAATGTCAACTACGGGAAAATCGGTATCGGTGCTGAGCTTCTTTTAGGTTCGTTGAGAGGTGCATATCAAGGTGTTGTGGCAAATTCGGCCTATACTTCTGAAGTTAATTTGAACTTAACACAAATTCCGGTCTATTTAAGAGTAGGTGGTGCAAAAGGTTCATTTGGCGAGTTTGGTGTGGTACTTCACAATGTAAAAGATGCAACCTACAGCGCTACAAGTGATGTGAATTTGTCAAATTATTCTTTTGACGCTACTGCTAGATACCAAAGCTTTATGGGCTATATGGTTGGTGTTGGTGGCAGAATGAGTTTGCCAAAAATTCCAGTGATGCTTTCCATTAGTGCAAGATTCATGTATAGCACAGCAGATGCAAAAGGAGTCGATGCATTAGGCCTACCTTTAGATGGCTATGCAACTTATTACAAAACCAATGCGGCTTCTGTTGGTTTGCATGCGGGGCTTGTGTATAGCTTTGAGTAATCGAATTAGTTTAAAATAAAAAAGGCGCTTTAAAGGCGCCTTTTTTGTTGGAGAGTGTGTTTTTCTAGTTCTTTACAAGATGCACAAAGCCGTGTAAAGTATAAAGCGTTTTTTCTTTGTTATCGTATTCGTATTTTTCACTGTTCGGGGTAGCCATATAGAAATAAACACCTTCTTCGAGCGGCTTGCCAGTGAGGTCAGTACCGTTCCAGTCATTTTGGTAGTTGCTATTTTCATAGATGAGGTTACCCCAACGATTGAAAATTTGAATGCTAACTTGGGTGTAATCTTCTTTATTTTTAATGATGAGTAGGTCATTAATGTTATCATTGTTTGAGGTCAGGACATTTGGAACCACCAATGGGCACTGATTGTAGACGCGCACCACAGGAGAGGTGACCGTTTTAGCGCATTGGTCCATGACATATACTTGGAAGTTATTGAGATATGGTTGTAAAATTGTTGGTGCAACAAACACAGTATCGTTATTCGGGAAATTGCCTGGCCCCCACAAATAATTGTAAGGCGGGATACCATCAATAACTGTACAGTAGATGTTTGTTCCTTCACCAAAATCGGCACAAACATTGAGTGAATCGACTGCACCTATGCTCATTGGAACGTAATCGATGATATTCAATGAAATGGACGTTGTATCGAAAGTGCCATCACATGGGCTTGGTACAATTACGTTGAAGTTAACTGTTTCTGTTCCTTCAGTAATGAGGTCAAGAATTGCTGAAATACCAATGGTATCTGCAGATACACCAGCAGGAATGATAAGTGTATCATTGATGAAAGGGTAGTCATCGCCATTGGTTGCAGTTCCGCTGAGATTGATGAATACCATTAAGTTGGTAGTGAGGTCAGTTCTTTTGATAATAAAACCTGCAAAACCACAGTCTTCAATGAGTTCAGTTGGACCTGTAACATCAACTTCGATCGGCACCTCAATTTGGCAGGCAACTACGCGATATCCGAAAGTCCTGATTTTAGTGTTGATCAAGACACCATTTCGCCATTCTTTAACAGCAACACCAGCCACAAAGTTTCCGATGAGGTTAGGTGTAAAGGTCATCATGCCTGTTACAGGGTCTATAGTTACGCTTGAACCAGCACCGAATGGCACCAACTCTGTGAAAGTAGGATTCCAGCTCACAGGTGTATAAGGAGCGGCAGTTTCTGGGTCAGGTACAACATTTGTGAGGCTACCACCGAGGAATGGTGACATAAGTTCATAACTCAAGGAATCACCATCGGGGTCAAATGCAGAATGATCGAAGTCAAGGGTGTTTTGAGAACAGAGTACAAGCGGCGGATAATTGATGAATCGGGCTCCTTGGTTGTGTACGTTGACCAACGGCGTGCCAGGGACAAACGTAGTCAGTGTAATACCGTTTCCTGATGGATCCACGATGTTGTCGATGGCACCTGTCCAGCAACAACGTTGATACGAAATGTAGTAGCCACCTGGGCTCAATGGCATCGAAACGGTATCTACATAGATGGCGCGCTCAACACAAATATCGTTTGGAACAGTTACACAAGGGTCGTCGTAAACAACGGGAAGAACGTTTTGTGAAAATACACCGATGTAGCGAACGGTGTAAATACTGCCGTCTGCATTGAAAATTGTATAGTTCAAGGGGTTATCAAACGCGGTAGCAGAGTTGCAATCGCGGTAGATTTCAATGGTGATTTTGTACTGGTTATTCCCTAAGGAATCGTAGTAGATTTCACCACCAATGATGTGGCTAGCCCAGCTAGAGAAAGCGCTGAGGACAGAGAAAATCAGGACAAAGTAAAATTTTTTCAAATTCATATTTTTTTATTTGTGCACGAAGATACGAACTAAGGACTTGAAAGCCATACAAGAAGTTTGTATATTCGTTGTTTATGTTCAATTTGAGGTTCTTAGTTGCTATTTTATTGCTGTTCTTAACCTGTGCCACAAACGCACAAACCGAAGAACTATTACGCAAAGAAATACAAAAAACCAAAGACAAGACGTCGCATTTGCAAGCAAGGTTGCATCTGTTGACCTTTTTAGAAGAAACAAATAAAGCAGCCTGGATCAAAGAGCTTAAAATCATTGAAGACCAAGCCCCTGTTTACAGTAAAAGAAATGATCAAAAGACCATTGCATTATTATTATGCGAAAGAGCCCTTTATTTGGGTGCAAGCAACGAGGCAGCCGAAATTTTTCAGAGTAACCTGAGTAACTTCATCTTTTCAGATAA
Source organism: Flavobacteriales bacterium (assembly GCA_046091725.1). Classification (GTDB taxonomy): domain Bacteria; phylum Bacteroidota; class Bacteroidia; order Flavobacteriales_D; family Crocinitomicaceae; genus UBA952. The sequence continues at coordinate 30,302 of JBJTCG010000116.1, read as the reverse complement.
GCAGCTAGAATGGAGGAGAAAGATACTTATGTATGTTTTTTCGGCTTCAGCATCTGAACAAAACTTTAAAAGTTTGCTCGCTTACAGCAGACGCTTTTTGAAAAATAAAGAAACAGCTCAATTGTATCAAATTCAGGCAGCAAAATACTTGGGTTTCGGTCAAATTGATTCTGCACTCGTATGCAGCGAACAATCCGTCCAAATTGCCAAAAGGTCTGCCGGAAATTGGGTGCTGATCAATGCTTTGCAAGCTCAGGCTGAGGTGCTTTGGCAAGCAAATTTGCTCGACCAAGCGGTGCAGCGCTCAATTTTTTCCTTGCAACTCGCCGAAGAGGCTCAATTACCCTATTTTAAAATCAGACCGCTGATACTCATTGCTGCAATTTCGCTTGAGGTCGGCAACGCAGAACAAACTTTTGCATATGCCAAAAGGGCTCAAAATTTGGCCTTACAGTTTCAAGATGAATTCTACCAGGCCTTTGCTTCGCTTATTTTAAGCGAACATTACTTGCAAATACAGCAGACATCCAAAGCAACAAATAATCTTCGTTTTGCTTTACATTATTTCAAAAAAATCAATAATCTCGAAGCCATTCATCGGGCAACGCTTTGTCAAGCAACTATTTCTGCTGCGCTCGATCAAGACGCTCAGCCTTATTTTATTGAATTAGAACAAAATATTGGGCGTCATGCGCACTCGATGCTTGCGGACAAATTTCATTTAGAATACGGCAAGTATTTTCTGAAAAAGAAGCAGTATCAGCTTGCAGAAAATCATTTCAAATCCATTTTAGATAGGATACATTCAAGCGATCAAATTAGGCCCCAAAATGCGGTTGCATTTGCATTAATAGCTAAGATTGAAGCCCAGAAAGGAAATCACCGTGCGGCCATGAAATACCAACAAGCGTATTCAGATTGGTTGGCCAAAAGCCCAGTTTGGAGAAGTGCTGCGCGTATTGAAGAGATGTCTTCGAGTAACCTGAGAGAAGAACGCGAGCGCCTCATTGATTTTCAGCGCGCTTCAATTGAGAAGGTTCAAAAGGAACGAAAAATCATAGAGCTCCAAAAGGATCGGCAGCTTTTCATTTCAATCATTTTTATTGTAGCCATTATTTTTGGGGTGGTCATCTTTATTCTTCGCATTCAACAAAACCGAATCAAACAAGAACAACGCGAGGCTGAACTCTCTCAAACGTTATTAAGGACTCAAATGAATCCACATTTTGTCTTTAATGCAATGTCCGTGATCCAAAGTTATATTTATGAGAATGACCCCGAAAAATCTTCACAGTTTTTGGTCAAGTTTTCGCGGCTCATGCGGCTTATTCTAGAGAATTCTCCCAAAGAGTTCATCCCAATTGAATTGGAAATAGAAATTTTAGACAAGTATTTGGCCACTCAGAAAATGCGCTTTGAAAACCGTTTTGATTACACCTTGGACATCAGTGATGATTTGCTGTTTAACAAAGCCATGGTGCCTCCAATGATTACGCAACCGTTCATCGAAAATTCTATAGAACACGGGCAATTACATACGGTAAAAGATGGTCATATCATTGTTCAGATGCGTGCTGATGGAAACGCCCTTTTCTTAACAATTGAAGACAATGGTGTGGGGCGCAAGAAGTCAGAAAGGACCAAAAAAATCAGAACGCACAAAAGTATGGCAATCGATATTACGAAAGAACGTATCGAAATCATCAATAAAAAGTATAAATTTAATGGGAGTCTAGATTTTGAAGACCTCAACAAAGAAGAACAAACCGGGACAATCGTTAAGTTAGTTTTACCCTTGCGCTACGAAGATTCCATTTAAGCAGCTGTTATGAGTACAAAAGTTTTGATCATTGACGACGAAAAGCCAACGCGTACTTTCATTCGCAAAATGCTTGAATCATTCGATTTAAATCTCCAAATCTATATCGATGGAGAAAATGTTCAAAGTGGAATAGAAGCCATTGAGGACATTCAGCCAGATATCGTGCTACTCGATATTCAAATGCCTGATGGAAATGGTTTTGATGTCTTACGCAACGTCAAATACAAAAATTTTGAAGTCATTTTTATCACAGCATTTCAAGAGTTTGCAGTCCAAGCCATTAAGTTTTCAGCGCTAGATTACATCCTAAAACCCATAGATGCTGAAGAATTACACACTGCCCTTACGAATGCCATACAGCATCTTGATCATCAAAAAGAAGAAAGTCAGTTCAATGTATTGCAGCACAACATACAACCACAGCACAAAAGAAAATTAGTGCTCAAGACGCAAGAAAGCATCTTTGTTGTTGAGATCGATGATATTGTTCATTGCGAAGCCGATAAAAATTACACGTTTTTCTACCTGAACGACGGTAAAAAAATCTTGGTTTCAAAAACGCTCAAAGACTACGACACCATGTTGGCTGGCTTTTCATTTTTTAGAGTGCATCAGTCTCACCTCATCAATTTGAATTACGTAGAACGTTATGACAAACACGACGGCGGATCCGTGATTTTAAAGGACGGTAGTTCTATTCCACTATCGCCTGCTAAAAAAGAACAATTTTTTAAGAGCCTAGATCAATTATAGTGCGTTGAGTGCCTGTTCAAGATCTGCAATGAGGTCTTGTACATCTTCAATACCTACGCTTAAGCGAATCAAAGAATCAACTACACCACTTTTTTCTCTGACTTCTTTCGGAATAGACGCATGTGTCATGGTTGCCGGATGACCAATTAATGATTCAACACCGCCCAATGATTCAGCAAGTGCAAAAATTTCAACATTTTTTACAAAAGAAAGTGCATCTTCCAAACGATCACCGTTCAATGTAAAGGAGATCATTCCTCCAAAACCACGCATTTGTCTTTTCGCAACATCGTGGTTTGGGTGACTTTCAAAACCAGGCCAGTATACTTTCGCAACTTTCGGATGTTCTTTCAAAAATTGAGCAACTACTTGTCCATTTTCGCAATGGCGTTGCATGCGCAAATGAAGCGTTTTAATTCCACGCAACACTAAAAAAGAATCCATTGGTGCAGTTACGGCCCCTGAAGAATTCTGAATTCGGTACATTTCTGTAGCAATGTCGTCGTTGTTGCATACTAGTGCTCCCATAACTACATCAGAGTGGCCTCCTAAATATTTTGTTACTGAATGCATGACAATATCGGCACCCAGGTCTAATGGATTTTGCAAATAAGGGGTGGCAAAGGTATTGTCAACACAAAGCATAGCATTTGCATTTTTTGCAATTTGAGCCATTGCCTCGATATCAATAATATTCATCATTGGATTGGTCGGCGTCTCTACCCAAATTAGTTTGGTGTTGGCATTCACTAAAGCTTGAACATTGTCAGGATTTTGCATGTCTACAAAGTGAAAGACAATTCCGTATTTGGCAAAAATAGTATTGAATATGCGATAAGAACCACCATAAAGGTCATTGGTTGAGATTACTTCGTCACCAGGATTGAGCATTTTTATGACGCAATCAATGGCCGCCAAACCAGATCCAAAACAAGCTCCGTATTTACCGTTTTCTATAGCGGCAATATTTTTCTCCAGGGCATGACGAGTAGGGTTGAGCGTTCTAGAATACTCATATCCTTTATGGTTTCCAACGCCTTCTTGCACATAGGTAGACGTTTGGTAGATGGGTGTCATGATAGCACCTGTTGCAGGATCAGGATGTACTCCGGCATGTATAGCTTTGGTAGCAAATTTCATTGTTAATTGATTTTTTTGACAAAATTAATAGAATCTTTAAGGCAGGCCTAATTCAATAGCAGGGTCCCAAAAAACTTTTTCAAAGTTCTGAATTTGATTATCCTGTACCTCAATGCCCTCTTTTTGAAGCAGCATTTCCATTTGTTCAGGATGCTCAAAATGATTTTTTCCACTGAGTAAACCAACCCGATTTACCACCCGATGTGCAGGAATATTCGGTATTGAATGGCTAGCATTCATCGCCCAGCCAACCATTCTAGCAGCTTGCTTGGCTCCTAAATAGTTGGCAATTGCGCCATAACTCGTAACCCTTCCTGCGGGTATCAACTCGACTACTTGGTATACTGCCGAGAAGAAATCTTTATTTTTGGCGTTTAAACTCTGCTGCATTATTCAAAGATATGAAAGGATTATAATTCATAAAAAAAGCCACCCTGTTGAGGTGGCTTTTTTTATATTTATTTAAGCTTAGTGCTTTTCGCAACAAGCGGCTTTTTCTTCGGTAGAGCAACCTTTGTCATCACACATTTTTGCGCAATCCTCTTTGCTCATTTTTGAACATTCGCTCATGTCACATTTTGTGTTCATGTTTCCTTCATGACACTTTGCTTTTGCTCCTTGGCAAGAAGCTTCTTCACCACTGCAAGATGCTTCACATTTTGTAGCGTTCGCTTCTTTTTTGTCGCCATGGCCATCGCCCAAGATAGGAGCAATTACCAAACCAACTAAGCAAGTCAATTTGATCAAAATGTTCATTGACGGTCCAGAAGTATCTTTGAATGGATCACCAACAGTATCTCCAGTTACTGCAGCTTTATGTGCATCAGAACCTTTGAAAGTCATTTCACCGTTGATTATAACTCCAGCTTCGAAAGATTTCTTAGCGTTATCCCAAGCACCACCAGCGTTGTTTTGGAAAATGGCCCAAAGAACACCAGATACTGCAACACCCGCCATGTAACCACCAAGAACTTCAGCTGCCATTGGCCAGTTGCCTGAGATGAAACCAGTACCAAGACCAATTAAAATTGGTGTTAAAATGGTAAGCGCACCCGGCAACATCATTTCGCGAAGTGCAGCTTTAGTTGAAATCTCTACGCATTTTCCGTATTCTGGTTTGCCAGTACCTTCCATAATACCTGGAATTTCACGGAACTGACGACGTACTTCGTTCACCATATCCATTGCCGCACTACCAACTGATTTCATTGCCAAAGCGGAGAAAACAACTGGAATCATGCCTCCAATAAATAGGGCTGCAAGCACAGGAGCTTTGAAGATGTTGATTCCTTCGATACCTGTAAATGTAACATAAGCAGCAAATAATGCCAATGCCGTAAGTGCAGCAGATGCAATAGCAAAACCTTTACCTACAGCTGCAGTTGTATTACCTACAGAGTCAAGAACGTCAGTTCTTTGGCGTACTTCTTTAGGCAATTCGCTCATTTCAGCAACACCACCAGCGTTGTCGGCGATTGGTCCGAAGGCGTCAATTGCTAATTGCATAGCTGTTGTGGCCATCATTGCAGATGCAGCAATTGCTACACCATAGAAACCTGCTAGGGCATATGATCCCCAAATAGCAGCAGCAAATAAGATTACTGATGAGAATGTAGAAATCATACCTGTAGCTAAACCAGCAATAATGTTGGTAGCTGCTCCGGTTGAAGAATTTTGTACGATACCCAAAACTGGTTTTTTACCAAGGGCAGTATAGTATTCAGTAAAGTAAGAAATGAGGTATCCTACAGAAAGACCTACAAGTGTAGCGTAGAATACATGACGGCTAGGAATTTCCATAACTCCTTCACCGAAGAAATTCATTTGGATAGTTTCAGGAAGCATCCATTTTACTAAGAACCATCCGGCAACTGCTGAAATAACAATTGAAGAAATGTTACCGATGTTCAATGCTTTTTGAACCTCAGCTTCTTTAGCGTCATTAGAAGAAATGCGCACTAGGAATGTACCAATGATTGAAGCGATGATACCAACTCCTGCGATCATGATTGGCAATAAGATTGGCCCCATACCTTGGAAACCGGTCAGGTTTTGACCGTTATCAGCCATGTCTTTGATGATGTAGTTACCAAGCACCATAGATGCCAATACAGTAGCAACATAAGAACCAAAAAGGTCAGCACCCATACCTGCAACGTCACCAACGTTGTCACCAACGTTATCTGCAATGGTAGCTGGGTTACGAGGATCGTCTTCAGGAATTCCTGCTTCAACTTTTCCTACGAGGTCAGCACCTACGTCGGCAGCCTTGGTGTAGATACCACCACCCACACGTGCAAATAATGCAATTGACTCAGCACCTAAAGAGAAACCTGCAAGAGCTTCTAATACCATGGTCATTTTATCGTAGTTCCAAGAACCACCTTGAAGGAAGTAGTTTAAGAATCCAAAAAAGAACAAAGACAAACCTAAAACTGCAAGACCTGCTACACCAAGTCCCATAACGGTACCACCACCAAAAGAAACCTTAAGGGCATTAGGCAAAGATGTTTTAGCCGCTTCGGTAGTTCTTACGTTAGCATCTGTAGCAATACGCATACCGATGTTTCCAGCAATTGCAGAGAAAATGGCACCAATAATGAATGCTGGCACAATTAACCAGTGCGTTGTTGGCACAACAGTTGAGATGCCAAAAAGAGCCGCAGAGGCAATTACCACAAAGATGGCAAGCAAACGGTATTCAGCAGAAAGGAATGCCATTGCACCTTCTTTGATACTTTTTGAAATACCTTGCATTTTTTCGTCACCGGCTGGTTGTTTTTTAACCCATGCCATTTTGACTAGCATAAAGAGCAAGCCAACGAGTGACAAGACGATAGGAATGTAAATTACGTTCATAGATTACTTGTTAAGTATAAAATTCCGGCAAAAGTAGCTGATTCTGCCTAGGAAAGCAAATACGTGAAAAAAAAATAAGGGTTACATAATGTCCCCCTTATTTATACAGAATGAGATTATCAGAGAAATTTGCCGATTTTTTCTTTGAGCGCATTCAGAGGAAATGCGCCGCTTTCTCTCCAGAGTAACTTTCCATCTTTAAAAAGGATCAAAGTCGGAACCCCTCTAATTTTCATTTGATCAGCAACAGCTGGGTTTTTGTCAACATCAATTTTAAGAACCCTCACTTTTTCACCGTAAAATTGTTTGAATTGCTCAAGTGTAGGAGCCATCATTTTGCACGGACCACACCAAGTGGCATAAAAATCTACAAGTGTTGGTGTTGGTGATTGAATGATATCGTTGAATTTTCCCATAATGTCAAAGTTATAATTGATCCATCTTATCCTATGTAACTGAAGCTACAAATGGATGAATAAAAAAAGGGCCATCAAGGCCCTTTTTTTATTATTGTTAAAAATAAGAAATTATTGCTTCGTATACGTTGCGACACAAGTTCCGCTGCCACCAATAATTGGCGTTGTATTGTCGTAAGTATAAGTAATGGTGATGATATTGGCTTGGTCATTGATTGTGCCCACACCAGAGAAAGTTACTTGGCCGAAAGTGAAATCAATGGTTTGGGTTGGAATGGTAATATTGCTTCCATTTACTGTTGCATTTGCAGTGCCACCAACAATATTAAACATGTTGTCTATTAAAAGCTCGTTTGTGCCAGCTGTTCCAGTGGCAAAAACCGGTGCAGCTGCAAGTGGAAATGAATTACCACAATCGCTAGTTGCATTCCAAGTAACTAACCAATTGTCCATGCCGATCACTACATTAACTGTTCGAGTTGCGGTAGCAGATCCGTTGTCATTGGTAGCTGTATAAGTAATTGTATAAGTACCCTTCGTATTGGCATCTACTGTACCCGAAGAGGTGATCGTAGCGGCTGACCCATCGGTGTTAGTGGCTGTCGCGCCAGCATCGTTATAAGCGCTTCCAACACTTATAGTTTCAGGATTATTGCCATTAACAGTAATTGTTGGGGCAAACTTACAACTGCCGTCGTCTTTCTTGGCTTCAGTACTGTAATTAACAGCTGTTGGGTCTGTACAGCCTTTCTTTTTGCAGCTTGTGGCTGTACCAAGTAGCAGTGCAGCTACAGCAAATAATGAGAGTGTTTTATTCATTTTATTAGATTTAGATGTTACGAAGATATGAAACATTTGTTCAGCAGACAAAAAACGATGAAAGTCTTGGATTATTGCATAAAAAAAGCGGCGCTCCATAGAGCGCCGCCTTCCAACCAAACGATAGGCTTTAGTCTTGCAGCACCTCTGCTTGACCATTTGGTGTTGCAAGCGCGTTTTTTATTTTTTCTTCTAGTTCTTCCATGAGTTCAGGATTGTCTAGAATCAATGATTTAATAGCATCTCGGCCTTGACCAAGTTTAGTTTCTCCGTATGAGAACCACGAGCCGCTCTTTTTAAGAATATTGAGATCTACACCTAAATCGATGATTTCTCCGACTTTAGAGATGCCTTCTCCGTACATGATATCGAATTCAGCTTTGCGGAATGGAGGCGCAACTTTATTCTTGACAACTTTTACCTTAACGCGGTTTCCGATGATATCTTCACCTTCTTTAAGTTGTGTAGCTCTTCTGATGTCGATGCGGATAGAAGAATAGAATTTAAGTGCATTACCACCTGTTGTAGTTTCTGGATTACCGAACATCACACCGATTTTGTCGCGCAATTGGTTGATGAAAATACAGCAGCAACCGGCTTTGTTAATAGAGCCTGTGAGTTTACGCAATGCTTTTGACATCAGGCGTGCCTGTAGACCCATTTGTGAGTCTCCCATTTCGCCTTCAATTTCAGCTTTTGGTGTAAGGGCTGCAACGGAGTCAATAATGATGAGGTCAATTGCTCCTGAGCGAATGAGGTTATCGGCAATTTCTAGTGCTTGTTCGCCGTTGTCTGGTTGTGAAATCAGCAAATTGGCAACGTCTACGCCAAGCTTTTGAGCATAGAATTGATCAAAAGCGTGCTCGGCATCAATAAAGGCAGCAATGCCTCCTTGTTTTTGAACTTCAGCAATAGCGTGGATGGCTAACGTGGTTTTACCAGATGATTCTGGACCGTAGATTTCAACGACGCGCCCTTTTGGGTAGCCATTAATGCCAAGTGCAAGATCTAAGGTGAGTGAACCTGTTGGTATGACATCTACTTTTTCTACAGGAGCATCTCCTAATTTCATTACAGCGCCTTTGCCGAATGTTTTGTCAAGCTTCTCCATGGTCAATTGGAGCGCTTTGAGTTTTTCGAGGTTTTGTTCTTTAGACATATCGTTTGTTGTTTTGAGCGAGGCTCGGTGAATAATTTTTACAAAGTTGCAAGCAGAAGAACGTAATCAATTTACGAACTTCAAAAAGAATTTTAAAAACAAGACAACACTTCGTTTGCGTGGTCTTTGGTGTTCGGTTTTTCTAATACCTTAATGAGTGTGTGGGTTTCATCAAAAATAAAGGTCATGCGGTGGATGCCGTCATAAACGCGACCCATAAATTTTTTGGGACCCCAAACGCCAAATTGTTGGATGATTTGTTTTTCAGGATCTGAGATCAAAGGGAAGTTGAGTTCGTATTTGTTGACAAATTTGGTATGAGAAGCAACGCTATCTGCACTGATTCCGATGACATTGACACCGGCAGCAACAAGAGCCTCTTGGCCATCTCGGATGCTACAAGCCTGAGCAGTACATCCTGGGGTGTCGTCTTTTGGATAGAAATAAATAACTAAACGCTTTCCTTCAAATGAAGAACTGCTGATGGAATTGCCGTTTTGGTCAAGCCCAGTAAAGGATGGAAGTTTGCTTCCGGTGGTGAGAGTATTCATAATGTTTAAAAAATAATCTGTTTAACGATGAAAAACTAATCAAATGTAAAAACTATTCATGAATAACAAAACATGATCGACAAAAAAGTTTGCGGGTTGTCAGTATTTTAACAGACGAAAAATGAACACGCACCAAGAAATGATGCTGATTGCACCACCAATTGGCGTGATCGGGCCTAAAATACCGACCGATAATCCGAGGTGTTTGAGCGCAACAATACCATAGATTGAAAAACTAAATAAGAATAAACCGACAAGCATCGCTTGGGTAATGCGTTTGACAGAAAAGTTAAAGCGGTCTGCTTGCAAAGAGAGCACGAGGGTACTCAATGCTAAAAATGATTGATAACGCACACCAACTTCGAAAGTTTGTAATAAATCTTCGGCTAAGATAGCTTTCAGTGCATGTGCCCCGAAAGCCCCGAGCACGATGGATAGCATTAAAAAAAGACTGGACAGAATTGCACTTTGTTTTACCATTCCACGAAGTTGTAAAAAAAAGTAAAATCAAGCTGTATCTTTGTGCCAATGTTTTATAAAATAGTTGTCTTTATTGGTGCACTTATTTTGTTTTCTTGTAGTCAAGAAAAACAAGACAGTTTTGATTATATCCAGTACGAGCCATTTGATTTAAGTACTTACGACTTACCTGCATCTATTATGTTGCCAGATGCATCTGCGGGTATCGGAACTTCCTTGAAACCAAAAGTGATCTATGAAATAGGTGATTTTAAGTGGCGCATCGATGTAGGCCGTAATTTTGCCATGTTCATTGAAGATTACGGCGACAACGCCCTCAGATTTGCCGAATTCAAAAGAAAATTATTCAAACCAAATAAATACTTCGATATTCAAGTCGTAGATCAAAGCAAGAACATTATCATTTATAAAAGAGTTGTGAAGGGAGAATATGTGGAGCAACCAAACGAGAAATATCATATTTACAGCGTTTGTAAAATCGCTGACAACTACTACGAAATCATGAACCGCGAACAAGGTGACTCCAAAAGGGTTGTAGACTTTATGTTTCATAGTATCCAATCGATCCAATCAAAATAATAAACATGACCAGAGAAACAGTCCTCGAGGTATTAGGTAAAATCATAGAACCGGATCTTAAAAATGATCTAGTCAGTCTCAATTTAATTGAAAATTTACAAGTTGAAGCCCAGACGGTATCACTTGAGGTGCGCATTTCAAATCCGGCGCTGCATGCACGCAAACGCATGCAAGAAGCGATTGAATTCAACTTAAAACGTGTTTTTGGTCAAGAGATTACCATTCAATGTAAAATCCAAGGGCTCGATGCAGAGAGCAGAAGCGCTCGAAGAAAAATACTGCCCGATGTCAAAAAAATCATCGCAATCGCTTCTGGAAAAGGAGGGGTTGGAAAATCTACAGTTACGGCTAATTTGGCAGGAGGTTTGGTAAAAAAAGGCTACAAGGTTGGCATTGTCGATGCTGATGTACACGGGCCATCAATGCCAACTATGTTTGATTTAGTAGGTGACAGACCCAAAATGATTGACATCAATGGACAGTCATTAATTTGCCCAATTGAATCCAATGGCATCGGAATCCTTTCCATCGGATTTTTTACCAATCAAGACGACGCCGTAGTTTGGCGTGGACCTATGGCTGCCAAAGCATTGACGCAACTTTTCACTGATGCTCATTGGGGAGAGCTTGACTTTTTATTAGTTGATTTACCTCCGGGAACCAGCGATATCCATTTATCATTGATGCAAACTGTCCCATTGGATGGCGTAGTCATTGTAAGTACGCCGCAAGAAGTAGCTCTTGCAGATGCCAGAAGAGGTATTCAAATGTTCCGTTTAGATTCATTTAAAGTGCCAATTCTAGGTATTGTAGAAAACATGGCTTATTTCACTCCGGCCGAATTACCCAACAACAAATACTATATTTTCGGAAGAGATGGCGCTAAGAATTTAGCCGAAGGGATGCGTGTTCCTTTTTTAGGAAGTATTCCGCTCGTTCAAGGCGTATGCGAGGCAGGTGATGCCGGCAGACCAGCTGTTTTTCAGCAAAATACACCGAGTACATCGGCCTTTGAAGAATTAGTTCATAACTTTGAACAAGAATTAGAGCGCCTTGAAGCCGCGACGCCTAAAGCATGAACCCATGAATAAAGAACAACTTCGCAGCAAAGTACTTGATGCACTTGATCAACTCCGTCCATTTTTGCATGCAGATGGTGGTGACATGGAATTAGTAGACATCACAGATGAAGCCATTGTACAAGTTAGATTGCTAGGCTCTTGCAGTGATTGCTCGATGTCGCAAATGACCATAAAAGGTGGTCTAGAAGAAGCACTCAAACTAGCAGCTCCGGAATTAAAAGGAGTGGAAGCAGTTGGATAATGAAAGTCAAGTTTGTTGTCATCGGTAAAACGGCATTCGAAGATTTAAAAGTTGGAGAACAGCGTTATCAAAGCAGACTGATTCACTACTGTCAATTTGAACGCCTTGAGCTGCCCGATATAAAAAATCCAAAGGCATTAACTAAGGCCCAAATCAAAGAAAAAGAAGGCCAACTATTACTCGAAAAACTACAAGCTACTGACTTGCTTGTTTTGATGGATGAAAACGGCCAAAATTTTAGCTCGGAAGAATTCGCTGTTTGGATCGAAAAAAAACAAATGCAGCATGCCGGACATTTCGTTTTTGTAATTGGCGGCGCTTATGGTTTCAGCGAAGCCGTATATCAACGAGCCAATTTCAAAATTTCATTGTCTAAAATGACCTTTTCACACCAAATGGTGCGGATGATATTTTTAGAGCAACTTTACAGAGCATTTAGTATTTTAAAAGGAGAGCCATATCATCATGCTTGATTCCTTGCGTTTACACGAACTCATTTTTAAAAAACCAGCCGGCACGAGCCGTGGCGTGCTTCATTCAAAGCCATCTTGGATATACACTTTAGTTTTGCACAATGGTAAAGAGGTAAGCACTGAATTCCCAGTTATACCTGGTTTATCGCCAGAATATATCGACCACGTTCATTACGAGCAAAACTTGCGTCTATTTTTAGACGAAGCACTGCCACATCTTCAACAATGGGCACAAAGTGCGTTTAAAGATGATTCAATTTGGCAAGATCTGCTTCAGAAATGGCAAAATTATCCTTCTTTTATTTTTGGAATTGAAACCTTGATTTTTGCAGTTCGAGCTGATGGAAATGCAGTATTATTTGACACCCCTTTTACCCAGACACAGCAAACAATTCCGATCAATGGTTTGGTTTGGATGGATACCCAAATCAATATGCGAGTGCAAATCCAAGAAAAGATTGCTCAAGGATTTAAGGTGGTCAAATTGAAAATTGGCGCCTTACAGTGGCCCCAAGAACGCGCACTTATTGAAGAAATCCGAAAGCATTTTAATGAACAAGAAATCACTATTCGTGTAGATGCTAATGGGGCTTTTTCAAGTGACCGTGCTGAAGAAATTTTACAAGAATTAAAAAACTTGTCTGTTCACAGCATTGAACAACCAATTCAAGCGGGTCAGTTAGACGCAATGGCAAATTTGTGTCAAAAGGCACCTATTCCGATTGCACTCGATGAAGAATTGATAGGTGTTTCTGACTACGACGCTAAAGTGTATTTACTCCAACAAATTAGGCCTCAGTATATCATCCTCAAACCAAGTTTGCATGGCGGATTTTGTGGTGTTCAGGATTGGATCCAAATTGCGGAAAGCATGCAAATTGGTTGGTGGCTAACTAGTGCACTTGAGAGTTCAATAGGGCTCAATGCCATTGTTCAATTTGGTGCAACCTATGACTTAAAGTTGGAACAAGGATTCGGAACGGGAGGCCTTTACACTAATAATTTACCGAGTAATCTGGCTATTCAAAATGGTCAAATGCTATGGCTCAACGACCCAAACAAGGCTTGATTTCAGTACAGTTTTGATATACCATGTCGTGTAATATGAGCTGAGCAGCCAAGGCTAATTGCGTATAGTTCTGAGAATTATTACCAAAACCCGCTGCTGAATTTTGCCACATCGCTTTGATGAGTTCTTGGGATCCTTCGGTTGGCTGTATTTTATTGACAACAGCGGCAACATTCAGGGCGCCTGCATGATAAACATGCAAAACAAATAGCCTGAACCAAAGATCTGTTTCATTGTATTCAATTTGATGCGCTGCTAAGATTTTCTTGGCTTCTGGTATACAAATTTTGCGAATCAATTGAGCGGCTCCGTAGGCCGAACGATCAAAGTCTTTTCTTTCGTCGATTTGGTCATTGACTGTTAAACCCTGAGAACGCGCCACGCCAGGCATCAATTGAAATGCACCATAGGCTCCGGTTGAGGATTTCCGCATTTGAGCTGGGCTTTCGATCAATAAAATGGCTTGTGCATACCACGGGTCTACTCCAAAACGCTCAAAAGCAGCTACACCTTTTGCCAAACTAGGATAAACCTCATTGAATTTGTAAAAATCGTTTTTACCGGTGGTGACATAAATTCTTTCAGTTGATGGTAAACCATAGGCTACTCTGAGCGCTTGTCTGGTGCTATCTTTTTGAGCTTCGGTCTGACGATTCCAGTCTCTGTTGGACATCTTGGCCAAAACCTGACGCGTCGCAGCCACATTTACCAAACAAGAATCTGGTGCCAACAGCATGATCTTTTTCCAGAATTGTGCTTGGGGTAGCTGGTCCCAGCGGTCTTCAAAAAGGGCCTCAGCATGCATAATGGTCTGAACACCGTGTGCTTGATGAACCATAATTTTATCTGCCTCCCATTGAGATAATGGTTGGGCAAATAATGGAGTCGTTAAAAATGACAAAAACAGGCAAGAGAGCAGCTGGAGATGTTTCATTTTCTAAAAATACGAATAACCTAAATTGACAAAAAAGTTACAGAAACTTAGTTTACACATCACGGTGTTGAAATTGCTTAAATTTACACATGCTTACAATTAAAAAATGGCTCGGTTTTCCTTTGATTCTACTCGTAAGAATTTACCAACTCATTATTTCGCCATTATTTCCAGCCACTTGCAGATACACGCCTACATGTTCTTCATACATGATTGAAGCGATTCAGGTTTGGGGCCCAATTAAAGGAACATGGCTGGGTCTGAAAAGAATTGCGAGTTGTCATCCGAGAGGAGGACACGGATATGACCCAGTTCCTAGACGCGATCAGGGAGCACCGAACGCTGCTTCAGGACCCGATAACAATGTAAAAAGCTGTCAAAATCATCGGCACTAGCAAGTCTTTCATTGGCATCGTAGGTGGCAGTATGTTCGACAGGATTTTCTAAATATTTAATCCATTCGTAGATGAGTTCCACGCTTTCACTGCGCTTGGCTGGAAAATCAGTATTTTGAACTGAACAATAAAAATGCAGTGATTTTCGAGCTCTGGTGAGCAAAACGTTGAGTCTTTTTCTTCCCTGCACCTGATTCATTGGGCCAAAACGCAAACTAAATTCTCCTTCTGAATTTTTTCCATAGCCAAAGCTAATTAGCAAATGATCACATTCTTCACCTTGAACTTGTTCAAGCGCCAAGAAAAAGGCCTGACGCTGACTTATTTTTTCTTCTAAAAGTGCCTGTTGCGCTGCTGTCAGATAGTTGAAAATACATTGCAACTGCTGATTTGAAAAGGCAACTATACCAATTTTGTCTGTTTGTGTTAATCGTATTTGCAGTTCTTTGGCTAGCGCTTCAGCTTCTTTTTCGTTTTGACGATCTGTGTAAGTAGCATCATGGATATAATGACGAAAAATTGCAGGCTTATCAATATTTACCGAAGGCCAAGTTTTCAGTTCATTTCTGTAAAAATGCCGATTTGAAAAGCTAATCAAGCTAGGATGTTCACTTCGGTAATGGTAACGCAAAAGGCAACTTGGCAAATGAAAGGCTCCCTGATGCAAAAGATCAATAACACCCTCAGCCTGAGCCGAGAAATAAGAACTCGGGCGCATTTGTTCTGGATCACCAGCTATGAGTGCTTTTTCTACCCTTTGCAAGGCACCAATTGCATGACTTAAAGGCAATTGACTGGCTTCGTCAAAGAGCCCAAAATCGAAAATAGAACATTCCATCGGAAGACTATTCGCCACTTGCGTCGGATTCATCAGCCAAATCGGATAAATAGCAAATAACCAAGGAGCTGCTGGCCCTTCAAGTAGATTTTTTAAGGGGATAAATTGTCTGGTTTTAGCCATCTCTCTCACCAATATTGCTTTTCCTTTGCGCAGTGCTTGTCTGTTTTCTTTTTGTGCCTGATTGAGTTTTCTGACGGGTTGGTTAAGGGTGTTTTCTAAAGCAGTAAACTGTTCAATTTGTTGCTTTTTGACTAAATCAATAAACAGGGTTTGTTGGTTTTCTTCCGCTATGAGTGCGGCTGATAGTTCGGTTCGGAATGTTGGGTTATCCCATTGAAACACCAATGGAAATTCAACCCTAAGATAAGCCCAAAATTCTTCTTTTAATGCCTTGCTACACTTTTGCTCTTGACCAATGTTTGCCCAGAGTTCGAAAGGAATTTTTTGCAGGGCTGGAAGCTGACTTTTCAGGGAATCCCAGTTTGAACTGATTGCGGTTTGGAGCTTGCTCAGCTGACATGCTTTAGATTGAAAAAGCTTTCGGTGCAGGCTATTCAAACGATAAATTTGGGTTTGAAAAGTTTGAAAGTTTTGAAGCTCCTCGCTTTCTAATTCGCAAAACCAATTATACTGTTCTAAGTTGACCTGTTTGATGAGTTGTAAAACAATCGGAACCTCTTGATCTAAGTGCTCAATGCCCAATTGCGTCAGTTTTAGCGCGCTTAGATGCTGTTGATTTTTAAGTTTCCAATAATTGGCTATTGGTTTTTCAAAAGGTGCAATAGGTGTTTGTTCTTGGCGCAGCCATTTTTTGGCAGCATTGTGCCATTTTCTTTTGCTAAAAAAACCTTTTTGAGCAGCCAAAGACTTCAATACAGGCCATTCATCCATACTTGGTATTTGTAACCAAGCGCTCAGTTGATGTTCCAAGTGATCTAGTTGTTTAACTGTCAAGAGGTAGTCGTTGAGCATTTTGCCAAGCTTTTTCTGGTCAAATGCCAGAAGCGGGGCATATTTTAGAAAAACCTGGGTTTGAAATTGATGACAAATCAAGCTTTTTTTAGCAAGTTCTTCAAGGTCAAGGTTGGTCTCTAGTCTGAAAGATTGGTGCAATAAATGAAATAAAGCTTGCCATTCTAACCATTCTTTTTCAAGTTCTGTTGGCTGTTTTTGAGCCCAATATTCACTCAGAAAAAATGATGTCTGTTGCAATTCTTCAGGGAGTTCGGCCAAATTTTTACGGTGGTGTAACCATTTGATCCAGTTTGCTGAAATACTTGCTTTTGGTTCATTGACTCTTGGGCCAAAGCATGTAAAGAGCTCTTCAAGACTGGTTCGGGCGCTTTGCTCCAGTTGTTTTCTTTGCTGCCAATATGCTTTGGCTTTGCTTTCGCTCAGGGAAATCGTTTTTGTTTCGGGTAGGCGCGCTTGCAATAGGTTGTGAAAGTCTTGTTGAAGTTGCTGAAAAAAATAAGCTAACTCATTTTTTGAAGGCGTCATTAAGCAGTATTGCCCCAAACCTACGTCGGTCAGACGGTGTTTGAGTACTTCCAAAGCAATTCGTTTTTCGCTCACTACAAGTGCTTTTTTCTGAGCGAAAATAATTTGGGCCATTACATTACTCAAGACGGCAGACTTTCCAGTGCCCGGAGGCCCGTAAATAACACTCGAGTTTGATAAAGCCAGCGATATTGCAGCTTTTTGATCCGAATCTAGTGGACTTATATGACCTATATTTTCAATTGAATTTTCTATTTGTATTTCTTCATCGAAATCGCCAATGGTTTGACGCAATGCCGGTGAAAAAGTAGTTTGCGCTTTAAGGGCTTCCCACTCTCTGCGCAGGTCATATCGTTGTGGATGGAAATTCCCGATCAATTGACTTTGCTCGTATTTTGTGAAAATACCGCGCGCTACAAGTTGCAAAATCCAAGCTTCATCCGGATAATCAGGAGTTGTGATCTGCCATTCATTTTGAAGGAGTAATTTGATGTAAGGATTCAGCTGGGCTTGATCGGTAAATTCTAATTGTTTGAGTTCGGGTTGTATTTTTTGTATTTCATAGAGAAAAACTGGGGTTTTCAAGGCTTTGTTTCCTTTGTTCCAATGAACCAGTCCTTCGGTCATTACTAGGGCATCAATGCCTTGCTCTTGTTTGAGCTTTTTGTAGTCTTTTCGGATTTGATCGCTCTTTGGATGATGTTCCCAAAACCCTGATGGTTCAGTAAGAACTTTACTCGGATCGATATTGACTAGCATGTCATCTGTGCGCAACATCGTAAGCTCTGATTCCCAAGTGTGGTAATATGCTTCTATTGCTTGTGACATGTCGTAAAGTTAGCATCTCTTATTCGAAAAAAAAATCTAATTTTAGCCTTAAATTTTACCTATGAAATTAAGCATCAGTATTTTTAGCCTCCTTTTTTGTTTTCAATGCTTGGCGCAAATTACAATAACCGTTGCCGATCATGCAAATGCCAATGACACTGTGCGCTATAGTCAAGCCGTCGTTGTTCCGCTAGATCTCCAAGCAACTGGCCCAAATTCCACCTGGGATTTCTCGCAACTAGTCGCGCAGAGCCAAACGCTTAAAAACTTTGCGCCCCTTGACTTCAGTTCTTTTCTCATCATTGCAACTTACGGCCCAATTGCCTCGACACCATATCGGGCAAGTTACCACAATCCTTCTACTGCATTGCCAATTGATCAATTTTCGGCTTTTCTGCCTATCGAATTGTCTAACCTGACGCAATATTCCAAAAGAACTACCAATGCCATCACAAGCATCGGCTATTCTATTGATGTTCAAGGGCAAGGTCTACCATTTAAATCCGACACAATTGAAACACGTTACGAATTGCCTTTGCAATTCAATGATGCATATAACTCACGTGGCTACACATACGTTGACTTAAACCCAGCTGCAGACATCAAGTTTATTCAGCATCGCGAAAGAAATTCTGTAGTTGATGGTTGGGGAACCCTAACTACTCCTCATGGAACTTTCCCTGCACTGCGCATTCGTCATGATATTACGGAAACAGATTCCATCTACCAGACATTTTTTGGCCAAGGCGCCTGGATAGCACCGCCCACTTTTCAAACAACTGAATATGAATGGTGGGGTAACGGAAAAAAAGATTGTCTTTTGAAAATAATTGAGGGTGGCTTTGGTCAGCAAGGTCAGTCAATCACGTCAATTGAGTATCAAGACGAATACCTCGGGCTGGATGCCAGTGTCTCTGAACTTGACGAACAATTATACATCGCACCAAATCCTTGCACTGATCTTCTTTTCTTTCAAACACCAGTTTCCTTGAGTCAAATTGAACTTTTCAATGCCCTTGGTCAAAAGATTCAGACGTTTACTAATGAAAGTCTTGTAGGTTATTTAGATTTATCGGGCTTACCTTCTGGCTCTTATACCCTCGTGCTCCATTCAGCACATTTACAATTCGTAAGAAAGCTCGTCAAACTTTAATACCTTTGTAGCGGCAAATCAGTCTATCGCTTTTCATTTGAAAAGAGGAAAGTCCGGGCAGCACAGAGCATCGTACTTCCTAACGGGAAGGTCTGTAAATAGCGATGTTTGCAGAACAGAAAGTGCCGCAGAAAGGTAAACTACCTCGGTTAGCCGAGGAAAAGGTGAAAAGGTGGGGTAAGAGCCCACCGCTTGTTTAGTGATAAACAAGGCAGGGTAAACCTTACGAGCTGAAAGACCAAATATACCGGGGCCTGCGCAAGCAGAAAGAGCGGCTCGCTTTACTCGGAGGGTAGGTTGATGGACTCCAAGCGTGAGTTTGGAGCTAGATAAATGATAGACACCATAGCTGCGTGCAGCCAATGGTACAGAACCCGGCTTATGATTTGCCATTTTTTTTAATTTTCTCATGACCATACTTGTCCAAGAAATCCAGCAGGCTCTAGAATACGTCAAAGACCCAAACCGAGTTGACCAAATGGAAGCCTATATGAAAAATCATTTTTCATTTTTAGGCGTGATGTCTGGTCCCAGAAAAGAAATATTCCAACAATTTAAAACTCAACTGAAGCAATTGTCGCCCCAACAAACCTGGGACTTCCTTTACGAGTGTTGGGCCAATCCCTACCGAGAAATCCAATATATAGGCATCGATTTATTACTAGCCAACTATAAAAACATTTGCCATGCATCAGATGCACAACACTTAACTTTTTTACTAGCCAATCAAACCTGGTGGGATTCCCTTGATCTGTTGGCGTCTCATACGGTTGGCCATTATGCAAAGCAATTCCCGGAGTCATTTCATCAAATCGCCCTGGATTGGCATGCTTCAACAAATTTTTGGCTACATCGGACGCTTTTGATCCATCAGTTAAAATACAAGCAAAATACTGACTTAAAGCTGCTCCAATATTACATTCAACAATTCAAAGGCAACAAGGAGTTTTTCATTCAAAAAGCAATTGGTTGGTCGCTCAGAGAGGTTTCAAAATGGAATCCTGAATGGGTAAGACAAGTTGTTGACCAAGAAAATTTAACCGGTTTAGCAAGGCGTGAGGCGTTGAAGTATGTTCCGTAGGTCAAAAACTAGGGCTTAGTTTCTGGAAGAATTTGTATTTTCACCATATGAAAGTACAAGTCTTTATTTTTCTAATTTTCGCTCTTTTTGCTAAACAATTACACGGGCAATTTGGTCCAGACAATGGCCTAAAAGCTTCAGAACCCCAATATGTTTTATTGCAAAATGCAACCTTACTAGTTAAGCCGGGTCAGGTGTTAAAAGCTACCGACATTTTAATCCAAGAAGGAAAAATTGTCAAAGTTGGCAAACAACTCAAACAAGTAGGGGCAGTTGTCTTGGATTACACTGACAAAGTAATTGTGCCATCGTTTGTTGAATTGTATTCAGATGTAGGCTTGGACCCATTGAAATACCAAGGCAATGGGTGGCGTCCTCAACTCGAATCGAATAAAGAAGGCGCTTATTATTGGAACGAAGCCGTGCATCCTGAGATGTCGGCTGCCGCTGCTTATCACTATCAAAGCGCTAAGGCCGAACAACTTTTGCAGTCTGGCTTCGGGTTTGCTCTTACACATTACACTGACGGAATTGTTAGAGGTAGCGGTGCGCTTGTTGCTTTGGGTACTTCTCCAATACACCAACAAATTGTAAAGGCAAAAGCGGCCCAATATTTTTCTTTTGAGAAAGGCGGTAGTCAGCAGAGCTATCCGTCGTCGCAAATGGGTTCAATAGCCTTGTTGCGCCAGGCTTTTTATGACTTGAATTACTACAAATCAAATGCACAAAAACTGGGTTACTCTGCTTCTTTAGACGAATGGTCCAGAATAGAATCGGAGCCTGCTTTTTTCAAAACTTCTGATAAATGGGAAATATTGCGTGCAGCAAAAATTGCGCAAGAATTCAAAACCCCTTTCGTTTATGTTGGTTCAGGCAATGAATATGCGATCGCCCAAGAGCTTCAAAAAATAAAGGCCAATTTGGTTTTGCCAATCAATTTTCCGGAAGCTTTTGATGTAAAAGATCCGTATTTAGCTAGTCAAATTGCCCTTTCTGACCTCAAACACTGGGAGCTTGCGCCTGCAAATGCTGCCATTTTAGCAAAAGCTCAAATACAATTTGCCCTCACCACCCAAGGTCTTAAAAACCCAGAATTGTTTTGGGCCAATCTGAGAAAGGCGATCAACCGCGGTCTTTCTGCCGATCAAGCACTTGCATCGCTGACCACTATACCAGCCAAATGGTTAGGTCTGGATCAACAAATAGGCACGCTTGAAGAAGGAAAATTGGCAAGTTTTTCTGTCTTTAACGGCAATCCGTTTACACACGAAGCAGTGTTGCTAGAATCTTGGAATCAGGGCGAGCAAAAGACTTGGAAAACAACAATCGTGGCTCAGATTCTCGGGACGTACACCATTCGTTTTGAGAATCAAACTTACAATTTACAGCTGAGCGGCACACCAGAAAGGCCTCAAGGAAAGATTTGGCTTATTCAGGGAGTTGATTCACTACACACCAGGGCACAAATCATAGTTGCACAAGATGACATCTCGATTCAATTTTTGTCTTTAGGTCAACCCAACCAACAATTGATTCAATTACATGGAAAGGTCCTCAAGAACGGTGCAGTTTTGGAGGGTGAAGGAACAAATGAAAAAGGTGCTTGGATGCGTTGGTCTGCGATCCAAAATAAAAAGACCGAGATCCAACCTTTGGCGGCTCTCAAACCAGACACCCTATCGAGAAATGAAGTTTGGTTTCCGAATATGGCCTTCGGTAATATTGAAAAAATCAAGCCTGAGTCCATTTTGTTTAAAAATGCAACCGTCTGGACAAATGAAAAAGAGGGTATTCTAGTTGGGGCAGATGTATTGGTTCAGGATGGCAAAATTGTTAAAGTGAGCAGGCTGTCAATCAGTGCACCAAGCGGAGCGCGCATCATCGATGCTAAGGGCCTTCATTTGACAAGCGGAATCATAGATGAACATTCTCACATTGCCATTTCAAAAGGAGTCAATGAAGGTGGACAAGCTATTTCTGCAGAAGTGAGCATCGCAGATGTCGTAAATCCAGATGATATTGATGTTTATAGGCAACTAGCCGGCGGGGTTACCGCTGCACAACTTTTGCATGGTTCAGCCAACCCAATTGGCGGGCAGTCGGCACTTATCAAACTCAAATGGGGGCAAACTGCTGATGAAATGCTCATCGACAACGCACCAAAATTCATCAAATTCGCACTTGGTGAAAACGTAAAGCAGGCCAACTGGGGCGATTTCAATACCGTTCGATTTCCTCAAACCAGAATGGGTGTCGAGCAAGTATTTTATGATGGTTTTTACCGCGCAAAGGCATATCAAGATGAATGGAGTGCTTATCGCGCAGGCAAACTAAAAACAGCTCCCAGAGTAGATTTAGAACTAGAAGTGCTTTCGGAAATTTTGCGTTCGGAGCGTTTTATAACTTGTCACTCTTACATTCAATCTGAAATCAATATGCTCATGCATGTTGCAGATTCTATGGGCTTCAGAGTCAATACCTTTACCCATATTTTGGAAGGATACAAAGTTGCCGACAAAATGAAAGCACATGGTGTTGCGGGCTCCACTTTTTCGGACTGGTGGGCCTATAAATTTGAAGTCAATGACGCCATTCCATACAATGCTGCACTGATGCAACAACAAGGTGTTTTAGTTTGCATTAACTCAGATGATGCAGAAATGGGGCGCCGTTTGAATCAGGAAGCAGCAAAGGCAATCAAATACGGCGGAATGACCGAAGAAGAAGCCTGGAAATTAGTCACTTTGAATCCGGCTAAAATCTTGCACCTCGATCAACGCATGGGCAGTATCAAAGTGGGCAAAGATGCCGATTTGGTTTTATGGACAGCACATCCACTCAGTATTCAAGCGAGATCCGCAATGACCATCATCGAGGGTGTTGTGTATTACGAGGAAGCCATCCAAGAACAAAAACTTTTGACCATTCAAAAAGAGCGCAACCGCATACTTGCCTTGATGTTGTCTGCAGCCGAGCTAGGCGAACCAACCAAAACACCCCAAAAGAAAACGAAAAAGCACTTTCATTGCGATACTTTAGGTGAAGAAGCTGCTACTGAAGAAAATACTCATTGACATGAAAAAATACCTGCTTTTATTCTTGTTGAGCCTTTCCAATCTTGCCTTGGCTCAACGCATATTACTAATCAATGGCACTGCTCATATTGGTGACGGTCAAGTCATTGAATCAGCGGCAATTGGCATCGCAAATGACCGCATCTTATTTGTAAAAAATGCGCTCACCCAAAATTTCGACCCCGCACAATGGGATACAATTGTTCAACTCAAAGGACAACATATTTATCCGGCTATTGTGTCAGCAAATAACACGTTGGGTTTAACCGAAATTGACGCTGTCCGCGCTACTCGAGATTACAACGATGTCGGCAACTGGAATCCGCATGTTCGGGCACAAATCGCATTCAATGTAGAGTCAAGAGTAGTAGAAACCGTTCGCACAAATGGCGTATTATTGACACAGGCAACGCCCCGAGGAGGTTACATCTCTGGTACATCTGCAATCATGCAGCTTGCTGGTTGGAATTGGGAAGACGCAACCATCGTTGCCAATGATGGAATTCATCTCAATTGGCCCTATTACAGCAAAGAAAATTATCAAAAGGAAAAACAAGAAATCTATCGATTTTTCGCAATGGCGCAGGCATATGCCAACAGAAAAGATGCGCAACCTGATGACCTCCGTTTAGAGGCCATGAAAGCTTGTTTTAAGGGACAAAAACGGGTTTATCTTCATGCCGAAACACTTCAGCAAATTGTCGATGTCATCGATTTTGCAAAAGATTTTGAATTGGCCTTCCCCGTAATAGTCGGTGGTTCTGAAGCCTATTTAATTGGCCAAAAATTAAAAGATGCTCAAATACCGATTATGCTTGGCCGTATTCACAGTTTGCCACAGCATGAAGACGACCTGACATATCAACCCTACCGTTTGCCAGCCTTGCTCAAAGCCCAAGGAATTTTATTCTGTCTACAAAATGAAGGCGACATGCAACCCATGAATACCAGAAATTTACCTTTTCAGGCAGGTACAACAATGGCCTACGGTCTAACAGAAGAAGAAGCTTTACAAACTGTTTCATTGAGTGTCTGTAAAATAGTTGGCATTGACCAAGACTACGGTACCTTAACAGCGGGCAAAAAGGCCACGCTTTTTGTATCTAAGGGCCCTGCTTTAGACATGAAGACCAACCAAGTTACGCTTATTTTAATGGAAGGAAAGTTTTGTCCGACCACCAACTTCCAACAAGAACTTTACCAGAAATACCAAGAAAAATACAGGCAATAAAAATTGTTTGTAACAATTCTTGGATGAGATCGTCATGGTGTTGTCAATATGACTGTACAAGAATATAATACTTGTGTCCGAGAATTCTCCGATAACCTCTATCGTTTTGCTTTGAAAAACGTCAGAGATACCGATGTTGCCCAAGATTTCGTTCAAGATGCTTTTGAAAGGCTTTGGTTGCGCATAGATACAGTTGACAACCAACGCGTAAAATCGTACTTATTCCGAACGGTTGTCAATTTACAAATCGATCGCAGTCGCAGAAATAACCTGCAACAACAGCACTTGAATTCTTTACCTGACCCCGTTCAAAACACCGGGGTCGCACACGATGTTCAACAGCTCATCGATGAAGGAGTAGCTCGCTTGAACGAGATGCAACGCACCGTTCTTACCTTGCGAGACTTCGAAGGATACAGTTATCACGAAATTGCAGACATCACGGATTTATCGGTGGATCAAGTGAAGGTCTATATTTTCAGGGCACGTAGATTTTTAAAACAATATATTGGGAGCATGGAGGTACTGATATGAAACTTACAGAAGAACAACTGGCAACTTTGGTATTGGCTTATCATGAAGGCGAACTCACGTCAGCGCAACGCCTTGAGCTTGATGCCTATCTTTTGGCTAACCCCGATTTTCAAAATGAGTTAGCTGATTTAATTTTCTTAACCCCAGACCAACAATCATATAATGGCCCTTCATTGGAAAAAAATGAATTTGACCAAATCAAAATTTATTCCTCCGAGACAGGACATCCTTATGAGAAATTAGCCATTGGTTTACTTGAGAATGAATTATCTAACCACGAAATGAACTTAGTCGATTCATTGAAACACGACCAACATTTTCTTGGAGTCCAAAAACAAATAGCACAGACTCAATTGAAGCCTGATCTTCAAATAAGCTACCCAAGAACCGAGCAACTCCTCAAAGAAGTTCCAATTAGGTCAATCAATCAAAAGTTATATTATTTTGCGGCAAGTGCTGCAGCTGCAATTGTTTTTGCCTTATTCTTGATCAATCAGCAAAGCCCTTCGAACCCAACAGGCATGTTGGCTCACAAAACTAGTTTCAAGAAAAATCTACAGAAAAAAATAGTTCAAGAGCAGACTCCAAACCTTGACTTCAATTTGACTCAACAGGCCTCGGTAAATTCTAATCATTTACTTTCTCATACCCCAAATCACGCGAAAAAAGTGCTCACGCATATTCATGAAGGCCCGCGTCCAATTGAAATCAATGAAAATCGAATTGATTTTGAGCCTGGCATTTTGGCAGTCATAGACCCCATTGAAAACGAAAATTCAAACCTCAACGCACAGCAGCAAAACCCAGTATTTTCGCCGCCAACACAAAATCAAGGGATACCAACTTCTAAAGCATTTACCAAAGAGCCCGTATCCGTGAAGACTTTCTTGCTTCAAAAAACCAACGAGCGATTATTCGGAACAGCCGAACCAAGCACAGATATGCGTTACGAAACTATGGCCAGGTATGCAAGCCAAACAATTGGTTTACCAGTTCGCTATGAAGTAGAGGAAGGCGCTCAACAAGATAAAATCGTATTTCAACTAGGCCCAATCAGCATCGAACGCACAAAGTCAAAAAAATAATTGTAACAATTTTAAAACCATCTCGTCTCAATTACAAAATCACAAAAAATGAAATTTAAATTACTCGCTACTTTTTTATTTGCCGGACTCGCCGCAGTGGCCCAGCACAATGAAACCAAGAAAATTGTCAAAATACAAGGCAATGACACCACCATTATCATGATCAACGGCCGTCTTGACCAGATGGATTCCATGCTTACCGAAGAAATGAAAAAGGTGTATATCAATGATTCATCAGTAACTCGCGTAGATGTATTTATAGACACAACCGTTGTGAGCGATGTCCTCATAGGACGTCCTTCCGATACCACCCAAATCAAAATTGGCAACATGAAAATTGTCATCCTCGAATCGAAAGATCTCAAAGACCTTGATCAACTCAAAGGTATTGAAGGTGCCAACGGAAAAGGCCAAAGAAAAATAATCATCGATGAACGCGTTATAATCGAGGAAGACAAAGAGCGCATGATTTTAAAAGATGGCCCTGAAAGTTATTCCTTTGAAGAAGATACCCAAAACCAATGTTGCGGTGCTGAAGAATCCGGAGACGGTAATGCAATTTGGGCAGGTCTTGGCTTCAATGCAAACGGCTTCATCAATTCAAACAACCAGATTGCATCCGCTACTGAACTCGGCTTCCTAGAATTAGACCCAGCAAAAAGCATTGGATTACAAGTCAATCTTGCCGAAAAGCGCTTCCCGATTTTCAAAGATTATCTTGGGGTTGTTACGGGCTTAGGCTTACAATGGAATCGTTATTCATTGAAAGGTAATTACGACTTGAATGTTGTGAATGATACTTTAGTAGGTGTAGCAACAGGTTTGAATTATTCCAAAAATGTACTTTCTTCTACCTATTTACAAGCTCCTCTTTTGTTGCAAATTTCTACTAGCAAAAACCCATCTAAGGCCTGGAATATTTCAGCGGGTATTGTCGGAGGCATTCGCTTAGACGCACGTCAGGAACAAAAATGGGAAGCAGACGGCAAGAAAAACAAAGACAAAACCAAAGATGATTTTGAGTTCAACCCATTCCAAGCAAGCCTTATGGCTACGGTTGGTTATGGCGACTGGAGCTTGTACATGACTTATGGCCTGACGGATATCTTTAATGAAGGATCTGCCCCGAAGGTGCGTGGTGTGAATGCCGGAATTTTACTCTCGTTTTAAATTAGTCTAGCACCACCAATTTTTGAAACGATGCGCTTAACCGTGCATCGTTTCTTTTTTGCCATAACTTGCGAGTAAATCAGCTTCAAAATTTAGAAAATCTTTCCATGCGGCATCTACATCTATACCGTTGCTGTATTTTCTTGCAAAACCTAGAAACGTTGTGTAGTGTCTGGCCTCACTTTCCATGAGTCCGCGGTAAAAAACACGAAGATCTTCGTCTGCAATTTCTTCAGATAAAATTTTAAAACGCTCGCAACTGCGCGCTTCAATCATGGCTGCAAAAAGCATTTTATTGACAAAAACGCCGGCTGGTGTGTCATTGGCTTTTGTATGCTTCAAGTATTGTGCTAAATCATTGACATAGGGGTCTTTTCTTTCAAATCCCAATTGGAGCCCGCGTTCTTGCAATTTCTGATGAACTAATTCAAAATGTTCCATTTCTTCTTTGCAAATAGCACTCATGGCTGCTACTAAATCTGGGTAATGTGGATATTGCACGATCATAGAAATGGCATTGCTCGCTGCTTTTTGTTCGCAGTAAGCGTGGTCCACTAATATCTCTTCTATGTTGCGTTCCACAATTCTGACCCAACGTGGGTCGGTAGCCATCTTCAATCCCAGCATTTTGTTTTTTTTGACAAAAATACCAAAGTCTTCAGTAATTGAAGCACGCATTCATCTAAGAGCATTGTGTATATTTGCTCAACCGAATTTAGAAAATGAGTCAATCAACACAAAAAGAAATATCCCTACGCGCTTTTGAACTCATGTGCACTGCCAAAACAATGGCCGAAAAATATGAGCAAAACAAAGAGGTTACGGCCAAATATGTTCATGCTACTTCTCGAGGGCACGAGGCCATTCAATTAGCAGTCGGGATGCAGCTCAAGCCACAAGACTGGGTTTCTCCTTATTACCGTGACGACAGTCTGTTATTGGGCATTGGCATGAAACCCGAAGAATTAATGCTTCAAGTTTTTGCCAAAAAAGACGACCCATTCTCTGGTGGAAGAACCTACTATTCGCATCCGTCTTTAAACAGTCCAGAATTGCCAAAAATACCGCATCAGTCATCAGCTACCGGAATGCAGGCCATACCCACAACCGGTATCGCCATGGGCATTCAGTACAAAGAAAAAACAGGGATAGCGGACTGGAGTCAGGCAGAATCACCGGTGGTGGTGTGTTCTTTAGGTGATGCTTCATGTACTGAAGGTGAAGTATCTGAGGCCTTTCAGATGGCTGCCTTGAAACAATTCCCGATCATTTACCTAGTTCAAGACAACGGCTGGGATATTTCAGCCAATGCCAAAGAAACAAGAGCTCAGGATATCTCTGAATACATAAAAGGCTTCCATGGAATTGAGGCCCGAACCATTGACGGCACTGATTTCTGGGCTTGTTATCAAACCGTGGAAGAGGTCATTCAACTCTGCAGAACAGAAAGACGACCTTTTCTTATTCATGCCAAAGTTCCATTACTAGGACATCATACATCAGGCGTTAGAAAAGAATGGTACCGCGATGACCTCGAAGAGGCTGCATTACAAGACCCTTATCCAAAACTAAAATCAGCACTTGAGTCTCTAGATGTTCGCTTGGCCGAATTTATCAATCTTGAAGCCCGCGTTAGAAAAGAAATTGACGCTGCCTATGAAAATGCTTTGGCCGCACCAGATCCCGATCCTGCATCCATTCAAGATCATATTTTTGCACCAACAACGATAACTCAAGAATCAGGCGAACGTTCACCTCAAGGTAAAAAGAAAACCGTCATGGTTGATTCCGCACTTTTTGCCATGCGCGAAATTATGGAACAACACCCCGAGGCCCTACTTTATGGACAAGATGTTGGGGGGCGTTTAGGCGGAGTATTCAGAGAGGCAGCGACATTAGCCCAAACATTTGGCGATAACCGTGTTTTCAACACGCCCATTCAAGAAGCATTTATAATAGGCTCAACTGTCGGAATGTCAGCGGTTGGTCTCAAGCCAATTGTTGAGGTTCAATTTGCAGACTATATCTGGCCGGGTCTAAATCAGCTTTTTACAGAAGTATCTCGTTCCAACTACCTTTCCAACGGAAAGTGGCCAGTGTCGTGTGTCATTCGCGTCCCAATTGGGGCTTATGGTTCAGGAGGCCCATATCATTCGTCAAGTGTGGAGTCAGTTTTGGCCAATATTCGTGGCATTAAAGTCGTTTATCCATCTACTGGTGCAGACCTGAAAGGATTGCTAAAAGCTGCCTATTATGATCCTAACCCTGTGGTGATTCTCGAGCATAAAGGGCTTTATTGGTCAAAAATTCCCGGAACAGAAGGTGCCATGAGCACAGAGCCCAGTGCTGATTACGTTGTTCCAATCGGAAAAGCTAGAATTGTCCAACAAGCAAGCCCGGCGCATTTACAAAATAACAATACCATCGGAGTTATTACCTACGGTCGAGGAGTGTACTGGACAACAGAAGCAGCCGCTGCATTCGAGGGGCAAGTTGAAATACTCGACCTCCGAAGTATAAATCCGCTCGACATGGAAGCCATGACCGCTCTTTGTGAACGTCATGGAAAAATACTAATGGTAACCGAAGAATCTATCGAAAATACGTTTACACTTGGTCTTGCGGGCAGGCTTCAGCGCTTGTGTTTCAAGCACCTTGATGCGCCAATCGAAATTGTTGCCTCTATCGATGCGCCAGCTATTCCGCTCAATTCAACCTTAGAGGCCGCAATGTTGCCAAATGCACAAAAGGTCCAAGCAGCCATTTCCAACCTACTCAATTACTAACTATGGATTTTAAAAATATCATTTCTGAAGTGGCACGTTTTCACGATGCTTTTGGAATCGAAAATAACCAGCACCCAACCGCCGATTTATCCGCATCAGATGTCGAGTTACGTTACAATCTGATGAAAGAGGAGAACGAAGAATATTTGGAAGCGGCAAAAAACGGAGATTTAGTCGAAATTGCTGACGCACTTGGAGATCAACTTTACATTTTATGCGGCACAATTCTTCGTCATGGCTTGCAAGA